>CAZMRA010000058.1:8379-20635 GCA_964568485.1 uncultured Caldilineaceae bacterium | reverse complement strand
CGGCGAGCGAATGAACGAACAATTTCCCGTGCGGTCCGCATCTCTCTAGGTAGTTGAACCAGGAAAGGAACTGCGCATGTTTTATCGAATCACAAGCTTACTTGGCTTGGGTATCGTGTTGGTCGCCCTCTGGGCGCAGCCGCTCGCGGCTGGTGGCTGGGCCGTGGTGACGTTGCATCAATTGCCCATCGAGTTACAAGCAGGGCGAGCTGTATCAATCGGTTTTCAAGCCATGCAGCATGGCATCCATCCGCTGCAGATGGCGAAGTGACGGTAGTCGCCTGGCAGCTCGGCAGCTCAGATCGGATCGAGATTCCAGCCCTGTCTTGGGGATTACCCGGGCACTACTCGGCTGAACTGGTCTTGCCGAGGGCGGGCACTTGGGAATGGGAAGTGCGCTTGGGAGATTTTGGGACTGCCCCCATGCCCGCTTTGACCGTTTCGCCCAGCCAGCTCGCCCCCGCCGAAGTCGATACCGCTCCGCTGCTCGTCGTGTCCGAACAGCCCGTGCCGCAGGATTGGCGTTGGATGCTGGGGCAGATCTTGGCTTGGTTGCAGGCACCGGTCCCCCAGATTGAGGCCAGCAGCAGTGCGCCTGTGATCAGCGAATCAGTGGCTGACGAGGAGCTGGTAGCCTACGGCAAGGCACTCTTTCAGGCCAAAGGCTGCGTGACCTGTCACGTGCATGAGGCCATGGCCGGACAGCTCTCGGTGTCCGTCGGCCCGGAGCTGAGCAATTACCTGGTGATCCCGGAATATGTCAGCGTTTGGCTGCGCAATCCCAAGGCGATCAAGCCGGAGACAGCAATGCCGACGTTGCCCCTCAACGACGCAGAGATTGAAGCGCTTGTGGCGTTTCTGAGCGCCGAGTAAGCAAAATCCAGCACTTGCCAGCGACCACAGCCTATCCAGCGCTCCCAGCTTTTCAGCGGCGGTTTTTGGGTAGGCTGTGGTTGTGTTTTCGTTTAAATAATGATGTGCCTCCTCGCCCGCTTTGTGGTATGGTAGCGTTGATTACCACAGCAAAGTTGCCCACAGTTATCAACCCCATATTTCGGCAAAGGAGCGAGCGGTATGACCAACTCCCACACCCATGACGTGATCATCATTGGCGTTGGCCAAGCGGGCAATCCGTTGGCCCGCGCCTGCGCCGCGGCTGGTCAACGTGTAGCCGTGATCGAACGGAATTATGTTGGTGGTACTTGTGTGAACGATGGCTGTACACCGACCAAGACAATGATCGCCAGCGCGCGGATTGCTCATTTGGCCCGCCGCGCAGCTGATTATGGCGTGCAGGCCGGTGAGGTGCAGGTGGATCTGGCCGCAGTGCGGCAACGAAAAGATGGGATTGTGCAGCAGTCGCGGTCAGGCATCCTCAAAGCCATGACCGAGACGCCGAATATCGACTTTATGGCTGGAGAGGGCAGCTTCCTGGACCAGACGCACGTCTTGGTGCGCTTGAACGCAGGCGATCAGCGCGAGATCTCGGCACCGATCATCGTGTTGGATACCGGGGCGCGCTCCAGTGTGCCGCGGATTCCCGGCTTAACGGATGTCCCTTTTTTGACCTCGACGACCATCATGGAATTGACCGCCGTACCCGACCATCTGCTGATTTTGGGTGGGGGCTATATCGGCGTGGAATTTGCGCAAATGTTTCGCCGCTTTGGCGCACAAGTCACGTTGATCCAGCGCGGCTCCCAACTGTTGCCGCGGGAAGATGACGACATTGCCGATGCTGTCGTCTATATTCTGTGCGCGGAAGGCATTGATGTATGGCTCGAGAGTGAAGCACAACAGGTGCAGCAGTCCACAACTGGCGAGCTCGAAGTCACGTTCAAGCAGGCCGGGCAGCAGCACCAGGTGAAGGGATCGCATCTCTTGGTGGCCACGGGCCGGCAGCCCAACACTGAAGCGCTCAATCTGACCGCGGCTGGAGTAGCTACCGACCCACGGGGCTTTATCCACGTGGATGAGCGCCTTTGCACCAGCACGCCGGGCATCTACGCCGCTGGGGATGTCAACGGCGGGCCTGCCTTTACCCACGTAGCCTACGACGACTTTCGCATCTTGCGCCAGAACCTGCTCGAGGGAGGTAATGCCACGACCAAGGAGCGGCTGATCCCGTACACAGTCTTTACCGATCCGCAATTGGGGCGCATTGGGGTAACCGAACGGGAAGCTCGGCAACAAGGGCGCTCAATTCGAGTGGCCAAAATCCCGATGACCTACGTGGCTCGGGCACAGGAGGCGGGTGAATCGCAGGGGCTGATGAAAGCCATCGTCGATGCCGAGACCGACCAGATCCTCGGCGCGGCGATTCTCGGAATGGAAGGTGGGGAGTTGGCCGCTTGTTTGCAACTGGCCATGCTTGGGGGCTTGCCCTACACGACCCTGCGGGATGGTGTCTTTGCTCACCCGGGCCTGGCCGAGGGCTTCAACACGCTCTTCACCGACAACTGGCAGCGCTAGACTGCATCCATTTGCACCCCGGCAGCTTGACAAATAGCCCCCCAACCGGGTATAGTGTCGATGGTTTGATAACAGTGCGTTCGGGCGAATAGCTCAGCTGGTTAGAGCACCTCGCTTACACCGAGGGGGTCAGGGGTTCGAGTCCCTTTTCGCCCACTAATAATTTACGCAATGCATTGGTAAAGCGGCTGCTTGATACGTGTTGTACGTACTCAACTAGCCGTTTTTTGTTACCTAAAAATCAGCTGGCGCGCAATTGAAACTTCAAGCGCTCTGATGCGTATAGCAAATAATCTGCGCGCCAGGCCGGGCGAATCGCTTGCTTTGTGGTGGGGCGTGTTAGTCTTGGTACAAACATTTCAACCATATTCTTCCTGGCAAACCATCATTTGAGTAAAGACAATGCAACCACCTTGGCAACGTCGCTTTTTCACCTTCTGGTCCGCCCAAGCCATTTCCTTGGTTGGCAGTAATCTCGCCCAATTTGCGATCACTTGGTGGTTGACAAGAACCACTGGTTCAGCCACCGTCTTGGCGACAGCGACGCTGTTCGCCATCCTGCCCGGTGTGATCATTGGCCCGTTGGCTGGTGTGCTGGTCGATCGCTGGAATCGACGGCTGATCATCTTGGCGGCCGATGCGATAGGGGCTTTGGGGGCAGTGCTGCTCATGCTGCTCTTTTGGCTGGATGCGATTCAAATTTGGCATGTTTATGCCATTACCCTCGTGCGCTCCCTCGCCGGCACCTTCCACTTTGCCGCTGTGCAAGCTTCTACCACCCTCATGGTGCCGACGGAGCAGTTGTCGCGTGTGGCCGGGATGAATCAGACTATCCAAGGGTTGAATATGGTGGTAGCACCACCGCTGGGCGCGCTCTTGTTGGAAATCTTAGATCTACAAGGCATGATGGCAATTGATGTGGTTACCGCGTTGCTGGCGATTGGCCTGGTCTTTACAATCACCATTCCGCAACCTCAGGTGACCCTCCAAGCGAGCGAGCAACCTTCGATTCTCGCCGATTTGCGTACTGGGCTGCGTTACATCTGGCACTGGCCCGGTCTATTTCTCGCGCTCTGCCTGAGCGCGTTGCTCAACTTTTTGTTGACGCCCGCGTTTGCCTTGCTGCCGATCTTGGTGACCAATCACTTCCAAGGTTCTGCCTTACAGTTTGCGACGCTCAACACGACATTGGGCTTGGGATTGGTGGCTGGTGGTGTGCTGCTGAGTGTGTGGGGCGGTTTCAAACGGCGGATTTATACGATTATCGCCGGGGTGATTGGCATGTCGTTTGGTTCATTGCTGATTGCGGTTGCCCCGGCCGATGGCTACTGGTGGGCCGTTGTTGGGATGGCGATCTTTGGGGTGTTGAACCCCATGGCCAACGGACCCTTTATGGCGATCATGCAATCGGTCGTCGCGCCAGAAATGCAGGGGCGTTTCTTCACCGTCCTAAATACCCTATCCAGCGGCATTTCCCCGGTGGGCCTGCTCTTGGCCGGTCCAGTGGCTGACAATTTTGGCGTTCAGTTCTGGTTTTTCATCGGCGCAGTCGGGTTATTTGTCATCGGCGGGATCTTCTTGTTCACACCTTCACTGCGCGACCTAGAAACACATCGCTTCACCCCAACAGAAGCAGCAGCTTCAGAACAGCTTGGCTGACGCGTTTTTAATGACGTGTCAGCCAAGCTGGAGGTTGTATGGCCAATGATCGTATCGAGCAGACGGTGTATGGTTTAGAACAGCCACCCGCCTTGCTTTATTTTTGAGTCTCATAGCAATAAAAAATGTAATCCTGAGCAGTGGTATCGACGCCCAGATCGTTGAGTGTGCGCAGCAGTTGCGCGCGATGATCGGTCCCGTGATTCACTACATGCAGGAGTACTTGCCAGAGGAGTAGATTTTCATCTTCCCCCTCGCCAAACGGCTTGTCGGTGAGCTGCTCATCGCGTAGGTTGGCCAGATAGTCGCGTATGCCGCGTTCAACTTGATCCCAATACGCTCGTATCTGGGGGCGATCTGTAAACTCGGTGGGATCGGGTTGTTCGGGTGGTGTGCGGCCACTTAGATCGGCAAACCAAGCTTCATCCACATGCAGCATGTGGATGACTTGATTGCGCACCGAGCCATGGGCGTAATCCGCAGCTTGCAAGAACGCTTCATCGGAAAGTTGGCTGATGTACTGATTCCAGATAAAGCGATTCATGGCAAAGTGATAGTCGTAAAAGTGGCGAAACATGGCGACATTCATGGGAGTCTCCTTGTGAGTGAGAGGGGAAGCGTTTCTAAGATTATAGCACAAATGTTCTTGGAAATCAAGCAGTTTTTTTGTTGCCTAGTGACTAGCTAGGGCCATTCAACCACGTGGCCAATACATGATCACTGCGACTCCCAATAAGACGATGGCCCCACCGAGCAACTCGTAACGATCCGGCGTAGTTTTGTCGACCTGCCACCCCCACAGGATTGAGAGTGCAATAAAGATGCCCCCATACGCAGCATAGACCCGGCCAAATGAGGTCGTCTGCAGTGTTGGAATCATTCCGTAGACGATCAACAAAATACCGCCCAGCCCACCCAGCCAAAAACTGCGCCCCTCGCGCAGCCAGAGCCACACCAGATACCCCCCGCCGATTTCGCAGAGGCCCGCAAGCAGAAAGAAGAATAGGGATTTTGCGATCAACATCGTCAATCAGTCCATTCTGTAGCTGTGTTGGTTTGTTGTTGGAAAATTGAAGCTACCCAACTTACAAGAGCTGATCGAATGCAGCAATATGTTGGGTGTGTGGTGAAAGATCGAATTGGTCAGTATTATTTTATATAACAGAGTTGTCTGATCAAAACAAATGTTCTATAATGTGCTTAGCCCTAGTTAAAATCCTCGCCAAGCTTTGACCGCGGGGCTGAAACAGCATAACCGCACATCAAAATTGCCGAAGCACGCCTATGATCGTGATCACGAATGAGGAAAATCTTACTAGCTCCCCTTATGTAGAAAAGATCTTCCACGGCTACACAACAAGTGCCGGTTCAACGATTCGACCGGCTGAACAGAGTTGGCACATGGTCGTTGCACGCGCCCAAAAGCAAAGCCAAGTGATGGTCGTTGGGCCTCTGCCAACAGCTGGGGTTGTAACTTGGCAAGAGGGCGGCGAGATTTTGTGGATCAAATTCCGGCTAGGCACTTATATGCCCCATCTGCCTGCCAAACATTTTCTCAATCAGGAAACGCCATTACCGAGTGCGTCCGATCGGGCTTTTTGGCTGCAGGGCGCGGCTTGGCAATTCCCCAAATTTGACGAGGTCGACACCTTTGTCGATCGGCTGGTGCGCCAGGAGATTCTGGTGCGTGACCCGCTCGTGAGCGCCGTTTTGCAAGAGCAGCCTGTCTCTGCGGCGGAGCGGACCATACGCCATCGCTTTTTGCAGACTACCGGCTTGACGCAAAGCCAGATTCGCCAAATTGAACGGGCGCAGCAAGCCGCGGCGCTCTTGGGTAGCGGCGTCTCGATTCTCGACACGGTGTTCGATCTGGGCTACTTCGACCAGGCGCATTTAACCCGTTCGCTGAAGCGATGGATTGGGTACACGCCAGCCGAGTTTATCCGCTTACATACTCCTGCCGCTGCGCTCACGCAAGAGAGCAGGTAGATAGTAACCCTCATACTGGCAGGCGTTGTGGCCGATGGTCGAGATTGCCCCTTCGACCGGTGCGCATAGGATTGAACGACGATGCAACAGTTGCCGAGCATCAAATTATATCACCATATCCCCTATGCAAGATTGCGTCCGCTTATCCAGCGATTTTTCATCGTTGAAGCGACCAACGCGCATCGGGATCAGCATTTGCCCTCAACCGGATTCCATCTGATCTTCCGTTACCAGGGTACTTGCCAGATCGATAACCATTTGTTGGCCCCAGACATGGCGGTGACCGGTTTGTGGGATACGGTGCGCAACCACACCCATAGCCACGATCATGCTATCGTCGCGGTTGCTTTTGCCCCCTTGGGTGCGGCCATGTTCCTACCGCAAGCGTTGGATGAGTTTGCCAATACCACGGTTGATCTGCGGGATGTTTTCACCAGGACGGCGGAGTTAGATCGTTTGCACGATGGGTTGCTGCAAGCCGCTACCCATCGTGAGCGTTTTCGGCTCGTAGAAAGCTTTTTACAAAGCTACTTGAATGAAACGCGTTATGATGCCTTGATCGACAACGCGATACGCTTGATCGGCCATACGCAGGGCCAGATTGCCATCACCGATCTGGCGCATCATCTTGGGCTAAGCCAGAGCACGCTTGAACGGCGCTTCCGCCAGTTGGTCGGTACCTCCCCGAGTCGTTTTGCTGCCTATGTACGGTTACAGCACGTGCTCCACTTGAAAAAGACGGCCGCCAATCTAACCGCGCTTGCTCATCAGGCCGGTTATTACGACCAGTCGCACTTTATTAAAGAGTTTAAACGAATGACAGGTACTACCCCGACGGCTTTTTGGCGTTGAATACGACCAACATTAATGCCGATTTTTTACAATTCATGCTTGGTGTCCCTTGCTACAATCAGCAATTGAGTTGCATCAATTTCTAGACTAGCCAGGATGGATTCCCATCCTGAAAGGAGCACCTATGCAGCAATATGTTGTCATCTTTCGCCAAGGCATCAACACGCTTCCGCCCGAGGAGTTAGCCAAACGTGCCGCTGAAACACGCGAATGGGCGCAGATTCAAAACGCGGCGGGGCACCAACTCGAGCCGCGGATCCTGAATGCAGAGCGCTATCTGTTACAAGCGGATGGAACCCGCGTTATAGAACCTGCCACGGAGATAGGAAGTATCACCGCTCTGCTCTTCTTGCAAGCGAACGATTTGGCACAAGCAGCTAAGATTGCCAGCGAGCATCCGGCCGTACGTTATGGCGCGACGATTGAAGTTCGAGCCTGGGCGCCACCGGTTCAGGCTACCTAGTGCATTGGCCCCACCGAGCTGCGTGGACCCCAATCGCAGTTCGGTGGGACTCCACGGGGATCAGCTGGTGCGCCACGAAGTCACCTTTGATTCCGAGTGGTGCCCCTCTAAGTGACATTGCCGTTTTATACAAGACTTACTCCTTGTGCAGCCTTATAATCAACACATTGATTCAATCCATCAATTCGTAGCTAGGCGCTATAGGAGCAAAGAAAATGCCACAGATTATCCCTTTTTTAACCTTTAACAACCAAGCCGAAGAAGCGGTCAATTTCTATGTTGCTACCTTCAAGAATGCACAAATTTTGAATGAGAGTCGCTATGGGGAAGGTGGTCCAGCGCCAGCCGGCTCACTCATGTCGGCCACCTTTACCATCGAAGGGCAAGAGTTTATGGCGCTCAATGGCGGCCCTCACTTCAGCTTCGCGCAGGGATTCTCAATCTTTGTGAGTTGTGAGACCCAAGATGAGGTAGATGAGCTCTGGGAGCGGCTCTCTGCTGGTGGCGAGAAAGGCCCCTGTGGCTGGTTGACCGATCAATTTGGCGTCTCTTGGCAGATCATTCCGACTGCGCTGGGAAAGCTAATGAGTGATCCAGACCCCAAGAAAGCCCAAGCGGTCATGCAGGCCATGTTGCAGATGTCGAAAATCGAGATTGCCACACTGCAACAAGCGTATGATCAAGCATGAAGGGTAAGTTGTTCAAGCCGGAATGGAAGTTGTAAGCGGGGGCAGCCAGGCTTTTCGCGAAAGTTTGGCTCCCCGCCCCTGAACATCGATGAAATCATTTGACCTCTTGAGCATTGGAAAGTGAACGAGTAGCGAGTGATGAAGACGGTGTTGCAACAAATCTTCTACCAAGGGCCACCCCAGGCAATTTTGCACAACCACTATGCCAAGCAAGGGCGCCTTGATGAAGCAGCGCCTATCCGGTCGAGTAGTAGCATCGTCATCGCTGCGCCGGTAGCTCAGATATGGGCGGTGGTGATTAATTTGCCCGCCTGGCCGTTCATTGCCCCCATATTTCAGGATGTGAAATTGGCCTCCACGGTGGCAGTGGATGCTGAATTTTCTTTTCGCTTGAACAATTTCCCGATCCGAGCCCGCTTTGCCGTTGTGCAACCCAATGCAGAACTGACCTGGACCGGCACCTCCCTCTGGTTCACTGCCATCGATCGCATTACCCTCACCGCCTTGTCGGTAGAGACAACCCGCCTTAGCATGGAGGAATCGTTCTCGGGGATCTTGGCTAAGCCGTTGATGAACAGCAGTCGTCTACAAGCTCAACATCGTCAATGGCTGGAGGCAATCAAGCGTGCGGTGGAGCATAACTAGAGTGACATCACGGTAGAAGGGTGACCTAGGGACGGTACGAAGCTGACCTACTTTGTATCAAGCGGTGTGATCTGGATATATGGTGAGGAGTGTATGGATGGCGTATGCTCGCGGTGAATGATCGACGCGGCGCGCTAAATTGCAGGAGGAGCGCAAGATGGCTACCCAAAAGATTCGCATCAATCGAGCACCGGTATTGACGTTGTGGGCCACCGTGGTCGCTGAACGCAGCGGCTATGACCACGAGGAGGCGTTGACCTTGGGTAAGGCGGTGGCGGGACTCAATGCCCAATCCAAAGGACAGCGCCTGGGTATTTATGAAGCAAGTGATAAGCAGCAAGACGAGCAGGGGAAGCAGGATGACCGGCCAACCCCTCGCGAGCGGATCCAGTTGCTAGGGCGGGCGGTGCCGGTCACGCACACCAAAGAGGGCTTAAGGGCGACCAGCAAGGGCGACCCGATCAGCGCGGAGAGTGTAGAGCGTTACCTGCAAAAAAAGTTTGGCGAGCATTTGCCAGCTGTCCGAGAGGCGATGCAAGCGCTTGCCAAGCGCTATGATCCCGAGCAATTGGCTGACAAAGCATACGATCTATATGAGCAGTTCCGTCCAGCCATCCCCGAAGGGAAAAAGGGCTGGGGCGCCGCGGGCGAATTGGATCTCGAACAGATTCGCAGCAGCTGAGCAAAGGGTTCCACTGCTGCGAAGCTAGTCTACCAAATTGATAGCAACCGCAGGCTGCTACTTGGGCCTATATGCGCGGGCTCATTTGGCGCAGGCCCCACCCCACTAGGATCATCCCCACCAACACGGTACCTCCAGCAAGCCCAGCCACCGCTGCAATTGTCAGCCCATCCGGCGCGATGATTGACTGGCCGCGCAGTGCTTGCCAAGTCAACAGCACGGTGAGTAGCAAATAGCTGAGCGCCCCCAGCCACAGCAAATACAGACGCTGCGATTCGGGTAACCGGCGTCGCAAGGCTGGCCGAGTCAAGAGCCAACCCAAGATGGGCAAGAGCTGCATCCCATGTAAGCCAATAAAGTGCGGAATGCGTAGATCGCCCCCCTCGGTGCTCCAGCCGAGCAGTGGCAAGCCCGGCCCGCCATCTTCAACCCCAACGCTGTGCGCACCAATCATACTGACCTTTTCGCCGGCCTGCATGCGTTCCAACTGGCTCGGCGTTGGCCCGCCAGTCATAAAGATCGGCACTACCATCCCCACAAAGGCGAGCAGCACGCCCCAACGCAATCCCCAAGCAAATACGCGATCCGGCAAACGTTGGATGATCAACCAAATCGCCAGGATCAGGTTGAGGATCATCACCGAGAGGATAAAGCCGCCCATGATCTGATAGACAATCGCATCGAACGGGGTTTCGTAATTAAAATGGCTCGCCCGGCCGCGGATCACTTGCATGGTGATCAGGCCGACTTCGACTAAGAGCGCAACCCCAACCGTATTGGCGGCAAAGTGGCGCATACGCCGGTAGCCGCTCACATAGCTGAGCAGCCAGACGAAGCTAAAGCAATACATAGCCCCGGAAATGGCAAATTTGAGCGGCTTGATCCACGCCGGCGCCCCGAGAATAATCTTCGGGTCGAGCAGCCATCCGAGCAAAATCAAAGGAATCGCCGCGATGTGGATCAGTCCCGCCAGGGTGATCCATCGATTATATTGCCAGGATTGCTGCAGCGCATGGCTGAGTGTCAAGCGATTGGCTGGTTGAGGGGTTGTCGAGGCTGAAATTGTCATGGTAAGCTCCTTGCTGAAAATTCAACGATTGTACGGGTATCAACGCGTTTGCTGCCGTCCAATCACCCATCGAATTGCTAAATAGAGCAACAAACCAACAGGCCCCACCATCAAGGTCAAAAACAGACAGGGCGAGACCAGCCAGGCGCTAATGGTTCGCTTCCGGCTGTCGAGATAGATCCAACGGCCGACGAAGAGATCAAAGGCCAGAAAGTGGACCCAGCCGATCGCCGCACCGGACGGATCGCCTAGCAGCGTGGCGATCGCTGGCAGCGTGGGGCTGGCCAGTACGGGCAACAACGCCCCTACCTGTGGCAGCAAGAACCAGGCATAGAGCAGCGCCAGCGGCAAGATCATCCACCACGAGCTGACAATGCGTCGGGTCCACTGCCAGTAGGGGAGCAAGATCATCAACACCCAAAAGGGCATAATCCAGAGATTAGCTGCTTGGAACAGGGTCTCGACCATAAGGCAACTCCTTCAAAGATCAATAGCCGATGCCGCGAGCCATCAAAGCCGCCACCAACGGGATTAGCAAAAGTAGGCCAAACTCGAGCCGCACCCACCGCGCGACGCGGGTAACTTCGGCTGTGGGCAAGAGGGCATCCATCTCTTCGTTCGATTGGCGCGACCAGCGGATAAATTGCAGGGTCGGGAGAATCGAGATCAGGCCGACGAGCAGAAAGAGGCCCATTTTGACGTAAAAGGCTGGATTGCCCAGATAAAAACCCGTGCCTTTGAGGCCCAAAAAGAGGCGCAAGCCGCCGGTAATCAGCACGAAGATCGCCGCGACAAAATAGACAATATCCACGCGAGCGAGGAACTTGGCCGTTTGCCGACGCAGCCCTGGGCGACAGAGTGCCATCTCGACCGCTACTGTTGCAACTATGAGAAACATGGCCAGAAAGTGACCATACGCCAGGAATGCATCGGTTTGCATATAGAAGCTCCCTTCAAAGACGGCGATCGTTATTTTAACAAAAGACGAAAATTGAACAATGTTCAGTTATGGATAAAAAAATAGGCTTTTCCAAGCCCAAGGCCTAGCAACTTTCTTTACTTCGTTGTATTCTGGGAATTGAGGGCCAGTCCTGTCCCAAAGGCGGATAAGGTTTCTCTGGCAAGCGTATCAAAATCCAACGGTACCGCCTTGAGCTGGGTGATGCGCAACATCGCCAAGCCGTGGACAGTGCTCCAAGCCGCCAACGCCATTTCCAACACACCCATACCCGGCCGCACTTGTAAGATGCCCTCATTCACGCCGCGTTCAATGGCGCCTACAAGCACTGCAAAGGATGAACCTTCGCAGTCGGCAGCTTGGTCTGGCCCCATCGCCACAGGCTTGAACGAATCTTCGCTCACCGGAGCGGTAGTGAACATCAATAAGAAGAAGTCTGGATTCTGGATAGCAAACTCGAGATAGGCCAAGCCGATGCGCAATAAATACTCAGAAAAGGGTAAGTCTGCAGCGACACGCGCCATGTAGTCATGCAAACGCTGATGCCCTTGTATGCAGATCCCTGTGATGATCTCCTCTTTGCTGCCAAAATACTCATAGATCGCTGCTGGGCTATATTCCACTCGCTCAGCAATGGCGCGGATGGAAAGGCCATTGATCCCCTGTTCGTGGATCAACTGGCGAGCGGCTGCCAGAATGGCTTCATACGTTCGTTGCTGGCGTTTGGCCCGTGGTGTTGCTTGACTCATTAATTAACCTTCTTTATTTTCTGAACGAT
>CAZMRA010000058.1:4831-8369 GCA_964568485.1 uncultured Caldilineaceae bacterium | reverse complement strand
AAATTATAGGGCTTTTGGTTCTCGGGGTATCCTTGATTACAATGGGGGTGCCCATTCGACCAGCGGCTCATCTGTGTCTAGAAAAAGATCGTGACTTCTGACGCTGGGCTTTGCAGCTGTGCTTGACGTAGTATGAATGGCGTGGACCATACCGTGAAACCCCTGGCAATGACACAGCGAAAGGATGGAAGATGATTGTTCGTGAGTTCGAACCAGCCAATCTTGAATATCCCTTTGCAAGGCTCGATGGCTTAATCACCCCACATGATCAATTTTATGTGCGCAGCCATTACCCCACGCCGCAGCTTGATCCAGCGACTTGGCGCTTAACGATCAAGGGCGAGGTTGAACATCCCTTGACGCTGGGGTATGAAGATCTATTGGCCATGCCTGCCCAAACCCTCACCGTGACTCTGGAGTGCGCAGGGAATCAGCGGGTATTCCTGACACCTCCGGCGGATGGTGTCCAATGGTCGCACGGTGCGGTTGGTACGGCAACGTGGACTGGCGTTCCTCTCGCGGATGTGCTTGCCCGGGTCCAGCCGACGGCCAGCGCACTCGAGGTGATTGCGGTTGGCGCGGATTGCGGCGTGATCAAAAAAGCCCCCAAACCAGCCGGTCCCGTTCCTTATGCGCGTAGCCTTCCTCTAGCTACGGTGGAGCTCAGCCAGGTTTTGTTGGCCTATGCCATGAATGGGAGGCCGCTTTCGCCCGCGCATGGCTTTCCGCTACGTTTGATTGTGCCGGGATGGTATGGGATGGCCGCAGTCAAATGGTTGACTCGCTTGGTGCTCACGGCGCAGCCCTTCCAGGGGTATTATCAGTCTGTCGATTATGTATTCTGGCAGCGGATTGATGATCTACCAACGCGCGTGCCGATCTCGTTGATGCAGACCAAAGCCGCAATTGCACGGCCGACCATGCATGAAGTGATCCCTCGCCATCGACCCTATCGGGTATTCGGGGCTGCTTGGACAGGTAGTGGGGAGATCGTCCAGGTGTTGGTCAGTGTGGATGGTGGTCAGCAGTGGCATGAAGCCACACTGCTGGGGGAAGCGATTCCGTATACTTGGCGGCTTTGGGAATTTATGGCACCACCTTTTGAGCAGCCTGGTTCCTATACTGTGATGGCGCGGGCGGTCGATAGCAACGGCGGCTGCCAACCTTTGGCACGTTCCGCCGATTATGAAAATTATCAAATCGCTCATGTGCTGCCAATTCCTATTGAGGTACAATAGCCGCTTTCAACATATAGGAAGCGAGAGTTTCGCTACTCTTGAACGCTAATAGCCACTGGAGTGGCTCTGAAGAACAGGACTTCGTCCACTGTGCAAACAATGTCACAACTTGTCTTTCTCAAACTAGGGGGCTCGCTCATCACCGATAAACGGCAGCCAGAAAGCCCACGGGCGGATCTGTTGGCTGCGTTGGCCCAAATGTTGGCCGAGCTGCGTCAAGCCAATCCCGACCTGCAGTTGGTGCTTGGGCATGGTTCGGGCAGTTTTGGCCATGTGGTGGGGCGGCGTTATGGCACCCGGCAGGGGGTGCGGACCGCGACCGAGTGGTATGGCTTCGCGGCTACTGCGGATGCCGCGGCGCGTCTCAACCGGATTGTGGTCAGCGCTTTATTGGCGGCTGAAGTGCCTGCGTGGGCAATCCAGCCGAGTGTCGTTCTGCGCAGCCAGGATGGTCGACTGCTCAGCGCACCGAGCGAGACCATCCGCCGCGCCTTGGCGGCTGGGTTGCTGCCAGTCGTCTATGGCGATGTGACATTGGACGATGTGCGTGGTGGTACCATCGCCAGCACCGAGGAGATCTTCGAACGATTGGCGGCCGATTTGCAACCACAGCGCATTATCCTGGCCGGTGAAGTCGATGGCGTCTACACCGCGGATCCGAATTTGGAGCCAAAAGCCCAACGCATCCCCGTGATTACTCCAGCTTCGTTTGCGGAAGCCCAGGCGGTTCTGGGGGGAAGCCATGGCGTGGATGTGACTGGAGGTATGGCGGCCAAGGTGGCCCAAGCGTTGGCCCTGACCCAAGCCCAACCTGGCCTGGAGATCACCATCTGCAGTGGCGTGGATCCCGACCACCTGCGACGTGTGCTAGTCGATCCCACTGCGGAACTGGGCACGCGCATTTATTCGCCCCACTCTGGAAGCTAGCCCCGTCAATTTGCTAAGAGGTTTCGCGATAATTGCCCATACAGGTATAATGGACACCCGATATGCAACAAAGTAAGACTCCTGTAGCATGGTTGCGGCTTCCAAAATTTGGTTTACGACCACGTTGACGCAGCATTGACAACGAGCTGCTAAGCGCCTAATTCCGCTGTGGAGGAATGCTGAAGCGGTTGCTTTTCTCGAGTCTCGGCGTGCCGGGATGTCGGATACAGATTTTCAGGATAGAGAATAGGCCAAAATGGCTTGACTGAGAGCGTAGTGAGGCGCGCAGAATTCGTGGCGTGAAAAGGAAGGATTTCCTGTGGTAATAACCGTAATCTCGTTTATCATCGTACTCGGTGTGCTCGTCTTTTTCCATGAGCTCGGGCACTATTGGGTGGCCCGCCGCAATGGCATTGTCGTGGAAGAGTTTGGCATGGGCTATCCGCCAAGATTGATTCGACTCTTCCGTTACGACGGCACCGATTTTACGATCAACCTGGTCCCCTTTGGCGGGTTTGCACGCATGAAAGGGGAGGATGCTAGCGATGTATCGCCCGGTTCGTTTAATGCAGCTTCGCGCGGCGCCAGAGCAGCCACATTGATCGCCGGGCCGGCGATGAATGCCATCCTGGCGATTATCCTCTTTGCCTTCAGCTTTATGGCTGGCTTTCCTGCCGTGGTGGCCTATCCGCTAGTAATGGCAATTGAGCCCGGCTCACCTTCTGAACAATTGGGCTTGCATCCAGGGGATGTTTTATTGCAGGTAGATAACCAGCCTGCCTACATGAGTGCCATTCCTGATTTTCGCTATGATGTGTGGCACCAAGACGGAACAGGGGAGGCAACTTCGGGCGAAATTTTGTTGAGCCGCGATGGAGAGATCCAGAAGCTGGTGGTTGATGATCTGGCAACATTGAACCAGCTGTTGCCTTCGTTAGATTATCGCCCCATTCTCGATACCCAGATCCTAGCCACTGCGCCGGATAGCCCCGCTGAACAGGCTGGTTTGCAAGCTGGCGATATTGTCTACCGCGTGAATGGTGATGTCGTTGATCTCGATTATCCATTGAATACAGCGGTCAGCCAGAACTTGGATCAACCGATCACGCTCACCGTTTTGCGCGGCACCGAGTGGATTGACTTTGAGTTGGTCCCCCGTGCTAATCCTCCGGAAGGACAAGGTGCGCTTGGGGTGCAGATTGGGCCGATCACGCAATTGGCAACGTTGCCCTTTGGTCAATCGCTTTGGCAAGGGGTGGTCAATACCTTCCAGTATGTCACATTGGTCTTGCAGCTCCCGGTGATGTTGATCATGGGCCAATTGTCACCTGCCGATGCTCAATTATCGGGCCCGGTGGGAATTGCCGATACCG
>CAZMRA010000058.1:0-4821 GCA_964568485.1 uncultured Caldilineaceae bacterium | reverse complement strand
CGAGATGGTCGGTGGTGCTGTGAATGCGACACTGGACACCGGCCTTTGGTTCCCGATTTGGCGCTTATCGGCAGTGTTGAGCGCTGCGCTGGCGATTACCAATCTGTTGCCATTGCCGGCATTGGACGGAGGCCGCTTGCTCTTCATTTTGATCGAAGTGCTGCGTGGTCGACGAGTAAACCCGGAACGTGACGGTTTGGTGCATATGGTTGGCTTCATGTTGCTCTTGGGTTTGTTGGTCTTTATCACCATTCAAGATATCACGACCGATCAAGCGAGCATTGATTGGCGTGGGCTGCTTGGCCGATAGTTTTAGCCGATGGCGAACCCAATGGAAGAACAGAATAACGCGCTCGAGCGCGACCAAACAACGCAATTGCCTGCTGTACAGCGTCCGGTAGTAAGCAGTACCCGGCAGCGCCGAGCGCTACATCGTTGCCCCAACTGCGGGGCGATCAATCGCAACCATGCTTCGAGCTGTCCAGAATGTGGGGAAAATCTGCGAGCCCGCCCCCAACGCATCCGGTGCAGCCACTGTCACAAAAGCAGCTCGTCGGCGCTGGTCCTCTGTCCCCACTGTGGCCGTGAATTGGTGGCCGCACCCACCCCCTGGTTTATCTGGGGCGGGTCAGTGTTACTAATCTTGCTCTTTCTCTTTGTCTTATTAGGGCGGTGGGGGTCGCTCTATCCAATGGGTTGGATGCGCGACCGCCTTGACGCTGGTTTAACGATGATCAACGAACTGGGCGAGAGCATGGATCCCAATGTGGTGATTGAGAGCACGCCCCTGCCTGTAGATGACGCTTCAGTACCAGCCGTTGAAGAAGCCACTGCAACCCCAGTGGTCGCCGTTGCCCAAGCGCCGCTCACGGTAACGAATGTCTTAACCACGAACGCTGGTGAGCCAGTCGTGGTGGAATTGCCGACGGATACACCGGCGCCTACGATCACGCCTTTGCCCACGGATTCGCCAACCCCTGAGCCAACCCTTGAACCCACTGCGACGGCCACCGAGGAGCCAACCGCCACACCGACCGAAGAGCCCACCGTGCGTGCGACTGCGACTTCGACACAAGCTACAGTCGAGCCAACCGCATCCACAACGGCAGCGCCCAGTTCCACCGCAGTGGTAAGCGCAACTCGGGCTTTGATTTTGTTGCCCACCCCGACTCGTGAGATTACTAGCACCGTCGCTATCGCAGCGAGTGAATCAACGACGACCACTGGGCGGACGAGCGGTGGTCGTTTAGCCATCCCTACGGCCACCTCGACCGAGCCACCTGCCGCCACATTTACCGCTACGCCTTTGCCAACCGATACTCCTTTACCGACCGATACGCCGACCCCGATCCCGCCACGCACACACCGGATCCAAAATGGCGATACGCTTTTGGCGATTGCTGGTCGTTATGGCGTCACAGTGGATGCATTGATGGCTGCGAACAATATTTCGGGGCAAGGAGTTTACACGTTGCGTCCTGGTGAGGATCTGATTATCCCAACAGATGATGCTCCTACCAGCGAAGCGGCGACCAATACGCCTGCGGCCCCCACCGTTGCTCCGCGGACCTACACGGTGCAAGCAGGGGATACGCCGATTGGCATTGCCAACCGCTTCGGCGTTTCGGTAGATGAACTCTTAGCCGCAAATTCACTCAGTTTGGCCGATGCGCGTAATCTACGTAGCGGGCAAGTCCTGGTGATTCCCGGGGCTGGCTCGGCAGTAACCCCCACACCGAGTGCATCGTCAGGTGGGGCAGCACCCGTGGCTGCTGCGAGCAATAATGATACACAAGCAGTTCGTCTGGAACGACCCCAACTGCGGGCCCCAGAAAATGGCGCCCAAGTCAGTTGCGAATCTGGCGGTTCGTTGGCTTGGTTGCCGGTGGAGTTTATGCGCGATAGTGATCGCTACGTGCTTCACTTGGGGTTTGTCAATGGTGTCGCCGCAGATGGCACTGAGTCGATCGTTTGGGTGCTCGAACAGCCTCAGGCGCCGAATAATACGCTGTGGCCGATGGATGTCGGGTTGTGCAGTCTGGCTCCGCAGGAATTTGGTCGGCGCTGGTATTGGTATGTACAAGTGGTCGACTCCGCAGCCGGTAATATCGCAGCAAGCGAGCCTAGCCCTGCTTGGTGGTTTTCTTGGAATTGAGTCCGTCATCGCCGCAGCGCTTATCTCGCTACCAGGGAGGAAACAAGATCCAACCTGATTCTTGCCGAGGCTTGTGGATGTGCTAAGGCACTGCAACGCGCTTGACGAGCATGATATACTGCAAGTCGGAAATTGTGAGCGCGTTTACCGCATTGTCTGGACGCTAAGTCCCTTGGAAATAGGGCAACGTAGAGCGCGGTCGCGCAGTAGGCCAAAAGGTTTTTGACAAAGATGAACAACCGCAAGGGAAAAAATTCGCCAGCGGATCAGCTGCACGATGATGAACTTGATATAGATGAAAGTTGGAACGAAGCGAGTTACGGGCTGATCCAATCGCGCTTTACTGCTGAAGAGTTGCTCGAGCATCTGATCACCAAGCCCGAGCCAGTTTTGGGGCGGGATCTCTATGCATTTTCCGACCTCTCCCGCCAAGACAGCGAACTTGTGCGTCAAGGCTGGAGCGCAATTCCAGTAGAACGCCGTCGTACCGTCATCACAAACTTGGTGGATTTGGCTGAAAGTGATCTGGACTGGCACTTGGGGCGGATTCTGCGTATCGCTCTGCTCGATAGTGACCCGACCGTGCGCCGTCTTGCTGTCGAAGGGCTGAGCGAAGATACAGAAAGCGATCTGCTAGGACCGTTGATCGACATTTTGCGCAATGATGACCATGCAGAGGTACGGGCTGCTGCTGCCGCTGCACTAGGAAACTTTGTGCTGGCAGGCGAACTCGACGAGATGGATTCCGCGTTGGCGATGCGTGCCGAGCAAGTTCTGCTTGAAACGTTGCGTGAGTCAGATGAACCGCTCATCGTGCAAAGCCGGGCCTTGGAGAGCATTGCCTATTCCGGTGAGACCGGCGTCCGGCAATTGATTGAAGATGCCTACTATTCGCCGGAGGAAACACTGCGTATCAGTGCCTTGGTGGCGATGGGCCGCAGTGCCGATGTCTATTGGCGCACTTATGTGCGGGCTGAATTACAGAGCCCATCCCCGGCCATGCGGGCCGAAGCCGCCCGTGCTTGTGGCGAATTGGAAGCCCGCAGCGCGCTAAATGATCTACTCCAATTGTTGGTGGATGATTCACAGGATGTGCGTCTGGCCGCAATTTTTGCCTTGGGCCGCGTCGGTGGGAAAGATGCCCGAGACGCGCTACGTGCGGTCAGTAGTGAAGGCGAACCGATCGAGGCTGAAGCTGCTGATGAGGCCTTGGAGGAGCTGCTCTTTGCGGCCGGCAGTGAGTCGATCTCATTGTATGACGAAGAAGATACAGCTGACGACGACGAGTACGATTATTGGCGTAACGATGATGACGAGTTGGGCGAGTATGAACAATAGCGCACAACAAGCACGCAGCGAATCATCGTGCTACGTCCTGGCTTTCCGTAGTTATTAGGTATACCTGTAACCTGCAATAGATAACCTGGCTAAATCGGGGATGTTTCCCGCCTGATCGATTCATAGGCCGCATGAATCTTAAGTTGAAACGGTTGGTACGCACCAGCCAATCTGAACAATATGCTCTCTTCGATCTTGATCAGATCGGTGATGATCAACAGCCGCTCACCATTGGCAAGTTAGATCTGCACTACACTGGCGAGGGGGTATATGGGACGATCTTGCTATGGGATGAAGCTTCGCAGCACTTGAAGCCCAGCCAGCGGCGAGCCTTTATCCATGCACTGCTGGGCGAGATCGCTCAGCCGATGGGTGTACCGAAAGAGTATGTGGTTGAGTTCTTCTCCCCGAATCTCGCCCAGTACGAAGTCTTTCATAATATCGCGGATGCTTCGGAAGATACAGCGATGAGCTCACCCGAGAGAACATCGCTGTCCACGACCGGCCTTGCATAAAATCCACCTCAACTTCAGTCGATTCCGAGTCTGCAATGCCGGTATTTGAACAACTATTACCTATCTTTGCCCAAACGGTACTGCCTGTCTTTTTAGTTGCTGGAGCAGGTTTTGTCTTAGCCAGCTTTGTGACCATTGACAGTCGCTCAATTGGGCGCTTACTCTTTTACTTGGCGACACCATCGCTTGTTTTTCGCAGTCTTTATCAGACTGAGATCGATGGCCGAGTTATGCAACATTTGGCAATTGTGGCGGTTGCAGCCGCGGTGTTAACCGGCCTCCTCGGCTGGTTGACTAGTTGGGGAGCGCCGCGCAAAACACGCATTGCCGCAGTCTTAACGAGCGCAGTAAGCAACAATGGCAATATGGGCATACCAATCTCCTATTTTGCCTTTGGTGAACTTGGCACAGCGCTGGCAACGATCTATTATGTGTTAACTTCGTTTATGAGTAACACCTTTGGCGCAGTGATCGCCTCCGCGGGTGAAGCCAACGCCATCAATGCACTCAAAACGAGTTTGCGTGTACCGGTGCTCTATGCTGCCTTGCTGGGTATCGGTCTCAATTTGGGCCAGGTCACAGCACCACAAAGCCTCTTACGCAGCATCGATTTGATGGCGAACGCGGCCATTCCCGGCATGTTGATCTTGTTGGGGGTACAGCTGAGAGCCGCTCCACTGCGTCAGGCACAAGGGGCAATCTGGAATAGCGTTGCTTTACGTCTGTTGGTGTCGCCGTTGATTGCCTGGCTTTTGTGTATGCTCTTAGGCATTAGTGGCGTGGAACGGAATGTGATCATTCTGCAAGCAGCGA
>CAZMRA010000057.1:0-20758 GCA_964568485.1 uncultured Caldilineaceae bacterium | reverse complement strand
TGCAAGCGGGGGCTTGCAGCTACCTGGTCAAATCTGCCGCCGCTCAAGATTTGGTTCGGGCTATCTATTCAGCCCATCAGCGAGAGCCGTGGGTGCCCACCAATATTCAACGCCGGATTCACAACCTGACCGGGCAACAAGCACCTTTTCACAATACCTATCGCCATTCGGCAGCGTTCACTAGTTTGACCCGTCGCGAGCAGGATGTAATCCAGACTTTGCTAGAAGGTTATAGCAATAAAGAAATTGCCCGGCGGCTCTTTATCTCTGAGCGGACAGTCCAAACACACTTGAGCAACATCTTCGTAAAGATGAATGTCACCAGTCGCACCGAAGCGGTGCTCGTTGCCATGCGTGATGGCTGGTTGATGAACCAATAATCTGCAACTTTCCAAGCATACAGCAATAAATACAAAACGTCCTGAGTCATTAATCGGCGTTTAGCCGTGACCCAGGACGTCTTTTTTACCAGTAAAATTGAGTAAGGAGGAAGTTACCTCCTCGCTTACCGATTCACATTCTGCGCAACGATCTCAGCGATCTCGTCTGGGTGGCGGGCCACTTTGGCCCCCGCCGCAGTCAAGGCGGCGATCTTCTCCGCTGCAGTCCCCTCGCCACCAGAGATAATGGCCCCAGCATGACCCATGCGTCGTCCGGGCGGCGCAGTCTGCCCAGCGATAAAGGCTGTCACCGGCTTGGTCATGTTTTCAGCGATAAATTGGGCAGCTTTTTGTTCCTCCGTGCCGCCAATTTCGCCGATCATCACGATCTGCTCGGTGGCTGGATCATCCTGGAACATCTGCAAGACATCCACAAAGGTGGTGCCGATAATCGGGTCGCCGCCGATCCCAACGGCGGTACTTTGACCAATGCCACGGGCGGTAAGGGCATAGACCACTTCATACGTCAGTGTCCCAGAGCGGCTGACGATGCCGACATTACCGGGTGTATGAATGTGGCCAGCCATGATCCCGACTTTGGCCTCACCGGGCGTGATAAGCCCCGGGCAGTTGGGACCGATCAAACGGGTGGGCATGGTGTCGAGATAAGCGCGGACCTTGACCATGTCCAGCGCAGGAATATTTTCGGTAATACAGACGATTAGATCAATGCCTGCGTCTGCGGCTTCGATGATCGAATCGGGTGCACCCGATTCAGGCACGATGATAAAACTGGTGTTTGCACCCGTGGCCTGAACAGCTTCTTCGACCGTATCGAAGATCGGAACATTGCCCACGGCCCATTCGCCGCCCTTGCCTGGCCGGACACCAGCGACGACATTGGTGCCATAATCGAGCATCTGCTGGGTATGGAAGGTGCCTTGCCGACCGGTGATGCCTTGCACTACAACTCGTGTATTTTTATCAACCAGAATGCTCATGCGGAGACTCCTTGTGCCGCAGCGACAGCTTTTTGGGCGGCGTCGGCCAAGCTCGTCGCCGTGATCAAATTGGCATCGGCCAGAATTCGTCGGCCTTCTTCTTCATTGGTCCCAACCAAACGCACCACAAAGGGGACTTGCGTATTGACAGCAGCACGCGCTGCCAAGACCCCACGCGCCACATCATCGCAGCGAGTGATACCACCAAAGATGTTGATCAACACCGCTCGGACGCGCTCATCGCTGAGGATCAAGCGTAAGGCTGCAGCTACTTTTTCTTCTGATGCGCCACCCCCTACATCGAGGAAGTTGGCTGGATTGCCGCCATAAAATTTGACGATGTCCATCGTCGCCATAGCCAGCCCAGCGCCATTGACCAAACAGCCAATTTCGCCATCGAGCTGAATATAGTTCAGACCTTGTTCGCGAGCCTGGGCTTCTGCGCCCTCATCTTCGTCAGGGTCGCGTAATGCCGCAAGATCGGGGTGGCGGAAGAGTGCGGAATCATCCAGAGCAATCTTGCCATCCAGTGCGACCAAGCGGCCCTCTCCGGTAATAACCAGCGGATTGATCTCCGCGAGGCTGGCATCGGAATCTACGTAGGCCTGATATAGGGCGTTGGCTACCTTGATAAAATCGGTATGGTATTGGCGAGGCAAGCCTATGCCTTCCGCTAACTGACGGGCTTGGTAATCACGCAGGCCCAAAAAGGGGTGGACTGCCACCGTGATAATCTTTTCCGGTGTCTCTGCCGCCACTTGTTCGATCTCAACACCACCTTCGCTGCTGGCCATCAAAACGACACGCCGCCGTCCGCGGTCGAGCACTGCGCCAAGATAAATTTCTTGGGCAATATCAGCAGCTTCGTCAACCAGTACCTTCTTGACAGTCAACCCTTTGATCGACATGCCAAGGATCTTGCTGGCCAGTTCTTTGGCTTCAGCGGGATTGGCTGCAAGCTTGATGCCGCCTGCTTTGCCGCGACCGCCAACTAGTACTTGGCTCTTGACAACCACGCGTCCACCAAGACGCTCGGCAATTGCGCTGGCCTCTTCTGGGGTGGTGGCGACTTCCCCTTTGGGGATGGGGATCCCATATTTTGCAAAAAGTTGTTTGGATTGATACTCGTGAAGATTCAAGCGGTTGCCTCCTTACGCTCGGCTGATCTGATCTTTGGTATCGATTATAGACTTTATCAATAAAAAAAGACAAACATTAATAGTTCTAATAGAGTATTGTATGGTTCCTAGATTTACTGGCTGGTGGTTTGGAGGCTTCTTGGCAGAATGGGTATAATGCCATTTTGGCGTGACCAGCTGCTGCCCGGTATGATTGGGCAGGTCGGAGATTCTGGATGATCTAAACGATGAGCCCACGGCCTTATCAGTTTTGTCCCTATTGCGCGACGCCTCTGGTGCAACGCACTATCTATGGTCAGGTGCGGCCGGTCTGCCCGACCTGCAACTTTGTCCAATATTTTGATCCAAAGGTTGCAGTGATCGGTCTGGTGACCCATGACACACGTGTCTTGCTGATTCAACGTGCGGTTGAGCCAGCGAAGGGCAAATGGGCGTTGCCCGGCGGCTATATGGATGCTGGTGAAGTGCCAAGCGAGGCCTTGCAGCGTGAGTTGCTGGAAGAGGTCGACTTGGCTGTTCAGGTCGAATCGTTGATCGAGATCTTCCCAATGGTGGTGAATGCCGGGCCGAGCAATGGCATTGTGCTCGCCTTTCATGCGGTACCAGCACTTGGCGCCAATTTGATGCTACGCTGCCAAGATGATGCCTGTGATGCGCGTTGGTTTAGCGTCGACGAGTTACCGGAAGATTTGGCCTTTGAGTCGACCCCGGCGCTGTTGGCACGCTGGCAGCAAGGGTTATCCAGCGGCTTAGCCTGGAAGGGCTGATCGCCAAGAGCCCTCAGGCTTTCAGGTTGAGAAGCTCCAGCTTTATTTGTTTTCTTTGTTCTCATTCGTTCTAAGTTGAGCGTAGTTCAGATCGGTAAATCATGTCTCGCGAATCGATGTCCAATAGTGCTCCTGCTATTGCAGCAGATGAAAATAGCAAGACCCAGACGTTTTTGATCACTGGTGGTGCTGGCTTTTTGGGGATTAATTTGGCCCGCTATTTGCTGGCACGTGGACATCGAGTGGTTTCGCTCGATATTGCCGATTTTGATTATCCAGAACGCACCCAATTAACCGCACTTCGCGGTGATATTCGCAACTCGGCCGATCTTGCCCGGGCAATGCAAGGGGTCGATGTAGTGATCCATACCGCGGCTGCCTTGCCGCTCTACTCGCCGGAGGATATCTATTCCACTGATGTTGATGGGATTCGTCAGGTCTTGCAAACGGCCTACGAGCAGGGAATCCAACGGGTCGTGCATATTTCATCGACTGCTGTTTATGGCATTCCCGACCATCATCCGCTAGTCGAGGACGATAAGCTGGATGGTGTCGGCCCCTATGGTGAAGCCAAAGTATTGGCCGAGCAGATTTGCGTTGATTACCGGGAACGGGGTATGTGCATCCCGATCATTCGCCCTAAATCATTCGTTGGTCCCGAACGATTGGGCATCTTCGCCCTGTTATACGATTGGGCCAAAGATGGCAAAAACTTCCCGATTCCAGGGTCGGGTAAAAATCGCTATCAACTGTTGGATGTCGAAGATCTCTGCACGGCGATCTATCTGGTCGCCACGGGTGATTGTGCAGTTGTCAACGACGTCTTTAACATCGGCGCCAAGGATTTCGCCACATTGCGGGAAGACTTTCAAGCCGTGCTCGATTATGCCGGGCATGGCAAGCGCATTATTCCGTTTCCCGTTGCGCCGATGATCTGGGGGCTGCGCCTGTTAGAAGCGCTTAAACTTTCGCCAGTTTACAAGTGGGCTTATGGTACGATCACTGAAGACTCATTTGTATCCATTGAGAAAGCAGAGCGGATACTCGGCTTTCAACCAGTCTATTCAAATCAACAGGCGTTGATCCGGAACTACCAGTGGTACATTGAGCATCTGGCCGACTTTCAGGGCCAAACCGGTGTCTCTCATCGTGTACCGTGGAAACAGGGGGCCCTGACCATCGCCAAATGGTTCTTTTAACCCTGGTCGATGGGGATCTCTTGCTCGCTCTCATCGGTGGATGTCGCTTTTGGTTGGGAGCGAGTTTGGAGATCGGTGGTCAGTCTCTCCAGTTGCAAGCTCAGGGCATTCAGGCCCTTGAGCAGACCTTCCCCCAATTCCTGGGCGACTTCGCTTTTGCGCAGGCGATCAGCGACTGACTCGGCGGTCTCCTCAGCCTTAGTGCGCAACTCTTTGGCTTGCTGCGTTTCCCCGGCTTTCTTAAAATTCTCCTCAAGCGATTCGGCTAAGGCGTGGAGCCCTTTTTTCAAATCAGCTTCGAGTTGACGGCGTTCGTCACTTTCCCAAGCTACTTTGACTACGTCGACAAAACTCTTGCCGAGCCGATTTAATTCGGCACGTAAAGCCTCTTCTAACTGCGGATTTGCCTCTTCGGGCGTTTTGGTTGGTTCAGTCATTGTGCCTTTTCTCCGGGCGTACAATACTCCCACGACGAGCAAACAACTAGAATAGATCCCAAAATCTCTATGTCTCGCCGGTTATACGGAGCAACTTCCAGGAGTCACATTGATTTTGAGATGACTTCTACCAAAAACCATCATCCTGATTATAGCCAGATTCTTCACAAATGCGCGAGACAACGCTGACAATCTCGTCGTGCGCCGCGCCATTGCTGGCGATAATGCCATTATGGGCGCGCACGTCACGCTGATTAAAGCGCAGTGGCTCACCCCAGCAATCGGTCATTGTCCCACCCGCTGCTTCGAGGAGGGCGCAGGGCGCACAGAGATCCCACTCTTTGCAGCCAGGACTAGGATGCACATAAAAATCGGCCAGGTGGCGGGCAATGATACCCACTTTCAAGCCAACACTCCCGCTGATTCGTTCGCGGCTGATATGCATGGCTCGGCACATTTTGTCGACGATCTGCGGGCGATGGCTACGGCTGGTAACCAACACCATGCGGCTGGGCTGGGCCACATCACTTACCTGGAGCGGAATACGTTCGCCAGCTTCGTATAGATAAGCGGGATGGCCCACAGCGCCGGCGTATAACAGACCTGGATCCGGCTGCATGACGACGCCCAAAACTGCTTTGCCGCCGATGGCAAGGCCAATCATAATGGCAAATTCGCCGTTGCGGGCAATAAATTCTTTGGTGCCATCTAATGGATCGACAATCCAGACCCGTTCTTTGTTGAGGCGCTGCAAATCATCTTTTGATTCTTCCGACAGAATGCCATCATTCGGGAAGTGTGCTTGGATCCGGGCCAAGATATGTTGATTCGCCGAACGATCTGCCTCGGTGACCGGTTCGTTTTCCGATTTATAGCGAACTTCAGACGACCCCACGTAGAAGGTGTTGACAATGGTGGCTGCTTCGCGTGCGGTTTTCACGGCGAATTCGAGTTCAGTAGTTAAATCAAGCGTCGTGCTATCAATTTTTGAGTTGGTCATAAATAACTTCACTTCTCTACCAGCTGCTCGGTTGGGCGACCGCTGCTGGGCTGCTTGGGCGATGCAGAAAGCGTGCATTGTAACATAGAGCAGTAGGCAGATCGAATCGTTTGGCGGTCAGTGCACTGCTTATTGTCCATCTACGACGCATCGAAAACCAAGCCAGGGTTCGGCTGCAGTGGCATCAACAAAAGTCACTGCGGTTGCGACCGCGTGGGCTGACCCATCCAAAAAGGAGCCCCCTTTAACAATCATCCGTTCGTCGTCACCGCCAGCAGGGGTGGCTGTCCATTCAGCTACGTTGCCTGCCATATCGGCAAGCCCAAAGGAGCTATCCCCAAAAGGTGAATAGCTGCCAACTGGGCGCGTCTCCCCCCAGCCGCTCTCGTGTAGATTGGCCCGTTGTGGCTCATACAGATTGCCCCACGGGTAACGATTGGCTCGTTGCGTGTTTGGTGCAATGCTCGCTGCGACGGTCCACTCATCGGCGGTGGGTAACCGTTTGCCTAGCCACTGGCAAAATTGTTCAGCCTGGGCATAGGTTACATTCACCACCGGATGGTGATTATATTGCGGGTGGGTAAAGTAATCAGGATGATTGATGCTCGCAAAAGAACTTGGCCGACTACATAGGCCCAACTCCACACATTGGCGGTAATTGCCGTTGGTCACTTCGTTTCGGTCGATCAGAAACTCAGCAAGGGAGAGTTGGTGAGTCGGTTCGGCTTCATCTCCGCTGTGGATAAGATAGTCACCTGTGGGAATAGTGACCTGGGTGACTGGGGCTGAATTCCCTGGCTGAACAAATGCGAAGAGCAGACAGCCTACCAGTAGCAGGAACAGCACGCGGCGCCCCGGTGACCAATAACCAGATCCGGGTGGGGTACCATCGGTGTAGTCGAACCTTTGCCCTCGGATACGTTGGCGCTGTTTGATGGACAAGGCGGGCGGTGGCGGTTTGCCTTCCAACACAGCCAGGGCCCGTTTTGCTAACTCGTGCGATAGCCCGGTGACCGCGGCTATCTCATCTTGCAATTCATACTTGAGGGGGGTAATCCACGCCTCACTATTTTCGTCTTCATGTTGCAGACGCGCCAATTCCACCGGCGGCAATGGATTGTGGATGTCGAGGATGGCCCCTTTGAGCAAAAATGCAGTGCGATCTCCATCCCGCTGGTGCTGCAATGCGGTGAGAATGCCGCGCCTGCGCGCTAGCGCTGTTCGCAGCAGCAAGGTGCGATGACCCTCATCTAGATCATGACCAGCTTTCAGCGCTAACAGGCCTTCACGCAGCAGCGCTTTTGATGGTATTTTATCTTCGCTCCACCAGTCGTCTAACGCCTTGTCCAACGCCTCTTCGAGAGCTTGCAGATTGGTTGCCGCTTGTGACCCGCGATAGGGTGCCGTCAACGAGGAAACAGCAGCAGAGGCTGGTTGCTCGGAGGGATAGGATGTAGGTGACGGTGCAACATTGCGCTTTGGGAGGGGCCGCGGCTGAAAGATCGTGTGGTCTCGCTCTGAGGCTTGTCGGCTGGGCGAAAGATCGATTACATTTGGCGGGGCAGCCTCGCCAAATGCCCAATCGAGTTGTGAATCATCCTCTGAACCTTCGGGAGGCCGTGGTTGATATGGTTGCCTGCCCTGATTGCGGCGCGATGAAAATTGAAACATAATTTTTGCTCAAGATGATTCCAGCGAAACTAGTCTGGTTATTGTATTCACAGGTAGGATGCAAAGCAAATATGTCGCACAAAACAGTCTGTTTTCGTCAGGCCCTATTAAGCGCTAAAATAGAGGCTGGCGTTCTGTAAGTACACGCCGATTAATTAATAATCCTAAGAAAGATGTTATAAAAAATAGGAGGGGAATGCGGAGATGACTAGAAAAGAGTTGGGATATGTAGAGTTGGAATGGACATGTCCACGTTGTAATACCCGCAACCCCGGCGCCCAGACAACTTGTGAAGGGTGCGGTGCGCCTCAACCACAAGATGTACAATTTAATACACCGGTTGCCGGCGACTTGGTCCAAGATGAGGCTAAGTTAGCCCGTGCTCAAAGCGCCCCTGACATTCAGTGCGCCTATTGCGGTACACGTAATCCGGCGGATGCCCAAAGTTGCAAACAATGTGGGGCAGATCTGGGCGAGGGCAAACAACGCGAAGCCGGTCAAGTGCTCGGAGCCTTTCAACAACAAGCAGCTCCGCCAGTTCGTTGTGCCACCTGTGGCGCTGAGAATCCTGCGTCCAATACGCGCTGTCAACAATGTGGCGCTCCCTTGGCCCGCCCCAAACCCGTGGCACCAACAAAAACTGCGACCCGACCCGCAGCCGCGGCCCCACGGCAATCTTGGGTGGCGTGGCTGGTGATTGCATTGGTATTCGGCGGTTTGATCTGGTTGGTGATGCTCTCAACGCGTACGACGGAAATGGTTGGCACAGTTCGCGAGGCTCGCTGGACGCGTTCCATCCCTATTGAGGGCTTAGTGCCCGTAGAGCGGAATGGCTGGCATGACGAGGTGCCTGCCGATGCCAACTTGCTGAGTTGTCGCCCAGAAGTGCGCTTTGTACAAGATACACCCACGGCGAATAGCCGCGAAGTCTGCGGCACGCCTTATACCATTGATACCGGTACAGGATTTGGTCAAGTGGTGCAAGATTGCCGCTATGAAGTCTATGAAGATCGCTGTCAATACACCGTGGATGAATGGCGCGTAATCGATGTACTCGAGAGCAAGGGCAATGGTTTTGCGCCTACCTGGCCGGTTGCTGCATTGCAACCGCGACAACGGCTTGGCTCAGGGCGTGAACGCTACGAATGTATCATTAGTAGCAATGATCGTTTGTTCACTTATGTGGCTCCCTCGTTAGCTGCTTATGAGGACTGCCAGCCTGGTACCCAATGGCGCTTGGAAGTCAATGGACTTGGTGGCCTTACTTCGCTTCAACCACTACCGTAATTGACCGAGATCGTCACTTTGAGTAAACTATAGAGCCATGCAACGAGTGCACTGCATTACCAAATTAGACAAACAATATTTGTACGTACGGGGCGTGTGCCGCCCCGCTGTTGGATTGTCGTGCACCCATGGTGGTAGAGGCTAACCACCTGCTACCGGTTGTGGACTCGTTGTCAAGTTGGTAATATCCAACATTTGCCAAGAGTTACAAGCAAGAAGATTGACGCGTGGTGCCTCGGCCCACGCGTTTTTAATTGTAAACTTTCGTTATTTGAACTTGATTGATGGGGGAGTGGAGCGATGGGGAATTTTCTACCAGTCGATGAACAAATGCGCATCTTGATGCGTGGTGTCAACTTTGGCGACGACACCACCTATCAACATATGGAAAAGGAGCTGCGTGAGCGGCTACAGGAGAGTTACGATAGCGGGCGCCCCCTCAAAGTCTATTGTGGCTATGATCCGTCCTCGCCTGATCTGCACTTGGGCCATACGATTTCCATGCGTAAATTGCGCCAATTCCAAGATCTGGGCCATGAAGTCACCTTTTTGATCGGTAGCTTTACGGGGATCATCGGCGATCCAAGTGACAAAGAAAGCACACGTCGCCAACAGACCCTGACCGAGGCCTTGGAGAAGGCTGCCACCTATGCGCAGCAGGTCTTTAAGGTGCTGGACTCAAACAAGACCCGAGTTCGTTATAACCACGAGTGGCTTGGCGAACTTAGCTTCACCGATGTGATTCGCCTAGCCAGCAATTTCACGGTGCAACAATTCTTAATGCGTGAAAACTTCGCCAAACGCTACGAGCGGGGCGATGCCATTTGGCTGCACGAATTTTTCTACGCGCTGATGCAGGGGTATGATGCCGTTGCCCTAGAAACCGATGTGCAAATCGGTGGTACCGATCAGCTCTTTAACCTCATGGCTGGCCGCAAATTGATGGAAGCTCATGGATTGCGCCCGCAGGTCGTGCTGACTTTCCCCATTTTGGTGGGCACCGATGGGGTACTGCGTATGAGTAAATCCACGGGCAACTATATCGGCATCGACGAATCACCAGGTGTGATCTACACCAAAGTGCTCAACGTGCCCGACACGGCCATGCGCAATTATGCGGAATTGGTCACCCGCTGGCACCAAGAGGAGATCGACGAAGCGTTCGCCCAGATCGAGCAAGAAACGTTGTCGATCCGTGATTTTAAGCATCGCTTGGCTTGGGAAATTGTTAGCATCTTCCATGGGGATGAAGCTGCGGCTCAAGCCGCTGCCGACGCCGGGCGGATGCATGCTGGCGAAGCGCCCAGCGACGCACCCACCATAACGTTGGCTGCCCCCATGAACATTATCGATCTGCTCGCTTCCGCCGGAATTGTGAAGAGTAAGAGTGAAGCACGACGCTTGATCGAACAGGGTGGTGTGCGCATCAATGGTACACCGGTTGCTGCGCTGGAAACCGAAGTTGCAGTGGCCGAGCAAGAGGTGGTGATTCAGATTGGCAAGCGGAAATTTTTGCGAGTACAGTTCAAGGGGTAAAAAAGCAGATTGCCAGCTACGTTTCCCCCGATAGCGGCTGAGCCGCAACGTAACTGGCAATCTATGGCCAAAATATAGCATAGTTGTGCCGGTTTGTAAAGAGAGAAGTCTTAAAAAATTCTTTAAAGAAGAATTTTAGGACTTTTATCGGCCATAATCATCAACAAAAGCCTAAAAATGGACTTCTAGTACCCGATAGGATGGCGCACAGATGAGCTTGAGCGGATTTGACATGATCTGGGTAGCGTTGGCTGCTTTTGCCGCAGGAATGGTAAATGCGCTGGCGGGCGGAGGCACGTTGATCTCTTTTCCCATGCTGACGGCGATTGGGATTCCAGCAGTAAGTGCGAATATCACAAATACTGTGGCGCTTTGTCCTGGATATTTGGGGGCAACCTTTGCCCAAGCGAAAGATCTCCAAGGCCAACGTTCACGCTTGTGGCTGTTGGTCCCTGCGAGTATTTGTGGGGGAATTGTTGGTGGCTTACTTTTGTTGAACACCGAGGAGCGCCTTTTTCGCGCCCTGGTTCCCTACCTGATTCTCTTGGCCGCGGCATTGTTGGCCTTTCAGAACCAAATTCGCAGTCTGATCTTCAAGCCAGGTGGGGCGGGCGGACACAAACATTGGGCGCTAAGTGCGTTGCCCATCTTTTTGGCAGCTATTTACGGCGGGTATTTTGGCGCAGGCCTGAGTGTAATTGTATTGGCTGTCCTGGGATTGGTGATCGAGGATAGTTTGACCCGCTTGAATGCGCTCAAACAGAGCATCTCATTTAGTGTAAATGTGGCTGCGGCTCTCTTCTTTGTCTTTTCTGGACAAGTGTTGTGGTGGGTTGCGTTGGTGATGGCTGTGGGCGCTTTGCTCGGTGGTATGGCGGGGGGGCGGTTAGCCGGACAAGTGAGTCCATCGCTCTTGCGTGGCTTGGTGGTGACCATTGGCGTTATTGTCGCCATTATTTATTTGATTCGTGGCTGAGTGCGTAGAGGCTGCCACACGCTCTTGCCGTTGGGCAATAAGTAATAAAAAAGACAGCCTACTACAACGCGTAGCGGGCTGTCTTTTTGTTGATTAAACGGTTAGTGCTTTGGGACGGCGCCCACGGCGTTTCGGGGCATTCGGTACAGTGTCGGGATATTTGGAGCGCAATTCGGCTAATTCGGCCTCGAGTTTCTGGATCTTGTCACGATCCAGCGCTTCTTGCACAATCCCATTGACAATTGCAGCGGCGGCGTCAACCCCAGCGTTAAATTCAGCGGAGCGATCGGCAGTTTTCAAGGCTTCGATTTGGGCGAGTAGCTCTTTTAATTGTTTGATAGTCATGATTTTGCTAATTTATTGGTTTTGAACAACAAACATGGCTAAAATGGGGATAATTTTTAGCATACTATTAGTGAGAAAATTTCACAAACTTGGCTGCTGAATAAATTGCAAATTGGCCCATAGCAGAACTTTTTGTACGTTACTACGTACTCAGTTTATGAATAGATATTAGAGCAGGGCACGCCTTGTATCATTGAAGATTAGCTAAGCAAAAGTTGGGATAAAACAATGAAAATGAAGCGACTAGGAAGGTTTACCGCGCTATTGGTGATGGGCACAGCGCTGGTGTTCTTATTGGCCGGATGCCCGACTGAACGAATTCGACCAACGTTTACGCGTGCCGGTGTTGTGCGCGATACGATCTTCTCGGTAGAAGAGCGGGGGTTGGGGGCCGTAATGGTGTGGGTGACTCACACTGAGCAGGAGGCCTACTGTTTTACAGATGCGGCCCTAGCTGAAAAGGCTCGTACCCTGATCCGCGAACATCTTGGTGAAGTTATCATTGAGTACCGCGCCGCAGGTGTTTTAGATTCATTAAATCCGTGCGCTCGTACAGAAAATGATCCATCTTACACCGTCTATTTAGGAGAAAGCTTGACCCCAGTCAACGCCCGTTAACTGCAAGCAGCGGGAAAAGTAAAACGCCCAGCACCAGGGAAGATAAGTCTACTCCCCGGTGCTGGGCGTTTCTTATAGGACTGCTCTTTAACGAACAGCTCCCCGTCGGAAGAGATTGACAATTGCCAATAAAATCACTGCACCGAGCAATGAAATTAGCAAAGCCGAGATGCTGAAATTGTTCTGGTTGATTGTCGAAACGCCAAAGAGCGGCGACAGGACCCAACCAGCCAAAAGTGCACCCACGATCCCTACCACGATATTCAGCAGTGGGCCTTGTTGGGCATCGGTGCGCATGATCATGCTGGCGATCCAACCGACAATCCCCCCCAAAATGATCCAAATGATAAAGTTAATCATCAGTAATCTCCTTATCTAGCTTGATGGTTATTTGCTTGAGCTCCAGCTCTCTAGAGATAAGCTTACTCAATGCTCGCTAGTTTGACATAGACTCGTAGCCTTGTCTGCTGATTCCGATAGATAAGAAGGATATAGCCAGGATACATCCTACTTAATAAGACTGGGTATTTGCATCCTTGGACTCGATATTCTGAAGGTCCTGTATCTATCTTTATATCTAGAAGTTATTACTAGTTAGCTTACAGAAATAAGTTTCTTCATTATCCTACAGTTATGGTTTGCGCTTACATTTACATTGAGGCCCATTAGCGCAAATTTTAGCTTGAGGAGAGATGTATGCCGCAAAAAATTTTGGCTCCATTGGACGGATCATCGTTATCAAAAGCTGTCTTATCCCATATCGTTGCCTTCACCCGGATTAACGGGAACGAGGTGACTTTGCTGCGGATTTTGGAGAGCAATCGCACCCTTATGCCCCAATTGGATCCGGTTGATTGGCATCTGGCTAAAATTCAGGCAAAAACCGACTTGGAAGAGACGGCTGCCCAGTTGCGTGCTCATAATCTTGTTTTACAAACCGAGGTGCTTGAAGGCCCAGCGGCCGAGCGCATTATTGAATATGCGCATAAGCATAACTATGACTTGATTGCCTTGAGTACGCATGGCGAAAGTGGCTTAAGTGGCTGGACGGTTAGTAGCGTAGCGCAGAAGGTGATTGAACGCTCGCGCAAGTCTATCTTATTAGCCCCCGCCTATCGTACCAGTGCTGCATTAACTCAATCGCGCGAATTAGTAGGGGAACGCTATCGGCGCATTTTGGTGCCCTTAGATGGTTCCCCCCGGGCCGAATGTGTATTGGCCAAAGCCTCGGCCTTGGCTCGCTATCACGACGCTGAGTTGATCTTGGTTCATGTGGTGGCGCCACCCCATTTGATCCAGCGTATGCCTCTGACTGATGAGGATCAAACGCTGATTCGCAGTGTGATGACGCGCAATCGACAAGAAGCCGAACGCTATTTTGAGCAGCTGCGTGCGCGCTGGTCACCGAGCATTACTACTCATGTCCTCGAAGGCGACCATGTCGCTGCAACTTTGCATGAATTTGTAAAGCAAGCTGAGATCGATCTTGTGGTACTTGCGGCCCATGGTGATGTCTATGAGGCCAAGTGGCCTTACGGGCATCTAGCCAATAGTTTGATGACTTATGGGGCCGTGCCGCTCTTGGTCTTCCAAGATCTGGCTGATCATGAGATCCAGCCAACACCGGCTGAATTGGCTCTGCAAAACAGCGATTTCACTAGCCAACACCGGCTGCTCTCGTCTCAATTAACCGCTGCATAGCCCTGTGAGTGCATCGCACATGTGTATAGACAATCCCTGGTGCGGTGCACTCGTTAACTTAACTGATAGAGAAGACAAGTAGAAGTCGCATAACAGGGTTGCCAGCGCTAGCGTCCTGGCTACCCAAGGGGGCGACCTTTGTTTGTTTTGTCTAAAAGTTAGTCTGTGAGTGAACCGTTTTAAACGTTATGAGCATTGAACACACATCTGAACGTACGGCAACGATTTTGCCAACCGAACTAATAACGAATTCAACATCCATGAGTGGCGGCCTCGAGAAGGCCGCTCTTCATGTAGCCAGCATCCAGCGGGTGGGCACAGTCCGTGGGTATATACCTACCCTATTAGACCGTTTGCCCGTGCTCAGCGAGCGCCTTCATCAGATCTACCAACACTTTGTCGAGGCAGCTGGTCAGGAGCTCAATACCCTCTACGCTGCCGAGTGGATCCTCGATAACAATTATGTGATCGAGCAAGCCCTGCGGCAGATTGGGCAAGATCTGCCTGCACGTTACGAGTCCGAGTTACCTAAGCTGATATTGCCCGAAGCTTCCGCTGGGCAGCCGCGGATCTATGCGCTGGCACGCGCTTTTCTGGAAGCAGAAGATTATTACTTTGCCGCTGATCGGCTAACCCGCTATATCAAGTCCTATCAGACCCAGCAGACGCTGACCATGGGGGAGCTGTGGGCTCTTCCCATCATGCTTCGGCTCGTGCTCCTGGAAAACCTGCTGCAGGTGATGGCCTCCCTTACGGAGCTGTGGACGCCAAGCGCGCTGGAAGCGAGTCTGCCAGGTTATCATCCCTATCCGGCTGAGCAGAATCTGAACGAAGTTGTCGCCCATATCATTCCCAGCTTACGTCTAATCGATAGTGAAGATTGGGCTGATTTTTTCGAGCGCGTGAGCCAAGTACACCAGATTTTAAGCCAGGATCCTGTGCAGCTGTATGAGCGGATGGATTTTGAGACGCGCAATCAATACCGCAGTGTGATCGAAGACTTGGCCAAAGGCAGCGGGCAGCGGGAGATCGAGATCGCCCAGGCGGCAATTGACCATGCCCGGGCGGCGACTGGGGCATCTCCCCAGCGCGAAATCGGTCCCGAAGATCCATTCGTCGGGCTCGAACAACCGGCCACGCATCATGTGGGCTATTATCTCCTGGGGTCGGGTCGACAATTGCTGGAACAGCAATTCCGCTTCCGTTTGCGTGGGCGGGCTAGGTTTCAACGCTGGCTGAAGCAACACCCGACGGGCGTCTATCTGGGCGCCATTGGGGTTGTAGCTGGCGTGATTCTGCTGGCAGTGCTAGCTTATGCGGTTGCGCAAGGGGGCGGGCTGGGGATGCTCCTGCTCGTCACGTTACTGCTGATTGTGCCGAGCGTGACCATCGCCGTTGATTTTACGAATTACTGGCTCACCCAAATTTTGCCGCCACAAACCTTGCCGAAACTCAATCTTGAGGCGGGGATTCCTCACCAATGCCGCACGATGGTGGTCATCCCGGCACTGATCGCCCATCCAACGGATGTGCGGAATCTGTTTCGTGAGCTCGAACAACACTATCTCCGCAATCCTGATCCGAATCATCAGCTCAGCTTTGCCTTGCTTAGTGACTTTGCGGATGCCGACGAGCAAACCCGCCCCGAAGATGCAGAATTGTTGGCTGTAGCAGAACAAGAATTGCGTGCCTTAAATGAAAAATATGCGGCGCAGCCGTTCTATTTCTTTCATCGTCAACGGCTGTGGAATCCGTTACAGAATACTTGGATGGGGTGGGAGCGCAAGCGTGGCAAGCTGCATGAGCTGAATATGCTATTGCGCGGCGCAACCGATACATCCTACATCGTGCAGCTCGGCAATCTGGAACAGCTATCGACGGTTCGCTATGTGATCACGCTCGATGCAGATACCATCCTGCCGCGCGATGCCGCTCACCGGCTAATCGGTACGCTGGCCCATCCTCTGAACCGGGCCGAGTTTGATCCCGAAACCGGCAAGGTGACTGCTGGTTACACCATTCTGCAGCCGCGCACGGCCATCAAACCCACCAGTGCCAATCGCTCGCTCTTCACGCGAGTCTTCGGTGGCGACGTGGGGATTGATCTCTATACACTGGCAGTTTCAGATGTCTATCAGGATCTCTTTGGAGCCGGCATTTATGTTGGCAAGGGGATCTACGATGTCGACGCCTTTGAACGCAGCTTGCATGAGCGTATCCCCGAAAACGCGCTGTTGAGCCATGACCTCTTCGAAGGGATTCAGGGCCGAGTCGGGCTGGTCACCGATATCGTTCTTTATGAAGAATATCCACCACACTACTTGGCGAGTGTGCTGCGTTCACACCGCTGGGTGCGCGGGGATTGGCAATTGCTGCCCTGGTTGGGGAGGAACGTACCAAGCGCCACCGGGGCGCGCACCAATGATTTCAGCCTGATTGACCGCTGGAAACTTGTGGATAATTTGCGGCGCAGCCTGTTGCCGCTGATGTTGTTGAGCTTATTTGTCTCCGGCTGGACTTTTCTGCCCGGTTCCCCGCTTTTCTGGACGCTGCTGGGCCTGATCACGCCGGGCTTCCTGCCATTGCTATCTGCCCTTCGCGGGTTTGGACGTGGGCTCTTCAGCGCCAAACGGCAAGCGATCTGGCAAGGAACTCTCGACTCTCTGCAACGCCAAGGCGTTCGTTGGTTGCTCTTCTTGGCCTTTTTACCCTACGAGGCCTTGCTCTTCAGTGATGCGATCGCCACTACGTTGGTGCGTCTCTATTTGCGCCGGCGTAAACTCCTCGAATGGACAACTGCGGCCCGTACGGTGCGCATCTTTGGAGATGAAGTTTCGGCTGCGACTACGATGCTGCGCATGTTGCCAGCTCACCTCTTGACTGCTGCGATTATGGCGTTGATCTTGTGGGTGGCGCCACGCAACTTGTGGAGCGCTCTGCCGCTCTTGTTGATGTGGCTGCTGGCTTGGCAGATCGCCTTCCGGATAAGCCAGCCTAAAGAGGTGATCCAGCATCCACTGACTGCCGAGCAGCGCACTGAATTACGCCGCTTAGCTCGCCATACGTGGCTCTTTTACGAACATTTCGTCGGCCCACCCGATCACTGGCTGCCCCCGGATCATTATCAGGAAGCCCCGCGCGAGGGCGTGGCTCATCGCACCTCGCCAACCAATATTGGCATGTATTTATTGTCACTCTTGGGGGCATATGATCTTGGGTACCTAAGCACGCTGGAATTATCGGTTCGTCTGCAATCAACCTTTGACACCTTGCAACAACTTGAGCGTTATCGAGGCCATTTTCTGAACTGGATCGATACCAGCACGCTTGAACCGTTGTCGCCCCGCTATGTCTCGACTGTGGATAGTGGGAATCTTGCCGGCGCTTTGATTGCCCTTAAGCAAGGTTGTTTGGCGCAAAGCCAAGCGCCAATTTGGCGCTGGACACGCTGGGAAGGGTTGCTGGATACGCTTGCACTTTTGGAGCATGCCTTCGATGGGGCCGCCAATACGCCGGTGGTTGCGCGCTTGCGTGAGCGACTGGCAGAGGTGCGTCAAATCATTTTGGCGGTACAGACCCAGCCAGAAGAGTGGTACCCATTGCTGGTGAGGTTGGCCGATCTAAGTCATGCCACATTAGATCGCATGTTGGTGGAAGTGATGGAAGCGGTCGAGACGTCACCGGCCACGGAGTTTGTCGAAAATTGCCGCTTCTATAGCGAGCGGATTACGCACCATTTTACCGATTGGCGGCGCGAGGTGGATCGGTTGCAGCCGTGGCTGCGCTGGTTTAAGACGGCGCCAGCAGCGCTGCAAGAAGCTCCACCCGATACGCCACTGGGAGCGGCTTGGCAGGCATTACGCGCAGCATTACCAATTTCGCCAACATTAGGCGAAATTGCCGGGCGTTGTCACACGGCACAAGCCGAGCTCCAGCACCTGCAGACCGCTCTGGGCGAGGATGCCGTGGAGCTCCGAGAATGGTGTACGGGTTTTGCTCAAGCGTTGACGCTCGCCGCAAAAGAGGCGGAATTGTTGATCGCTAGTTTCAACCAATTGGCCGCCACTGCCGAGCAGTTGGTAGATGAAATGGAATTTGGTTTTCTCTTTAATCCGACGCGCGAGGTCTTTCACATTGGCTACAATATGGATGCCGGGCAGTTGGATTCGAACTATTATGACCTGTTGGCGTCAGAAGCGCGTATTGCCAGCTTGATCGCAATCGCGAAGTACGATGTCCCCCCTAGCCATTGGCTACACTTAGGGCGCCCCCTGACCAAAACTACAACGGGAGAGCAAGTGCTCCTCTCATGGAGCGGCACCATGTTTGAGTACTTGATGCCGCCGCTGTTGCAGCGCACTTACACTGATACCTTATTGGACATTAGCTACAAGGCGGCGGTAGATCACCAAATTGCTTATGGCCAAGAGCACAGTGTGCCCTGGGGGATTTCAGAATCGGGTTTCTATGGCTTTGATGCTGGATTGAGCTATCAATATTATGCCTTTGGGGCCCCTGGCTTGGGCTTCAAACGTGGCCTGCACGAAGATTTAGTGATCGCCCCTTACGCCTCGCTATTGGCAGTGACCGTTCGCCCCCAGGCTGTGTTCGAGAATTTGCGGACGTTGCAAAGCCTGGGTATGTGGGGCCGCTACGGCCTCTACGAGGCGATTGATTTCACCAAATCGCGCCTCCAACTGGCCCAAGGCCATGCCATCGTCCGCGAATATATGGCCCACCATCAGGGGATGATCCTGGTTGCGCTCGTTAACGAATTGTACGACGAGATCATGGTCGAGCGCTTCCACGCCGAAGCCAAAGTCGAGAGTGTAGACCTGCTCTTGCAAGAACAGGTGCCTCAAGATGTCCCACCGCAATATCCTCACGAAACTGAGAGCGCGGAACGTCAAGTGCTGCCGCATATTGTCTCGGCAGATGCCTGGCACGTGACCATCAATACGCCGCTGCCACTTGTGCACTATCTTTCAAACGGTCGTTATAGCGTGATGGTCACCAATGCTGGGGCGGGCTACAGCAGTTGGAAGGAGACCCGCCTCACCCGTTGGCGCGCCGACACCACGTTGGATAATTGGGGCAGTTGGCTCTATATCGAAGATCTGGACCAGCAGCAGTATTGGTCGGCTGGATTTCAACCGACCGGGCAATGGCCTGAACAGCACGAAGTCCTCTATTCGCCGCACATGGTCGAGATCCGTCGGCGTGATCATGATGTCAGCTTGCACATGGCGATCACGGTCGCCCCGGACGCGGATGTTGAGGTGCGCCACATCACCCTGACCAATGATAGCGACCAGGCGCGCCATTTGCGGCTGACTAGTTACAGCGAGGTCGTCTTGGGTCCCGCTGCTGCCGATCTGCGTCATCCGGCTTTTGGTAAACTCTTTATTGAGAGTGAATATCTGCCGGATTTGAATGCGCTGATCTTCCGGCGGCGCCCCCGTTCGACGAATGAAGCGCCAGCCTTTTTGGCTCATGTGCTCGTCGCATCGGCTGAGTTACCACTTACCCGAGCGTACGAGAGCGACCGCGCCAAGTTCTTGGGGCGAGGTGGTACCGTTCAATCACCAGCAGCTCTGCGTCAGTCTGAAGATTGGCTGACCGGCACTGTGGGCGCCACTTTGGATCCGATCATGGCGCTGGGGCAGGAAGTGGTCCTCAAACCGCATAGCAGTGCCCAATTTGCGCTCTTGACCATTGCGGCAGAGTCCCACACCGCGCTGCTCGACCAGATCCGCCGCTATCAGGGGATGGGAGCCATTAGCCGCATCTTTACGCGTGCCCGCACTATGGTCGAAGATGAGATGCGCACCCTCAATTTGAGCAGTGCTCAGATCGAACGGCTTCAATATTTGTTGTCTTTGCTAGTTTACCCGCACAGATCACTGCGGGCCGAGGCTGCCGTATTGGCTGCCAACCGCCGGGGACAATCTGGTCTGTGGGCCTTTGGGATTTCGGGTGATTATCCGCTGCTCTTGTTGCGGTTGCAAGATGAGGAACAAGGGGAATTGCTGCAAGATCTGCTCCGTGCCCATCATTATTGGCGTCGGCGCGGACTCAAGATCGATCTTGTCATCCTCAATCAGCAGGAGACCCATTACGGGCAAGCCATGCAAGGCTATATCCACCGGATGATCGAGCGGTTAGAGGGTGGTGCATGGCTCAACCAACGCGGTGGTATCTTCATCCTGCGTGAAGATCAAATTGGTGATGCCGAGCGCATTTTGCTACAAACGGTCGCAGGCGTGATTTTGGACGGAGCGAATGGCCCCCTGGCCCATCAACTGAGCCAATTGAGCCGGCAGTTTAATCAGCCAACAGCGCTGCCACTGCTCGCACCTACCCTGCCCGAGGATCTTCCGCGGGAGAGCACACCGCCGATCGCCCGGCCCACCGATCTCTTATTCGACAATGGCTTTGGTGGCTTTTCACCCGATGGCCGCGAATATGTGCTCTATCTCACCCCGGGCGAGACAACGCCAGCCCCGTGGATCAATGTGATCGCCAATGAAGAGTTTGGCTGCCTCGTCTCCGAAAGTGGTGGCGGTTATACCTGGGCGGTCAACAGTGGAGAAAATCGGTTGACCAGTTGGCGCAACGACCCGGTGAGTGATCTCCCCTCCGAAGCACTCTATCTGCGCGATGAAGAGAGTGTCGAGATTTGGTCACCGACGCCGCAACCT
>CAZMRA010000056.1:0-21203 GCA_964568485.1 uncultured Caldilineaceae bacterium | reverse complement strand
ATTGGCGATCCGGTCACTGGGCAGATCGTCAGCGAAGTGACCCTGCCACTCGACGCGGCGCGAGCCGTGGCGGCTTGGATCGATGATATGCAGCCGACCACCGTCTTTTATTTCAACGAAGCTGAGCGCGGCTTACAGCTCTATCAAAACCGCTTTGCGCAGGATCCAGACAACCTGGCATTTCATGAACATGTATTTGGGGCGCCGCGCACCTTGCAACCGACCTTTATGCCGCTGCTCCAGGCGGCCAATGCCCTGCCGCCGCTGAAGTTCATCATCGACAACGACCCACAACACGAGGTCGATTTGGTGGAGCCCTTGAGCAGCCGCTTTGGGGAAATCTTAACGATCACCCGCACCCATCCTCGCTTGATCGAGGGGACAGCCTTGGGCATCGACAAAGGACGCGGAGTGCAATTGCTCTGCCAGCACTTAGGGATCGAGCCGCAGCGGGTGCTGGCGATCGGCGACAACGACAATGATATTCCGCTACTTGCCGCAGTTGGCTTTGGTGTAGCGATGGGGAATGCAACCGAGGGGGCCAAACAAGTGGCAAAGTGGATAGCGCCGCCGCTCCACGAGGATGGCGCGGCTGTGGCGCTCGAACGGTGGATTCTGCAACGTGATGCGTGATTGGTGATAGTTCACGCATCACGTTGCTCTCACATAAACTCCTGCACGATTTGGCGAATGTGGGGCTCGTTGGCTTCGATGATCTCCACCAAGCGAAATTGGACTTGCGCCCGCTGTAAATTGTGTTCGTCGTGCTTCACCTTGAAGTAAATGTTCCCCGCCAGATAGTCGGTGAAGAAACGCAGGCCCAACTCAAAGGTGATCAGCCGGATCGAATCATAGACATAGGCGTAATCCGACGGAGTGAAGAAGCCCGCCGCCTCGCTCAGGTAACCCTGCAGAATCTGCCGGCAGAGATCGAGATCAAAGTCCACCGACGAGAGATCAGTGGTCTCTTCCCCGGCCGGATTGCAGCACGAGCGCAGACAATCGCCGATGTCATAATGGACCAACCCCGGCTTGACCGTATCTAGATCAATGATGCTGATGGCTTGTTCGGTCGTTTCATCGATCAGGATGTTATCGACCTTGGGATCGCCATGCATGGTGCGCAGCGGCAGATGTCCTTGCTCTTTGGCGCGTTCCAGCACATTGGGCAAGTCGCGGCGCTGGGTCACAAACTGTTCCCCGGCAGCCACCGCGGCCGCCACTGCCCCGCTCGGTCGTTGATAGTTCGCCAGCACCCGATCATACTGGGCAAGATAGCCGGGCGTGATGTGGAAACCGGGTAGCGTATCGTGCAGGCGAGCGGGATCCAAGCCACTGATCAAGCGGTGGAAGCGCCCCAACGCATAACCCGATTCGTAAGCGTGCGCCGCGTTGCGGATCCGCCCGTAAGTCTTAGCGTGCTCGATCAAGCTGATGGCCCGCCAGAAGCCGCCAGCTTCATCCAGCCAGTAATCTTGACCCTCGCGAGTTGCGATCACCAGTGGCACTTCCCAGCGGCGTCCGTTGGCTGATTCCTGCTGGGCCAACTGCTGGCGCATCGTCTCGGTAAAAATGCGCATATTGACCAAGATCAACTCGGGCTGCGGAAAAACCCGCTGATTGATGCGCTGCAGCACAAATCGATCGCTGTTAATTACAGGTTCATGCGCAGAGAGGGTCACCAAATAGGTATCATTGACATTGCCCGACCCATAACTAACCACATCTTGTACCGCGGTTTGGTTGGTAAACTGTTGAGCAACTGCAAAAGGTTCGCTCACAATGCTCCTTGTCGATTCCATCCGTCATCCTAGCATTATCCGGTGGTGGACGGGTTTCAGCTTATACTGGAGCCCTCCATTACCAAGCAAATTGAGTTGTCGATCCAAACCTCAAGAGAATTTGATCAGCTTAAATTCTTCGGCGTACTCACAATTATACTTTTCGCCGACCTGGCGCAGCCGTTCGCGGGTGCGCTCGTCGAGCCGTTGGTGGTCGGTGCCCACTTGGCTGGCATGATGGATGAGGGCAGCAACACGTTGGCCGACCGTTTCGGTCACATCTTCATAGTGATCGGGATTTTCTGTCCAGAAGAGATAGATCTCTTTGGTGCGCCAAGGCTCTTCATCACCCACCAATTGTTCGCCAAAGATGTGCCACTCACGGGCTGACCAAGCCGCATCGAGTGCAGCAAAGCCCGCGGCGCGATGGTCGGGGTGCAATTGATAGTGCCGCCACGGATCAATCGCCATGATGATATGGGGCTTCAGTTTGCGAATAATGTGCGTCACCTGGCGGCGCAATTCCACATTATAATCCAGCACACCATCCGGGTGGCGCAGAAAGATCACATCTTTGACCCCCAATTCCTTGGCGGCAGCGAGTTGTTCACGCTCGCGTGTCGTCGCTAACTGGCCCGGGCGCACATTGGGGTCGTGACTACCTTTGTCACCACTGGTAAGCAACAAATAGGTGATCTCCTTGCCAGCCGCAGCCCATTTGGCAATGGTGGCTCCTGCGCCAAATTCGGGATCATCAGGGTGGGCGGCGATCACCAATACACGATCAAGAGACTCAGTGGTTTCACTCATTTCCTAAAATGCTTTCTCTGGTTTGAAGTGGTCATTCAGTAATGGTATAGCGAACAGCATCCACAGATGCTCCAGACCCTCAAATTTATCTATATTCGCTGCAAAATCTGGGGTAGATCTTCTAGCCGTAGCACAGCTGGTCAATCCTCGATCACAACGTCGGTCAGATCGTCGGCTGGTTGGGGATAGCTCATTTGTAGCGCTTTGAGTTGGTCGACAATGATCTGCGAGATCAGCCAATTGCGGAACCATTTGCGGTCGGCGGGAACAACATACCACGGCGCCCACTCGGTGCTGGTCTTGCTCAGGGCCTCTTCGTACGCGGCGATGTACTCATCCCAACGGGCCCGCTCGGCCAGATCGCCCAGCGAAAATTTCCAGCGCTTGTCGGGCTCATCCAAGCGATCTTGCAGCCGTTCTTTTTGTTCCTCTTTGGAGATGTGCAAGAAGAACTTGAGGATGGTGGTGCCCTCTTCGGCCAGCATCTGCTCAAAGGCGTTGATCTGGGCGTAGCGTTTGCGCCAAGTCTCCTCCGGCACCAGATTGTGCACGCGCACGGCGAGCACATCTTCGTAATGGCTGCGGTTGAAGATGACAATCTCCCCGCGGCCCGGCACTTGCTTGTGCACACGCCAGAGATAATCGTACCGCAACTCCTCGGCGGTGGGCACTTTGAACGAGGCTACCTTCACCCCTTGCGGATTGACACCATCAAACACATGGCGGATTGTGCCATCTTTGCCGCCAGTGTCTAGGGCCTGCAACACAATCAGCACCCGCTGCTTTTGTTCGGCATAGAGTAGCTCTTGCAGCTCCTCCAGCTCTTTGTTCAAGCGTTTGAGCTCGGCTTTGCCATCTGCTTTGTCGGCAAAGTCTCCCATGTCGCGCGTGTCCCATTCCGATAAGTCGACCGGTTCGCCCGGTTTGACGCGATACTTCTCCATGCTCGACTCCTCGTCCGCTCAAATTCGATGTTGGTCCTGGAAGCTGAACAATTCGCTGGTGTCGCCCGCAAGCGGAGCGATAAAATTATAGCCCCGCCGCGGGGAATCAACAAAGGTGCGGTTTTCACAACGGACGATTGGCGAGCGCTTACGGTCTTTTCCTTACCCCACTCTTTTTGTTACAATAGAGCCGTCATCCCCAGCCTAATCCAGTTGTTCACATGCTTTGGAGTCACAAAGATGCAGGATGTTCCTCGCCTCGACTTGGGGCCCATGGTACAAGTTGGCATTGTCGTACGCGATGCGCTCGCAACCGCCCAAGCCTGGGTCGATCGTTTTCAGATTGACCCACCGCGCGTGGTCGATTGGCCACCACCCGGGCTGAACCTCGAAGAGACGTGCACCTACCACGGTCAACCCGCCAAATTCCGGATGCGCTTGGTCTTTATCGAGACCGGTCCGGTCCAGATCGAATTTATCGAGCCGCTCGAAGGGCAAAACATTTACGCCGATTTTTTGGCTGAACACGGTGAGGGCTTGCACCACATCCTCTTCGAGGTGGATGATCCCGAAGCGGTGGCCAAGGGCATCGACGCCAACGTCTTGCAGAGTGGCGGTTCCACGCTACGCCCCGGCGCCATCTGGAGCTATCTGGATACGCAAGAGTTGCTCGGTTGTATTGTCGAACTTCGATCCAAAAAGCAGCCAACAGGAGCATCCTCATGAAGTTGTTGGCGATCGATCTTGGCACCTCGTTCATCAAAGGGGGTGTCCTCGATCTGGAAACCTTGCAGATCGGATCCATTCGCCGGCAGCCATTTCCCGGCCCGGTCGCAGATTTACCCCAACTCTTCTACGAAATTGATCCAGCCGCGGTGCTGGCGGCGGTGCGTGCCTTATTGAACGAATTGATCGCCTTGGCCCCCGAGGCCGCCGGGATCGTCTGGTGTACCCAGATGCACGGTTTGGTCCTCTGCACCGCAACGGGAGAAGCGCGCTCCAATTTTATCAATTGGCAGGATCAGCGCAGTCTAACGAAAAACCGCCAGGGAGAGACCTATCTGGACGCCATCGCGGCCCAGTTGAGCGATCACGAACGCAGCACATTGGGCAACGAATTGCAACCCAGCCGGCCGTTGGCTTACCTCTACTGGCTGGCCCAGAATGATCAACTGCCCAACGAGAAGGTCTATCCCGTCGGCTTGGCCGACTTTGTGATTGCCAATCTCTGCCAGGCAGAACCGAGCATCGAGGCGACGGGGGCGGCCGCGCACTGCGCCTTCGACCTCACCACAGGGGATTGGCACTGGGATCTCATTCGCCGACTCGGCTTGGGCGATCTCAGCTGGCCGACCATCCACCCCTTTGGCGCGGCTGTGGGCACATTGCGGATTGATGGTCATGCGCTGCCCTGCTATACGCCGGTGGGCGATCATCAATGTGCGTTGGTGGGAGCGCTGCTGGCTCCCGACGAGCTTTCGCTCAACATCTCGACCGGCTCGCAGGCCAGCATGGTCACACCGAGCTTGCAGTTGGGCGATTACCAGACCCGGCCCTTTTTTGATGGTCACTTTTTGAACACCATCACCGGGATCCCCGCTGGGCGTGCGCTCAACCATTTGGTCAAGCTGCTCAGCGAATTGGCGCACAGCCAGGGCATCACCCTCACCGATCCGTGGCCGACCATTGCCGCGGCGGCGGAAGCGGTGCAGGAGACCGACCTCACGGTGAATCTCGCCTTCTTTGCCAGTGTGGCCGGCCAACAGGGGCAGATCGGCAACATCCAGGAGCACAATCTCACCGTGGGCCATCTCTTCCACGCGGCCTTCAAACACATGGCCGAAAATTATGCCGCCGCAGCTCAACGGCTGGCTCCCGGCAAACAGTGGCAGCAACTCGTCTTTTCTGGCGTGCTAGCCCAAAAGATCCCCGTTTTGCGGACTTTGATCCAGCGCCAGTTTGGCGTGGAGACTCGGCTCAGCCCCTCGGCCGAGGATACGATGTTAGGGTTGCTCGCCCTAGGTTTGGCGGCGACGCGCCACTTTGCCAGCGTCAGCGAAGCGATTCAGCATCTGCGTTTGCATTATCGGGAAGCGCCAGCGGACTAGGCGACATCGCTGTACAAGTATTTTAATTTTCCGCTAGAAAATACCCTTTTGTTGCATCAATCAAGGAGATACCATGCCCGAAACAAAAGATTATCTGGTTTTTGCTGGCACCTACACGGGCCGCATGGGCCACGTAGATGGCCAAGCCGAAGGGATCTACACCTATCGCTTAAATGGCAAAACTGGCGAGCTGACGCAGTTGAGTGTCGCCAAGGGGATTGTCAATCCGTCGTTCTTAACACTCGATCCGCAGGGTAGTTATCTTTATGCGGTGAGCGAAGTCATCGACGAGAGCGGCAAGAGTGGCGGCGGTGTGTCGGCTTATGCCGTGAATCGCCAAACTGGCGAGTTGACTTTCTTGAATACGCAGTCGAGCGGCGGGGCTGGCCCTTGCTATGTCACCGTTGATGCCACCGGACGCTGGGTGCTCAGCGGCAGCGTCATCGTCCACCCGATCCAGGCCGATGGCAGCTTGGGCGAAGCCAGCGACTTCAAGCAGCACGTTGGCTCGAGCGTCAATCCACAACGTCAGGAAGGGCCCCACGCCCACTCCTTTGTCATTTCCCCGGACAATCGCTTCGCTTATGCGCCAGACCTCGGCATGGACAAAGTGGTGATCTACCAATTTGATGCCAACACGGGCAAATTGACTCCCGGATCGCAGCCCTGGGCGCAGACCGAAGCCGGTGGTGGCCCGCGCCACTTTGACATCCACCCCAATCGCAAGTTTGCCTATTGCAATCTCGAAATTGGCAACAAGGTGGTGGTCTTTGAATATGATGAAGCCAGCGGTAGCTTGAACGAGATCCAGTCCATCTCGACCTTGCCAGAAGATTTCAGCGGGCGCAGCCACACGGCGGATCTGCACGTGCACCCGAACGGCAAGTTCATCTACTGCTCGAACCGCGGGCACGACAGCATTGCCATGTATGCCATCGACGAGAGCACGGGCAAACTCACCTTCTTGGGCACCGAATCGACCCAGGGCCAGATCCCGCGCAACTTTGCCATCGACCCGACCGGCACCTGGTTGCTGGCGGCCAATCAAAACAGCAACACTGTGGCCGCCTACACCATCGATCAAAATACTGGGACATTGACCCCCACGGGCCAACTTTCGAGCGTCCCCACCGCCGTCTGTTTGAAGCTACTCTAAGTAAGATTAGAGACCGGGGGAGCAGGTTGATCGGGGGAACGCAGCCCGATCACCTGTTCCCTCACCTAGGGCCACTAGCCATAATTCGAGGAGCATCTATGAGCACAGGCACGTTGGAAGCGATCTGGATCAAGCGGGCACATGGCAGTGTGATGGATGCGACACAGCGCGCCGAGTTGGTGGCTGGGCGCGGCCTGGTTGGCAATGCCGACCAAGGTGGCAAGCGCCAGGTGACCATCTTAAACCGGGAGGATTGGGAGCGCATCATGGCTGAGGTTGATGCGGATCTATCCCCGGCGACGCGCCGAGCCAATCTGCTGGTGAGCGGGATTCCGTTGGCCAATAGCCGCAAACGTATCTTGCAAATTGGCGATGTGCGGATTCGCATCTATGGCGAGACCAAGCCCTGCGAACAGATGGAAGCGGCGCACAGTGGGTTGCGCGCCGCCATGTACGACAATTGGGGTGGTGGTGCCTATGGCGAAGTCCTCGATAACGGCACCATCCAAATTGGTGATGCCGTTGCTTGGGTCGAGGAAGCATAAGTACCGGCGTTAAGCGGCGTTCGTCAACCGCCCATAGTAGACTTTCGTATCGTACTCGAAGGTGACCCGACCCTGCTGTTGATATTGCTCGAACAGCGCCCGTAGATCGGCCAGCATGGGCTCGTGATTGGGATGGCCGGCTTCCGGTGCATAGGACGAGGAGAGCAGCCGTCCGCGCAGCCCAGCAAAGTCGAAGTGCTGCTCGTTGGGATGCACCGCCAATCCGCACCCCTGCGGACCGAAGAAGGCGCGCACGCTGGCATCGTCATACTCGGGTCGATGGTGGGAGACATCCTCGTAGTCGTCGGAGTAGCGTTTGACAATCGCCTCGTAGGCTTGCATCATCGGCGCGGTTTCGATCCGCCGGTAGTTCCACACCAGCACCACCCAGCCGCCAGGCCGCAGAATACGCGCAAACTCGCGGCGCGCGGCTTGCGGATCAAACCAATGAAATGCCTGCCCCGCACAGACAAAATCCACAGACGCATCCGCCAAGGTCGTGGCCTCGGCGGTGCCATCCACGCTGACAAAGTTGGGCTGGTCGCTCAGTAACTGCTCAGCGGCCCGCCGCATCTCGCGATTGGGTTCCACACCGTAGACACGATTGCCATTACGCAGCAAAAGCTGGCTCAAAAAGCCTGTACCCGAGCCAATGTCGGCGATTGCGTGGGCGGGGGTCAGCCCACATTCCTGACGCAACGTCTCGATCACCCCGACCGGATAACCAGGGCGATAGCGCACGTAATTCTCCACGCGACTAGAAAAGCGTTTGGTACTATCATTCATCGGGAGCTCCAGACAAGTCTACTTTGGGAAACAGTTGTCGACGCCTTCGCCACCATCACGCCTCCGATTTAAATTTGCAGCGTTTGGATCACACAATCGCCGCGCTCGAGCGCATCAGCACGCAGAGCCACACCCAAACCAGATCGGCTGGGGGGCTTCATGCGCCCTTGCTCGACGTCGAAGGGATGATCCACCAGCTCGCGATAATAGCCCAGCGTGTAATCGCGCACGATCTCTTGCATCCATGTATTGGTGCAATGGGCGCCCAGGTGGAGGGCCGCCGCCAACGTCACGGGACCGGTGCAATCATGGAAGATCACGCTCATGTTGTGCGTTTCGGCCAGGTTGGCAATCTTGCGCGATTCAGTGATGCCGCCAGCCCAGGCGATGTCGGTCATTACCACGTCGCATGCGCCAGCCAAGAGCATCTCTTGCACGGCGTAGCGATTCATCAGCAGCTCGCTGGCCACAATCGGCGTGCGGGTCGATTCGCGCAGCTTGGCCAAGGTGTGCGGATTGTCGGGCTTCATCAAATCTTCGAGCAAGACCGGGGCGTAGGGCTCAAGCGCTTCGGCAATCCGCCGCGCCGGTTGTAACGCCCAATAGCCATGCCCTTCCAGGATCACATCGATCTCCATGCCGACCGCATCGCGGATCTGCCGCCAGGGGCGCAAGCCTTGTTCAATCTCAGCCCAGGAAATGCTCTGGCCGCGATTGGTGAGCGCAAAGGGATCGAAGGGCCAAATTTTCATCGCTTTGATGCCCATACTCAGCAGCGATTTGGCCAGTTCACCGGCGTCATTGTGCCAAGCATCGTAATCTCGATATTGGCTAGGGATCACATACGGTTGTTGGCGGCGCACGCCGGGCGTGCCTTGTGCATACCCGGCTTGGGCACAAGTGTTATAGACCAGCACACCATCGGGATGGCTGGTGCCCCCCAAGATCTGCCAAATGGGCTGGCCGACATGCTGCCCCAGCAGGTCCCACAGAGCAATGTCCACCGCGGCCAAACAACGCATCTCCAACCCCTTGTTGCCATAAACATGCGAGCCATCATAGGCCCGCCGCCAGAATTGTTCGATCTGCAAGGGATCACCGTCGAGCAGCATGGGCGCGAGGACTTCCTCGATGTAGGTCGCCACGGAGCGGGGGGTGTAATAGGTTTCGCCCAAGCCCACCAGGCCGGTGTCGGTCATCAATTCGAGAAAGGTAATATTCGGATAGGTCGCAAAATTGATGGTGCGAATTTGGGTAATTTTCATGATCAGTAGCTTTCTACTTGTGCGATTAGATGCGAGGTTGTATGACGCCAGTATAGCACGGAGTGTATGTCGAACAGTCAATGGTGATCGTTCGGCATCATGCAGCGTGTTTGCCAGCGTGGATAATGACTTTCGACTCTGAGGCGAATTCAGTATAATACTATTATCTTCTTTTCATTTTTAGCCTTATTTTTGCCCAGGGATAAGCCAAAATGAGTAACGAACGTTTGCGGGTCGCGATCATCGGTACGGGTGGGATCGCCAAATCGCACATGCAGGCTTTGCTGCATGAACAGGCGAGGGTCCAGGTAGTGGCAGCGGTGGATATTGACGCCGAGCGAGTAGATCAATTCTGCGAGACCTATTCGATTCCTGGCCGCTATACCGATGCGGGGACCATGTTGGCGCAGACGCGGCCGCAGTTGGTGCATATCGCCACGCCGCCTGGCACCCACTGTGAATTGATCGTCCTCTGTTTGGAAGCGGGTGCTTGGGTATTGTGCGAAAAACCGCTCTGTGCTTCATTGGCCGAGATGGATTTGATCGAATCGGCCGAGGCACGCACCGGCAACTATTGCGCCAGCGTCTTTCAATGGCGGTTTGGGTCGGGTGGCCAACACCTCAAAAAGTTGATCCACCAAGGCAAGCTGGGCAGGCCATTGGTAGTCAACTCGCTGACTACCTGGTATCGCGCACGCGCCTATTACGAGGTCCCATGGCGCGGCAAATGGGCCACCGAGCTAGGCGGCACAGTGATGGGCCACGGCATTCACACGATCGACTTTTTACTCTGGTTGCTGGACGAATGGGTCGAAGTGCGGGCGATGATTGGAACGGTGGATCGCGACATCGAAGTGGAAGATGTGGCCATGGCTAGCGTGCGTTTTGCCAGTGGTGCCATGGCGAATATCACGGTCAGCGCATTGTCACCGCGCGAAGAATCTTACCTACGTCTTGACTTCCAGAAAGCCACCGTGGAGTTGACGCACCTCTACAGCTACAGCAATGAACATTGGCAATTTTCAGCGCTCAAGGGAAATACCGACGAGGCAGAGCTGGCCGAGTGGCAAGACATCGGCGAGAATATTCCTTCTTCGCACACGGCGCAATTAAAGGCCCTGTTGGACGCCTACGAACGAGGCGAACGTCCCCCAGTCAGCGGACCAGATGTGCGCCCGACGCTCGAATTCCTCGCCAGCCTCTACAAATCGGCCATGACCGGACAACCGGTGGAGCGCGGGACCATCAATCTAGATGATCCGTTCTATTACCGTATGAATGGCCCGGGTGACCAAAACTGGCAATTGCGCTAGTTGGGGCAATATTAAATAGGGAAGTAGGTAGACATGGGTTGCGCTGTCTACCTACTTTTTTGCTTAGGACATCTCGCGGGTATTCGTCCGACGGCTGGTGACACGTTCGTCGGTGAAAAAGAGTTCGCACAAACCAACAATATCATCCGGGCTAGCCATCCAGCGCCAATCAAGGATGTTGCTCATCTCGGTATCGATCACCCCCGGCGTGGTGCGGATCCAGCTCATCAAATAGCCGGTGATGGCGGCCTCATTTTTGCCTAACAGCAACATCATCAAATCAGCATCGTTGCTGTGGTAACAGTTGAGTAGCCAGACACGTCGCACATCCGGGTGCGGTGGCAGTGCCAACAACGCCTCGAAACAAGCTCGATCAGCCCCAGCTTGCACGTCAATCATCACGCTGCAAGCGACGGTTGAGCTATTCGGGCTGACTTCCATCTCTAGTTCCAGCAGCACATCAGTATCAATATGACCACCAAAGCTGAGAATGGTCGTTGTTTCGCGCACACCCTCCACACAGCGCACGACATCCAGCATAAATTCATTAAATTCGGACAGATCGCTCACCGTGCAGGCAAAGCGCAGATCTGACCGTTCACGTTGCCAATGGACCCAAAGCGGCGAGACACCGGGGGTGTGATAGCGGCGTAGGTTGTTGAGCAATTGCTCGCGCGCTAATTCGTCCCGGCCACTCACGATATCGGTATCTACAAAAACTAAAATTGGCTTCGGGGGCAATTGGCGCTGAGATTTCAGCCTAGACTCAGCTGCGGGGAATTGTTCAGCTGAGGAAGTGCGTCGTACCGTCATAATTCCTCCTCGATCAACTTATTGCTATTGTACTTGGGAAGCAAGCACCCAGCAACTTTTTAAGCCGATACCGCTTCTCACGGGGTGTCGGGGACTGGGGATTACCAGCCGTAGAGAACGGTTTTGAACGCTGAGCAGAGTCGTTAAGCCTCAATAAATTGACACTTACTGTTGTTCTGGCGACAATAGACCCCGGTTTAATATTCAAATTTACTGACCGAGGTGTCCTTTGTACGATTATCGGCTTCCCGACGGCCTACCGCGTGGCAGTCGCACGGTCTGGAGTACTATCCCCTTGCGACCGCTCTGTAGTGGTGTCCTGACCCCACTGAGCTACAGTGTATTATCTGAAATTGCTGGGCGCGCTTGGTACACTTATTTTGACCGCTTGGGTTTTGATCCAACCCCGCGAGCGCGTGTGTTGAGCCAACACGAGGGACGAGCCTATCTCAACTTGACCATCTTTGCACAACGTGATGTCGAAGGCGCAGCAGTGGAGCCGATTACGCTCCAGATCGACGGCCAACCATTTCCGATCACCAAATGGGAGAAGCCAGGTTTTCTCGCCGGCATCAAATTTGGTTTAGCACAAAATAAGATCGAGCGCCTCTTAAGCACATTAGCCAGTGAGATCGAGGCGATCACTCAGCAAGCACAAAATTGGTACACCAAAACCCATGACTTCCGCTGGACCCAGGCCGAAGTGCTGCAGATCATGGAAGAGATCGAGAACATCGGCACACACAGCCTAATGGTCTGGTTGGCTGCCCGCCACAATTTGGATTGCAGCTACAATCGGCTGATTCGCTGGAGTGCCGAGCAAGCCGGCTACCCGGCGAATCTAGCGTTGATCGCAGCCGCCACGCCGCGCCAAAACCTGGTCGAGACCGCGATCTTGACGGAGCTAGAATCTCTGGCTCGCGCCTTTGCCGCCGCCCCGGCAGCATCGAGTTGGCTTCAGGTGGGCAATTTTGCCGATTGGCAGAACACCCTGCCAGCACCGCAGATCGTTGCCGCTGTGCAGACTTTCTTGAGTCGCTTTGGTCACCGAGCGCTGGAGGAGGGCGAGCTTCGTCACCCGCGCTGGGAAGAGGATCCAGCAGCGATCTTTGCCATCCTCGCGGCTTGGCCGCCCAGCCAGCCGATCACTCCAGTCGCGGCCAATCCCGAACCGCTCCTGGCCGCCATCGGAGCGAATCACCGCAAAGAAGCACAAACCTTGCTCCAACGGATCGGCACCCTGCACACGTTGCAAAGCCAAGCGCAACACGCGTTTGCCTATATCTTAGCAGGGACGCGCCGCTGGGCATTGGCCGCTGCACGCGATGCTATGGTTGATGAACGGCTGTTGGCTTTGGAGGATGGCTTCTTCTACGAGCTTGAACAATTAAAAGAGCTGATGACCGGTGAATGGAACATCAGCAAACGGGATGAAATCCAGACGGTCTGCCGCCATCGCCGAGCACGCCACAAAAAATGGGAAGCCGCCACGCCCGGCGAATTGCTAATCGGCGAACAAGAGGCGCAGCCGGTACCCTATGAGTTACCCGGCGCGATCATCGGCGGTTTGGCAGCTTATTTGCCCTTGGGCGAGCGCAGCTAGATGACCGTTCACTATCGTCCAGCATTTGTCGGCAACCATCCCATCTCAGTCGCTTTTGACGAAAGGATAGGGCGCGTGTACACTGTTGCGGTTGCAATGTGCGAAGGAGACAAGCATGCAGTCACAGACCGTTGATGCGCTCACACCGTTGACTCACCCCGAGAGTACACCGTTCTATATGCCAGATATGGAAAACCCAAAAATCTCAGTGGTCGTTCCACTTTATAACGAAGAAGAGAGCATTCCCTATCTACGCGAGCAATTGGTGAGTGCGCTAGAGCAAAGTGGGTATACCTTGGAAATCATCGTCGTCGACGATGGCTCCAAGGACCGCAGCTTTGCTTTATTGAGCGAATGGGCCCGCGAAGATCACCGGCTGGTGATCGTTCGGTTCCGGCGCAATTTTGGCCAGACTGCAGCCTTTTCAGCTGGCTTCGATCACGCCCGCGGTGAAGTAGTCGTCACCATGGATGCTGACCTGCAAAATGATCCGCTGGATATTCCCAAGCTGATGGCGCAGATCGAACAGGGCTACGATATTGTCAGCGGCTGGCGCCAAGATCGTCAAGATCGTTTCTTCGACCGCAAATTGCCATCGATGTTGGCCAACCGACTGATCTCGAATGTCACCGATGTGCGGCTGCATGATTATGGTTGCTCGCTCAAGGCCTATCGCCGCGACGTTTTGCAACATGTGCGGCTCTATGGCGAACTGCACCGCTTTATTCCTGCGCTGGTCAGCCAAGTAGGCGGCACCGTAACCGAAGTGGCGGTCAACCACCGCGCCCGCCAATTTGGCCGCTCGAAATATGGCATCAGCCGCACAGTGCGCGTCATGCTGGATCTGATCACCGTTTGGTTTCTCGGCACTTATTCCACACGGCCGATCCATGTCTTTGGTACGCTGGGGCTCCTTTCGGCATTTGGGGGCGTTCTGGCCGGCCTCTATCTTACCTATCAGAAGCTAATTCTCGGCTACAACATCGGCCAGCGCCCGTTGCTACTGTTGGCCGTGCTCCTGGTCGTGATCGGGGTGCAGTTGATCACCATGGGGTTACTCGCCGAAATGCTCACCCGTACCTATCACGAAAGCCAGGACAAGCCGATCTACATTGTGCGCGAGGTTGTCAACGCACGCGGCTGATCTCATCGACGCTCCACAGTGAATCTTCCACGCTCGTTCTTGTTGCCTACCGCCGCTGCCCTGTTGGGGGCGGCGGCTCATCTTGTTATCTGGCTGATCCCGAATCCGATCAGCCAAGCGGTGGCGACTTTGCTCCTGACGGGATGGTTGCCCGGCTTGTTGATGGTGGATCTCTTCTTTGCGCGCCATGCGGATCCGCCCAGCCGCGGGGAATGGCTGCTCTATGGCGTCGCCATGGGTTATGCCATCCAGATCATCGGCATGCTCTTGCTGAGCTATCTGCCCGGCGGGTTGTCGCAGTTCCATGTGCTGCTGGCCTTTGATCTGCTGCTGATTGGCTTGATTGGCTGGCACCTGCGCCGCGGCGGGGTAAGTGCGACCTTCAGCGGCAACTTATCAGCATGGAGCCTGGCCGGCCTGGTGATCCTGCTGGGGGTGGCGGGTTTCCTGCGGCTGATCAATCTGGGCTATGCCGAATTTCACGGGGACGAAGCGCGCGGCGTCTTGCGAGCCGCGGCCATCTTGCAAGGCTACGAAGATGTCCTCTTCTTGCACAAAAAAGGCCCCACTGAGATCGTCCTGCCTACGCTTTTGTTTGCGGTGTTAGGCCAACTAAACGAAGCCACGGCGCGGCTGCCTTTTGCCTTGGCCAATCTAGCCGCCTTGGTGGGCATTTGGCTGTTGGGTCGGCGTTTGGTGGGCAATTTGGCAGGTTGGCTGGCCGCCCTATTACTCGCTTTCGATGGCTATTTGATCGCCTTCTCGCGCTTTGTGCAATACCAAAGTGTCGTGATCCTCATGCTGGTGCTGGTGGTGGTGATCTGCCACCGCATTTGGCAAAGGCCACAATCGGCTGGCCGGTATTGGGTGCTGGCCGCGCTCTTATGGGCAGCCGGGCTACTCTCGCATTATGATGCGCTGTCGGTGGGCGTGCCGATCCTCTTTTTGCTGGGCGCGCTGCTCTGGCGGGAACCGTTTGCCTGGTGGCCAGCCCTGCGGGGGACCTTGCCCGCCATTGGCTTGGGTACGGTGCTGCTCGCCCTCTTCTACCTGCCCTATCTGCTCCATCCCGGCATCGAAAATACCGTCACCTATCTCGTGGATCAGCGTTTTGTAGTGGGGCAGCGTTTCCCCTTCAACAGCCTCTACGACCTGATCCGGCGCACCTTCGTCTACAATTCGAGCTACTATGTGACGCTGATGGTCGGCGGTGTGCTGCTAGCTTTGATCACGGCCTATCGCCGCGGATTGGGCAGCGTGCGCGGGCTGCTCCTCGGCGCGGGATTGGCATTGCTGCTCGCTTGGACCATGGTGCAGACCACTTGGCTGCGCATCGGCGAGATCGATTATGCCATTGTGCCCTTTGCGCTGGCCTTGCTCGGTGTCTGTCTCGTGCCCCGGCAACGGTTTGAACTGCGCCTGCTATGGGCTTGGTTTGGCGTGCTGGTCCTGGTGATGGTTTTTGGGATGGCCCTGGCCCGCACCCACATCTACGTCTTTTTTGTGCCTTGGGCCTTGCTGGTGGGACACCTATTCGCCAGCGGATGGACAAGGCTAGCCCAGATGGTCACGCCTACGGCCCGATATGCGCTCGCTGGCGTGGGCCTGCCGATCCTGGTGCTCGGCCTGGGTGGATATGATTATTGGTACTATGTGCATCATCGCGTCGAAGTCCTCAAGACGTGGCCGGAACATCATCCCACGGGCTATTGGACCCCGAGCTACACCAAAGAAGTCGACAGCTTGTATGGCTTCCCGCTGGCCAACGGCTGGAAGGTTGTGGGCGCACTTTACAACAGCGGCGTCCTGCAAGGGGATTACGAGACCAATCAGCGCTATTTGTGGATTCCCCACTGGTACACCCGGGGCCAAAATCGCTGCGGCTCGACGGCCGAATGGTATTTTGCCATCGACAATCTGGAATCTTGGTCATTGCGCAGCGCCGACGCCGAAGATATGCTCAAAGAGCAAGGCTTTGTCCGCTGGGGCCAAGTGACCGTGCAAGATCGCCCGCAGTTGGTGATCTACCAGCAGGGTGATCCGTCCCAGCCACCGCCGATGCAAACCTTCGCCCTGGAAGAGTATGCGCCGCAATTCGATGCCGTAATGACGCCGTCGCTCCCGCTGGTCTCACCGATCATCGAAGAGTCGATTCAAAATCCGCAACGCATCAACTTTGGCAACGATGTCTGGTTGGAAGGCTTTACGATTGAGGGAAACGAGGGCGTCAAACCGGGCGAAACTTTCCGCCTCACGCTCTATTGGCGAGCGCAGCGCACTGGCATTCCCTCCTACAAAGTGTTTAACCAAGCCTTTTACGGCGATGGAGTGATGGTGGCGCAAAAAGATGCCATTCCGGTCTGCGATCGCGAACCGACTTCGCTCTGGTACCCCGGCGAGTTGATTGTGGATGTGCACGAGATTCCCGTGGCCGCGGATGCGCCGCCCGGCACCTATCCGCTCTACACTGGGCTTTACATCGAAGAAGGGTTTGTGCGTGCGCCGGTGCTGGACGAGGCGGGCAATCCCATTGCCGACTTTGTGCATCTCGCCGACTTGCAGATTGTGGCTCCCGAATGAGAACCCTGCAACTCAGTTTGCTCACCGCCCTTGTGGCGCACTTGCTGCTCTGGCTAAATGCCCCGGCGATCGTGCAGGCAGGGGCCATCCTGGTGCTGACCAGTGTGTTGCCTGGGCTGCTCTTGGTGCGCCTGTGGACCGCTGCCGATCCACAGTTGGATCGCCCCAGCTATTGGCTCTACAGCCTGGGCAGCGGTTATGCCGTGGCGATTTTGCTAACCTTGCTGCTCAGCTATTTACCGGGCGGGCTGCCAAGCTGGTTGCTGCTGCTAGCCTTTGATGGCCTGTTGCTGCTCCTGGCGTGGGTAAATTTGCGCCTTACGCCGCCCGCTGACTATGGTCCTCAGCGCGCTGTGCCCTCTCCGCGCTTTCTGCTGGGGCTGGGGGCGGTCTTGTTGATCGCGGCGCTGCTGCGCTTACTCAATCTCGGCTATGCCGAATTTCTCACCGACGAGGCCCGGGTGGCCTTGCGTGCCGTGGCGGTCATCCAAGGCAATGAGGATGTACTCTTTCTGCATCGCAAAGGCCCGGTCGAGATTCTCTTGCCTGCCTTACAGGTGGGGCTGCAGGGAACGCTCGCCGAAGCGACGGCCCGATTGCCCTTTGCCGTGGCGAATCTGACGGGGTTGGCCGCCCTAGGCTTGCTGGCGTGGCGCTTGGGCGGCACCGTCGCCGGAGTTGCCGCTCCCTTGCTGCTTGCCCTGAATGGCTATCTGATCGGCTTTGCCCGCTTTACCCAGTTCCAAAGCGTGGTCTTTTTGTTCACCGTGCTGATCGTGCTGGTGCTGGTCGAACAGTGGCAAGCTGGTCGCATTTTGCCGGGGCGCTTTGCCTTGGCTGGCCTCTTTACCGGCACTGCCCTGCTCGCCCATTATGATGGCGGCTCGATCCTCTTGCCGGCGCTCTTCCTGACGCTCTGGCTGGGCTGGCAGCAGCGCACGAGCAGCGCTTGGTGGCGACAAGTCGGGATCGCCGCAGTCATCGCTGGCGGCATGGTGCTGCTCTTCTACGGGCCATTTCTGCTGCATCCCAACTTTCAAGCCACTTACAGCTATTTGGTTGACCAGCGCCTCGTGGCGGATCGCACCTTCCCCTTCAACAATCTGCAGGATTTTTACGAGCGCAGCCGCGTCTACAACATTGTCTACTACCTCTGGCTGTTGATCGGCCTAAGCCTGCTCGGATTGGGGCTAGCACTGCGCCGCGGCTGGGGGAATCGGCTCGGCACGCCGCTGGGCATTGGATTCGCCCTGCTGATCGGCTATAGTTGCTGGCAACCCACCTGGCTACAGTTTGCCGATCGCGATTATCTCTTGTTGCCCTGGGTGATGGCGCTGCTGCTCGTGGTGATCGCCCCGCGCTTGGGAGTAGCCGAGCGGATCAGCTGGCTCTGGTTTGGCAGTCTGTTGATCGCCACCCTCTTTTTGATGGCCTATCCGCGCACCCATGTCTATATCTTCTTGGCGCCGTGGGCGTTGATCTGTGCGCAGGTTAGCGCGACGCTCGTCGCCCAGGCCCAACGACTGCTCGGTAAGTGGCCGACCTACCTCATCGGTGCAGGCGCAACGGCCACTGTGCTGCTGGTAGCTGGCGGTCATGCCTATTGGTATTTCGCCCATGCCGAGGCGGAAGCGCTGCGCACCGGGGAACTGCCCGCGCCTTTAGCCGATCAGCCCGAGCGGCCGACGATCGACGCGCTGTATGGTTTTCCCTTGGCCAATGGCTGGAAAGTGGTTGGCGCCCTCTACGAACAGGGGATCCTCAGCGGCGCCTACGAGACCAATCAGCGGGACGATCTGATTTCCGGCTGGTACACGCAGATGCAGCCCCGCTGTGATAACACTGCGCAATGGTATTTTGCCGTCGACACGGTGGAATTTTGGTCGACCTATCACCAGCCCAGTGCCGAGAGCCTGGCCGGGGATGGCTATCACCCCTGGGGCGTTGTCACCAGCGCAGCCCAGCCGCGGATGACCATCTACACTCGTGGCGGCACAGACGGCTCAGCGCCGCAGCACTTTGCGCTCGAAGCCTTTGCCCCCGAATTTGATCGGCGCAACCTGACCGAGTTGGCCCTGGGCTATCCGGTCATCGAACCGCCGATCCCCAATCCGCTGCACGCCAATTTGGGTGATCAAGTGTGGTTGGAGGGGTACGAGTTAGATTATGAAGCCCCGCTGCGTCCGGGTGACACCTTCACGTTGACCATCTACTGGCGCGCTCAGCGCGGCGGCTTACCGGCCTATAAAGTCTTTAACCAAGCTTTCTACGGCGATGGGGTGATGGTGGCCCAGCAAGATGGCATTCCGGCCTGCAACCGCCGCCCTACCACGAGTTGGTACCCCGGCGAGTTGATCGTCGACCACTATACCATCCCCATTGCGGACGATGCGCCAGCGGGCACCTATCCACTGCGCACTGGCTTGTACGAAGAAACCGATTTTGCCCGCCTGCCCCTGTTGGATGCTGCTGGCCAAGCAGTTGCCGATCACGTACAACTCGGCGAATTACCGATCAGCGCGCCGTGATCGTCACTTCAGGCAAGGCTGTCTCAACATTGCCCGCTTGGTCCGGGAAGGGCGCCAACGTTTCCGGATCATACACCACCACGCGGATCGCATAATTGCCCGCTGGTAATCCCTCGGGGATCAGCAACTCCACCTGCAATTCTGGCGTGAGGAGCGTATCTGCCTGCGCCACAAGCGCGCCCTCCGCATCGAGAACGCGAGTCGAGACTTTGAGCGAGCCATCCACTTGCCCCTCGGCCTGCAACCCAAGCAAGAACGACTCACCAATGGTCACTTGGCGGGGCCACTCCGCCCTGAGCAGCCGCACCACCCCCCAATCGGCCTGCAATGGCGTCGTCTGTGCGGCATCCACATCCACCGTCACCACGGGGCGCTCGGCATCTGCAATGGCCAGCGTGAGCGTATAGATGCCCGCCGCGGCGGTGGGCGGCACGGTCAGCTCGTAATCGACCACCAAATAACCATTGGCAGAAAGCGGCATGGCCAAGGCTTGGCTGTGCTGGACCAGACTCACATCAGCAGCATCGCGCAAATGGAGCGTCGCCTGCGCGGTCTCTGCCGCCTCGCCCGTGCGCCGCAAATAGGTGCGCAAGACCAGCGAATCACCGCTGAGATAGTGCCGTTTCTCCAGCGTGTAGCCCATCAGCCGGAAATCGTCGCCCAGATCACCGGCACTCTCAACAAAGATGCCCGTAAATTCGGGCGCCGTGCGATCGCGCAGATCATAAATGCGGGCGATGGGGAAGCCAGCCACTTCAACCGTATGGGCTGCGGGCAACCCGTCGAAATAATCGGTCATGCCCTGCGAGGGGATCAGGCGCTGCCACTGGTTGACGTAAGTCACCGCATAATCGACATTCAACCAATAATCTGGCGACCAAAAGGAGTAGACCGGCTGCCGGCTGCGCAGGAAATACGAAAAAGGGCCGTCGCCATACCAAGCCACGATGCGCGCCGTCTCCACATCTGGCTGGGCATTGAGCCACTCGGCAGCGGCATCCAAGCCTTCACCCCAGCCGACCATCAAGATCCGTTCGGCTTGTTGAATGCCCCCGGCCAGTGGATTGTAGTAGGTGAGGTAGTAGGGATAGTGCAGAAAGCCCAGCAGGCCGTGGATCAAAAAAGCGGCGGCGCCTCCCACCAACCAGGCTACCTGCCTAAGCGGGAACAAGCGTTGCCCCAGTCCCACCCAGCCTATTGATGCGATCACAGCCAGGGCCGGGAAGGCGGGCAACAGATAGCGATCAAACTTTTTGGAACCGACACTCATGCCCAGGGCAAAGATGAGCGCAAAGAGCGCCAGCCCCAGTACACTCTGGCGGACGAGTAGCTGTGCCGGAAGCTGGCGGCGCCAAGCCAACCAGATGACCAATATCACGCCGAGCACCACGGCGGGGCTGGTACGTAGCCACCAGGCGACCGGATAAAACCACGGCCCCGGATCAGCTGTGATCTCTCCCCAGAAAAAGTTCGGGTTGACATGCTCGGCCACATATTCACCCATCTCTAAGCCGATGCCGCGCAACGTGCCTAGTGGATCAACCCACATCGCAGGCCAAAGCAGCACAAAGGTGGCCGTGGCAATGGCCCCCCAGATCACGAATGCTCGCAGCGAGTCCGCAACAGTCAGCGGAGATGACCGGCGCTTGGCACGCCAAATCTGCGGTAAGAACAACAAAATGCCTCCAGCAGGCACGAGAAAGATGGCCGGGGTTTTAGTCAGCCAAGCCAAGCCCATGAGCACGCCGGAACCAATCAGATCGCGCCAGCGGTGACCAGTATAGAGCCACGCCAGCCAGAGCAACCAAGCCAACGTCGTCAGGCTGG
>CAZMRA010000055.1:12640-21296 GCA_964568485.1 uncultured Caldilineaceae bacterium | reverse complement strand
TAGCGCTCGGCCTGGGTCTGGGCGCTGGCCACAACGTCCGGTGGTAATTGCGCCGCGAGTTCCGCTAGACGAGTCGCGGCGCGTGTTTTGTAGATATGCCAAGTGGCTGGATGGTTCTGGACGAGCTGAAGCAATTCAAGTGCGGTTGTCTGCTTGTTGATCGCCTGGCCTGGCTGTTGGGCACTCTCTTTGATCAGCAGCGCTGCGTAGTGGAATAGGGCAATGGCAAGATTGGCCAGGAGTCCAGTCTCGGCACTCAGCTGGAGGGCCTCCATCAAGTAATTCCGCGCACTAGGTAGCGCGCCGGTTTCATAGGCTGCCTGGCCGAGGGAATAGAGAATGTGCGAGAGATAAACGGGGCTACCCACTTCACGAGCGAGGATCAGCCCTTCGTGGGCAAGCTGCTGCGCTTTTTCGTATTCTCCCTGATCATTGGCAATGCGGGCCAGCCCGGCGAGCCGACCGGCTACCTGCCCCTGATGACCAATCGCGCGGCAGGTGCGTAGACTTTTCTCAAAATAGTCGATGGCTTCGGCCTGTTTGTCCCCTGGCATCGCCCAGAGGACCAGCGCGATCCCGCCTTGCGCCATGGCCGCACCATATTGGTCACCGATCATCTCAAACAAGCTCAGGCTTTCCCGATAGCAACGCTCGGCATCGGCATACTCCCCCAAACAGAAAGTAACAAAGCCGAGCGTGTCGAGCGCATAAGCGATCCGGTCTGGGTGGTCCAGTTCGCGGCTGAGGGCCAAACTCTGGGTAGCGAGCAGTTTGCTTCTGGCATATTCGCCAAAGGTGGCATGGGTGAGATTGGCTAGCTTTTCGAGCGCACTCGCCGCACCACTCTGGTCACCGTTCGCCTGGCTGATGGAGAGGCTGTCGAGGAGGTAGCGTTGGGCCAGTGCCTGATCCCCTTTCCATACAGCTAGTTGACCCAGAAAATTGAACACAAAAGCCAGTTCGGCTTGATCACCCATGCGTTGGATCAAGGCTAGACATTCTTCCAGATAGCGTTCAGCTACGTCATACTCGCAAAGAAAGTGACAAAACGCCCCACAACGAGCCAAGATCCGAGTCAGTGTGCTCGTCGCGGCTGAACGCTCGTTGCGCCCACTCAACGGTCGTAACTGCTCCCACATCTGGACAAAGAGATCTTTCCCTTCTTGATAGCGGCTCTGAATCTGGTAGAAATGATAGAGCGGCTCGACGGCCTCATGCAAGGCATCAAGATTCTCTTGCTGGGTAGCCCATTGCCAGGCTACCCGTACATTTTCGATTTCCTGGGCAATTTCCGCCAATGCGATTTGCCTAGCCCGGCCAACCAGTAGCGACGACTGTGCGCTCAGAAAGCGCAGGTAATAGTCGCTATGTCGCGTACAGGTTGCCCTTTCCTCATCCGCACGGGATGCTAGTTGTTGTTGTGCAAACTGGCGCAGCAATTCGTGCATGTGATAGCGTTCATCGGGCGAGCGGTAGACCCAGGCTGTATCGACCAGATCGGCCAAGGTGGGCATCTTGGCGCCGGCCACGACTGCGGCTGCCTCGTAGCGAAAGCCGCCGCGAAAGACCGCAAGTTGTTTGAGCACCCGTTGGGCCTCATCATCAAGTAGTTGCCACGACTGCTCCAAAACGACACGCATATTGCGGTGGCGCTCGGGTATATTTTGATGGCGCGCCACCAGAATATCGATCCCCCGCTCTATCTCCTGAGCGATCTGGGCACACGAGAGCACCTTGAGCCACGACGCCGCCAGAATAATGCCCAGTGGCATCCCATCAACCAGGCGGCAGATGCGTACGATCTGCTCCTGGTGTTGCTCTGGCTGAAAATTGACAACGGTGCGGCGAGCGGTCTGGATAAACAATTGCACCGCGCCAAAAGCGCTCAGCTTTTCTATGGGTGCGTCAGGGGCCGTGCCGGCATGGATCAGCGACGAAGGGGGCAGGCGCATCCCGCCCAGGGGATGAAACCATTCCTCCGCCAGTTTTAACGCCTCGCGTGAGGTTACCAGCAGCTTGAGCCCCGGTGCCCCGGCCAGCAATTCCACAATGAGATCTGCTCCTGCCAGTAGATGCTCCATATTATCCAAGATCAGCAGTAGCTGTTTGGTCCGCAAGAAGCCCAACAGTTGCTCTTGCAGCGGCGCGCCACTGTAAAACTGAAAACCCAGCGCCGCCGCAATGGCAGGCACAATGCCGCTGACCGTACTGACTGGCTGGAGCGGGACAAAGAAGACGCCGTCCTGAAACTGGAGCGTTTGGCGGTTGAGGGTTGGCTGCTCCTGGCCCGGTGATGATGCCAGCTCCAGAATGGTTTGGGCGGCGGCCAAGGCCAAGCGAGTCTTACCAATGCCTCCTGGCCCTACCAGGGTCAATAACCGACAATCCGGCTCTGCCAAACGGTAAAGCAGCTCAGCTAGCTCCTGGCGACGGCCAACAAAGGGCGTCGTCTGCGCTGGTAAAGGCTGGGCTAAGGTGGCGGGTATGGAAGCAGCGGATATTGATGCTTGAGTTGTTGCTTCTTGCGTTTCAGTGTCGCTGCTTTTGTTGGGAGATGGCAGGCGGCGGGTGCGTATTGCCTGATAGAGGGCTGTCGTTTCTTCGTTAGGCAGGGCATCCAGCTCTTCCGCTAGGATGCGCACACATTCCTCGTATTGGCGGAGGGCCGCGCCTAGCTGCCCGACTTGCGCATAGAGCTGCATGAGGCGGCGATGAGTCGCTTCTTCCAGCGGATCGAGTGCCAGCCAGCGGCGCGCATAGCGAAGCGCCTCTTCCCATTTTTGGTCTGCTTCGTAGGTTGAAACCACTTGCTCTAACAAGGTTGCAAATGAGCCCCGCAGCTCCTCGCGGCGGAAGAATTGCCAATCATCAAATTCGGGGCAGTCGGGCAACGTAAACCCAGCCATGAAATCCGCCGTGTAGAGATCTGCCGCTTCTATCAGGGATGGCAAATTCGCTGCAGCCAACTGTTGCTGGAATTGCTCAACATCGAGCCAGATGGGCGCATCAGTACGCAGTGTGATCTGCTCGGCGGAGGCTTCAAATAAATGCTCATCCAGCAGTTGCCTTAAGGCATGGATGGTGCGGCGCAAGTTGGCGCGTGCAATCTGCTGGTTCTTGTCGGGCCAGAAGAGGGTCGCGAGGAGATCGCGACTGTAGGATTGCCGCGTGTCTGCGAGATAGGCGAACAGCGCTAGCGCCTTGCGCAAGGGGATCTCCACTTGCTGGCCATTGCGCTCCACCCGTGGCGGGCCAAAGAGATATAGCTTGAGTTCCATGGTGGGCTTCCCTCATACAAGCTCGGGCGCCGAGGTCAATAATCTAATCCTACTAAAGCCTGGTCTTCTACTCAAATTTGGCGATCGCTCAATATTGCGGCCAAAAGACGCTCCAGTAAACGCCTCAGCCTACGCGTGAGAGACGCTCGTTTCCTAGAATGTGACTATCGAGAGTCTAAGGAATTTCATTGAGGGTAACCTGTAAAGAGGAAAAATGTTTACTTATCACTTATCAGAATACGACCTACATCGCATCCGCCACGCTGAATTGATTGCCACTGCCAAGCATGAGCAGTTGATCCAGCAAGTGCTGAACGAGGGCACACCAGTCAGAACGCCGATTCGGCAACAACTTGGGCAATGGTTGAGCGCATTCACACTACGCCAAGCAGCGCGGCGCATCTTTGCTCCGAGTGCTCGGGCTTGAGGATGGCAACCAGCGTCGAAGCGCTTCTCCGATTGGCGTGGTTCTGGGTATAATGGATGGGCTCCAGCCATTGGCCAGGAAACGAAAGTGCTGGTCAATGGCGTGCCGACCAACTGTTCACCAGCCATATTTCCAAATGAGAGTGCCTATGACTGCTTCCCAACGCCCAGTAACCTTAACTGCGGATGCGTTTGCCAAGTTGCGGACTGTGTCTACCGCAACGCTGACTGCCCAATTGCAAAAACGGGGTTTTCGAAATACCTTTTTACAAGGGCTATTTCCACTCCGGCCCGACTTGCGGATGGTCGGCTATGCCTTCACTTTGCGTTATGTGCCGACGCGCGAAGATTTGGTCGATACGTTGTACGATAATACCAAGAACATTCAACGAATCGCGGTTGAAAGTGTGAACGCCGACGATGTGTTGGTGATCGATGCCCGCGGTGAAGTGGGGGCCGCTACGTTGGGCAATATTTTGGCCACACGGATTAAGGCACGTGGCGCGGCGGGGTTGGTCTCCGATGGCGCGCTGCGCGACACGCCCGGCTATCGGGAACTCGAACTGCCTTCGTATATCAAAGCGGCTCATGCTGCCACTTCTTTCTTGCTGCATCATCCGGTGGATATCAATGTGCCGATCGGTTGTGCCGGGGTGTTGGTGATGCCGGGGGATGTGATGGTTGGCGATGGCGAAGGTGTGGTTGCTATCCCCGCACATGTGGCCGAAGAAGTGGCCCATGCTGCTTACGAGCAAGAGCGGCTGGAAGAATTTATCCAGCAGAAGGTCGCCGGTGGGGCCAGCATTCTGGGCGTCTATCCGCCGGATGAGGCGACCAAAGCCGAGTATGAGGCGTGGAGAAAAGCGCAGGGAAGCTAATGAGCAGTTGAGAAAAGCGACTCATCCACAGATGCTCAGCAATCATCTGTGGATGAGTTTATAGACAGTGAAGATTAGTTGAAGTCTTCGAATTCCTCGAAGGGCAGAATCTCAGCATCCTCTGGCGCGGTTACGGTCACCGGCTCGTTAAACGCAGAATTCGTAAATTCTGTGGTGAAGGTGATGAAAATCTCATCGGCCAGCGTGCTGCCTATCTCCGGATCAAATGAGGCAATCATTTGCACCAACGCGGTGAGATCCCAATCAAAGATGGTGCGTCCCTCGTGTTGATAGGCGTCGTCCACGCCAATGGTGCTGGTGCCACTCACTTCCAGGTCGCGGAAGAGCGAGGGGGCCAAGAACCAGAAGAGCCCGGCGATCTCGTTGATCTCTTGCGCCGTCATGGACTCACCATCACTGGCCGCGGCAACCTGTAATACCTGTGTCATCACATCGCGGAAATCGTCGCTGAGAATAAAATCGAGCGTGTCAAATTCCGTCTCGAAGAAGGCGCCATCTTGCCCATCATCCAGCACGACATCTCGCCGCCGCTCAATTTCCATGTACGGCCAGAGTACCTCTGGGCGGCCAAAGGTTGCGCGCATGGTGGTGATCAGGTTGAGCATAGTTGGGTCCATCCCCCAAACCGAGCGGCCTTCGGTGCTGGCGGCGACATCCGCAGCTAACGCTTGGATAGTCCCCTCGTCAATCAACGATTGGATGGCCGCAACGATTTCAAAGGCGACCCAGTCTTGCTCATCTTCCAGATCAGAGATCAAGGGCTTGAGTTCGCTGATGTTCAGATAGAGTACCCCATCTACCAAGCGGACAATCACGGACGTCTCGGCTGTCCATTCCATGTCAGACTCTTCTTCAATGGTCTTCAACCAACTAGACGAGAGATCCAACGTAAGGCTCAGATCGGCCTGCATGCCACCATAGAGGTCGGTCAAGAGGGTTGGGGTTTCGCTGATGGCGGCGACTGCCTCTACCGGGTCGGCCCGGCTGATGATGGCAAATGTGCGCAGGGCAGACCGGGCTGCATCATCGAAGCTGTAGCTGCCTGCAATCCGCAACGCCGCTTCTGAATCGGCCGGTAATTCCGGAATGCCTTGTTGGTAGAGAATATAGGCAATCTCAGTGGAGTAGCTCTCCAGACCCAACATGGCTTCGGCTGACTCATGCAGCAGATCGCAATCTTCTTCATCCAAATCACCACAGAAGGGTGGCGGCAATTCTTCTGCGGCGTGCAGTGGCATTACACCACCGATTGCCATGGTCAAGATAAATAGTAAGATCATCAACCTACGTAACATTGGAACCCCCTTGGTTGGATAGATGGTAGCGGCTGAGCGGATTGAATTATCGCCGATATTCTATTTATCGCTCAGAATTGATAAATCCTTCTGCGATTAAGCGGCCGAACGCCAGATGTCGCAAATAGATGCGACGAATGGACGCGATGCTTGCCCACAGCTTGGCGACAACGCTTATTCTTGGTACACTTAAATTAATTCTAGGTAAATTTTTAGAACTTGATCCACAGCTTGTGCAGCTCCCAGCGATAAAAAACAAGGAATGATGAAATCGGGTAGCTGCGGTTGCTAAGCCCTGTTTGTGTCTTACTTAACTCGGAACTAGCAGTTACGGTTCCGACCATCCTCTTATTATTGTGCCATGTCTGCCACCAACTGAGGGAGTCACTCATGTATCTGTCTCGACACCAAACGCTCGCCGGTCCGCGCTGGGCCTTGGACGGCAATTTTCTGCCCAGCGGAATCACCTTGTCATCGTTGCTGGCCATGCCCCGCCAAGCAAGTTTGGGTCTGTTGCAATCATTGTCTTTGAGCGAACCAGCTGCCGGTGAATTACTTGCGCCGGTCGACGCTAACCAGGAAGTCTGGGGCAGCGGCGTGACCTATCTGCGCAGCCGCGCGGCCCGCATGGCCGAATCAACCACGGCGGATGTCTACTCCAAGGTCTATGACGCCGAGCGCCCGGAGATCTTCTTCAAGCAGATCGGCTGGCGGGTAGTGGGGTCAGGCCAACAGGTGCGCATCCGTAAGGATACCACTTGGAATGTGCCGGAGCCCGAATTGACGTTGGTGATCAACGCTTTTCAGGAAATTGTCGGCTACACTGTGGGCAATGATATGTCCTCGCGCGACATCGAGGGCGAAAATCCGCTCTATTTACCGCAAGCCAAAACCTACACCGGTTCCTGTGGGTTGGGGCCTGGCATTCAATTGCTGAGCGCTGAAGAGATGAGCGCGCTTACGGTCAACTTGCAGATCGAGCGCGGCGGCGCCCAAGTGTTTGCTGGCGACACTGCCATCAGCCAGATGAAGCGCACCCTGCCCGATCTGGTGAGCTATCTGTGCCGCGAGATCGAATTCCCGCACGGTGTCTTGTTGATGACCGGCACCGGCATCGTACCTGGAGACGACTTTACCCTTCAAAGTGGCGATGTGGTGCGCATCACGATTGGTGACCACACCCTGGAGAATACCGTCGCTTAAGATGGGCAGTTACACCAGCCCTTTGCAATCATTTATTGCACCCTTGCAGGCCGAAGCGCCAGAATATTACGAGTGGCCGTTAGCACGCCTGCAAGTGCATACCTATTTGCACGATCAGCTGCCGCCAGATGAGTTTATCACTTCGGTACGGGCGTTGGTGCTGAACGGTGAGCAAGTGCTGCGGGTGCAAGATCCCTCGGGATATCATGTTTTGCCTGGCGGGCGGCGTGAAGCGGGCGAAAGTTATCTGGAAACGGTGATGCGCGAAGTGCTGGAAGAAACCGGCTGGGAGGTGGAAGTCGGTGACTTACTTGGCTTCCGCCATCTCTTCCGGTTGACGCCAAAGGCAGCTGAGATTAGCTACCCGCACCCAGACTTTGCGCAGATTGTCTATCTGGCGACACCACGCCATTGGCGACCTGAGGCCAAAGAGGTGGGCGGCTATGAGCTAGGGGCTGAATTTGTCCCGCTCGCCCAGCTTGATCAGGCGCAGCTCACCGCAAGTGAACGGATTTTGTTGCGAGCCGCGCTAGCGAAGCGTTAATGCGCACATCCATGTACGTCGGGTGGAGATGGCTGATGAATGCATCTCCACCACTTACTGTGAGTCTCTACAGTTTTCGGAGAAAATTCTATGACACAATTCAAGAATTATATTGCGGGTGAATGGGTCGATTCCGCCGATGGCGCGACCTTCGAAAATCGTAATCCTGCCGATACCAATGATGTGATCGGCACCTTCCCTTCGGCCACCAAAGAGGATGTGGAGCGGGCAATTGCCGCGGCCAACGAGGCACTCTCTGGCTGGGCCAACTTGCCGCCACCCGCGCGTGGGGCCATCCTCGACAAGGCATCGCAAATCATCGATGCCCGTCAGGACGAGTTGGCCAAAGCGCTGACTCGCGAAGAAGGCAAGACCCTGGCCGAAGCCAAAGGCGAAGTGCTGCGGGCGCGCGACATCTTCAAGTATTACGCCGGCGAAGGCTGGCGCATGGGTGGGCAAGTCCTGCCTAGCAACATGGCGGGCGAACTGCTCTACACCCGCCGCGAGCCGTTGGGGGCCATTGCGCTCATCACCCCGTGGAATTTCCCCATTGCCATTCCAGTTTGGAAAATGGCGCCGGCACTGGTCTATGGCAATACTGTGGTCTTCAAACCGGCTTCATTGGTGCCGCACAGTGCCGTCTTGTTGATCGAAGTGCTGCTCGAAGCTGGGCTGCCCAAGGGCGTGGTCAACTTGGTGACCGGTTCAGGCCGCACGGTCGGTGATACGCTCGTCAGCAGCAAGCAGATCGCCGGAGTCAGCTTCACTGGTTCGGTCAATGTGGGCATGGGCATCTACGAAAAGGCGATGAAGAATCTGACCCGCGTGCAGTTGGAGATGGGCGGCAAGAACCCCACCATTGTCCTGAATGATGCCGATATCAACAAGGCCGTGAGCATTGCCGTGGCCGGTGGCTTTGGCTTGACCGGCCAGGCCTGCACCGCCACCAGCCGCGTGATCGTCGAAGAAGGGGCTGCTGCCGCCTTTGTCGAGGCGCTCACCAACGCTGCG
>CAZMRA010000055.1:0-12630 GCA_964568485.1 uncultured Caldilineaceae bacterium | reverse complement strand
ACCCGCCGTCAGCGAAGACCAATTGCAGACAGACTTGGAATACATCGGGGTCGGCAAATCAGAAGGGGCCAAATTGTTGATCGGTGGTGATAAGGCCGGGCAAAATGGTGGTTATTATGTCCAGCCGACTGTCTTTGACCAGGTTGAGCCGGGGATGCGCATCGCCCAGGAAGAGATCTTTGGGCCGGTGATCGGCATTATCCGCGCCAAGAATTTCGACGACGCGCTCGAAAAGGCCAACGGCATCGGTTTTGGCTTGGCCGCCAGCGTGGTCACCAACGACTTGCAAAAGGCCTTCCAATTCGCCAACCGCATCGAAGCCGGTGTCGTCAAGATCAACGAACCGACCACCGGTCTGGCGCTGCAGGCACCGTTTGGCGGTTTTAAAAATTCCAGCGCCAATACCTTCAAGGAACAAGGTCAGTCTGCCATCGAATTCTACACCCGTACCAAGACCGTCTATGTTGGGCACGGCTAAAACAGAAAGTAAGCGCAGGGACAGGGTATGAAAATTACTTCGATCAAGACCGCGGCCACGCGCGGCCACGGCATGCATTTGTGGGTTAAAATCGAGACCGATGCCGGGATCACCGGGTTGGGTGAATGCGTTCACGGTGGTACCCAAGCAATCGCCACCATCGAATATCTGGAACCCAAGCTAATCGGCCGCGATCCATTTGAGATTGATGCCATCTTCGAGGGGATGCGTCGCGGGCATGTCTTTGATGGTGGCACGGGCGGCGCGCTGATCACAGCGTTGACCGGCATCGAATTGGCCTTGTGGGACCTCAAAGGGAAGGCGTTAAAGACGCCGATCTACGAGTTGATGGGGGGCAAGTTCCGCGACAAAGTCTGGGTCTATGCTGATTGTGAGATCGACCCTGGCATGGACTTCGATGCCATTAAGCGAGTGGTCGATGGCGTGTTGGAGCGCGGCTTTACAGCCTTGAAGGTGGACATTGACATCGGCGCCTACAGCACCACCCGCGGCACGCAGACCTTTACTGTGGTCAAAGATCAGTACAACTATCATGCCGGGCAGATCGAACACGAGCGCATGATCGAGCTGGTCGACATGGTGACAACCGCCGCGGGCAAAGGTGTGGCTGTGGCCGTGGATATCCACACGCGCTTGGACACCTCCAGTGCGATCCGGGTTGTCGAGGATCTAGCACCGTATCACCTGCTCTGGATCGAAGAGCCGGTACCGCCGGAAAATATCGATGCCATGCGCGAGGTGAAGTCGCACAGCAAAAACCCAATCTGTGCCGGTGAGAATCTCTACCTGCGCCATGGTCTGCGCGAGCTGATCGAGAAACAGGCTGTCGATATCATCATGCCGGACTTGCCCAAGTGCGGCGGGTTGAGCGAAGGCCGCAAGAGCGCCAATATGGCCGAGCTCTATTACATGGGCTTTGCGCCGCACAATGTCTCCTCACCGATTGGGACACTCGCTTCGGCTCATGTCTGCGCCAGTGTGCCCAATTTCGTCGTGCTGGAGTATCACTGGTTGCACCGCGACTACTGGACGACCATCATCAAGGAAAAGACAGACATTATCAAAGATGGCTATATCCAGATGACTGACCGTCCCGGTATTGGGGTGGAATTGGACGAAGAAGTGGCTCGCCAATATCAATGGCCGGGCACCAAGTGGTTCGCCTGATCCGCTGAATGAAGAACCCAGGCTTCAGCTGAAGCCTGGGTTCTGAAGCTAAGTTGCTTGTTGATGGTTAATTGCTCACTATTGGGAGGAGCGTCACCCAGATGCCACCGCGCTCGAGCTGTTGTGAGTGAACCTGCAATGACGTAATATTCACTGTAACTGGTTCCAACGTTTGCGAAGCCCCATAGTGATCGGTGACAAGTGCAGTTAACGTGGATTGACCTGGCTCAGTCGGCTGCCAAGCAAATTCATAAGGCGCTTCGGTAATTACCCCCAGCGAGATCCCATCCTGGAAAAATTCAACTTGTTGGATCACATCCTCTGGCTGTTGCTGACTGGAATTCAGCAAAGCAAGGCTGAGTACAACTTTGTTGCCTGTGATCAGTTGACCGCGCACTGTGGGTACCGAAAATTTCATCAGTGGCAAAGCGACGTGATCCTCAGGCGTCTTGATCAAAAAGGCGCTGTCTGCCAAGTTCCAATGTTCGGCTAGATAACTGCCTGCTGGTGGTCGTGTGTGAAAGTAGTCATCGTGATTGCAGTCGAGCAAAGTGCGATAGCGTGAATCCGTACAAACTGTCTGGATTTGCGGATAATAGGGAGTGTCGCTGTAGCAGAGGAGATCGTGGCCGTCGGTGCAGTGCCAGCCACCGCTTGCATTTGGCGCGCTATGTTGGACTGCGCCGAAGGTGTGGGCCAGCTCGTGCGCAACGGCTTTGGCCGACCAGCAGATGCGGTCTACCCGCGCATACCCGGGAATGAGATTGCTGCGATTTTCTGCGCCGGGCCGGTCATCATCGACCGAAGAAGCGATCCCGCAATAGATGTTTGACTCCATAAACATCAGATATTTGCGCTGCATCTCGTTGAAGCCTCGCATCCGCAAAGCTTGGACCGTATCCGTAAAGGTATCGTCCTCCGCTGCGCCAATCACAATATGCAGCACATCTAGCTGACAATCGGCATCGGTCACGTAGCGAACCCGCCGATGATCTCCGGTTTGATGCGCACTCTGGTCGAAGATCTGGTCCGCCTCCAAGGCTACTTGGCGAAAGAAGGCCAAGTTTTCGGCATAGTGATCTGGTTGATCCTCGGCCCGCACATAGAGAACCTGCACACGCTCTCCGCTGACCCCATTCCCCTCGCAGACGATTGAGTCAACCGACGACCCAGCTTGAGCCGCTGCATGAAGCGCTTCTGTCGAATCTGTGTGGATCTCTTCGGGGCCGTAGGTGCACAATTCGGTATCGCCGATGCGATAAGCGGTGCTCCCACAGAGGGTCTCATCGCGTGACAAGCCCTCCAAGTTATCGGCGTGCTCGACCTGTTCATCAGCCTCGGTGGGTGCCGCAGCGAGTGGCGTCGGCAATAACACAACAGCCATGATGAACCATAAAACGAATCCTAAATACCAAACTGGCTGTTGTTTCAGTGCGGTATTGTGTTGCTTTTGACTTACCGTTATGATTGTATTGAGGAGTAGGTTCGCCATTGCGCTTTTTACCTTGTTCTTGGTTCCTGCTTGCCCGTGCAACCTCAAACACCTTAGGGGCAAAAAGCGCAATTGCCGCGTAACAGTAAGCTGACATCCGTAACAATTTGCTTACAGCGATCAAAACTGGCTAAAGATAATTTTGTAATTGATTGTGATCCCGCTATGAGTCAACAACCAAAGAAAACGAGTTCAACATCGGGCAAAAAGGGCAAAATGCAGCTTGGTGGTTTGTTGCTTGCCGGCTTGATCATGGTGATCGCCTGGTGGAGCAATAATCAATCACTGGCGGAATTGGGGAGTACCCTGTTGCGCGACCAGATCGATCCCTCTGGTAGCGTTGTGTTGGTCTCTGATCCCACGGCGACGCACCGACGGCCACCATTGTCCCGCCTACGAGTACAAGCGTCCCGCCGACCGCGACATCTCCCCCGCGTAGGTACAGTAATCTGCCCACTGTGCGGCTGGACCAATTGCCGCCGGAAGCGCAGACAACCATCGAGTTGATTGCGTCGGACGGGCCCTTCCCCTTTGACCGAGATGGGATTACGTTTCAGAATCGGGAGCGATTATTACCTGACAAGCCACGGGGCTATTATCGGGAATTTACAGTGATCACACCAGGGATAAACCATCGTGGGGCGCGGCGGATTGTCGCTGGAGATGACGGCGAACTCTATTACACGGATGATCATTATGCGAGCTTTCGTGAGGTGATCGAATGAAAGCAACACGGTTGACCTCGCTCTTTACCGGCGTCATTCGTCCCGGGGTGTATGATTTCCGTTCACGAGTGAGCCCAGCGCAACTCTTAGCAATGGCCGCTGATCGGTCGTGGCGAGGGTTTTATTTGGATGGGAACACCATCCACGACAAAGCTAGCTTTTTGCAGGCTTGTGCCCAGAGTATGGCCTTCCCATCTTATTTTGGTTACAACTGGGATGCGTTCGAGGAAGTGATTACCGAGTTGGCTTGGGCACCGGCGCGTGGCTATCTGCTCTTGTATGATGATGCGCGCCATTTCGCAGCGCAATCGCCAAAGGATTGGGCCATTGCCCGCAGTATCTTGCAAGATGCTGTCGTCGATTGGCAGCAGCGCGGTGTACCCTTTATTGTGCTGTTACGGCGACCAGGAATAGCGTTTAGCGGTTTCCCGGCGCTGTAACGACATCAGAAGAATTCATCGAGCAGCTGATAGAAGTGGATCTTGGCCTCGTCTGGTTCGATCTCATAGGCGGCGAAGAGATGCGGCACCCATTCTGCACCAAAGTTATAGGCCAAACTGCGCGCCGCCAGGGCCAGATCTTGATACCGATCGCCAACCCCAGCCCGGCCTAGATCGATAAAGCCACAAAGTTGGTCCCCCTGCAAGAGGATGTTGGGCAAACAGTAATCCCCGTGTGTGAAAACCAAATCCTCTTGCGCAGGGGCTTTGGCGAGCAGCTCCGCTAACAATTCCTCCACATCTTTTCCCTGCCGTTCTTCATCAAAATCATCGGTGTTGATCAAGCCAGCAGCAACGCGTTGATGGACCCGCGCCAATTTGCTGGGAAAGGTCTCGTCAAATGGGCAATCATCAATGGGCAGCGCGTGCAGCAGCCGCAAGCCCGCGGCCAATCCCCGGATCATCGCGGGGAGATCTGCCGCTTGGCTGGGATCACTGGCTTCCACGCCGGGGATTGCAGAGAGTAAAAGATAGTCATGCGTGGGTGTTTGGATGAAGTGATGCACTTCCGGCACGGGCAATCGGCCAGCCAACCAGCCCAACCGTCTGGCTTCAGCTACGAGTGTGCCAGCAGCCCCCAATTTGAGAAAAAGTGTTGCTTGTTGCGGGTGGATAAGTCGGTAGACGGCTGCACTCGAACGGCCTAGCAAGATCGGCTCGAATTGGTAGTCATGTAAATAGGTCGCTAAGCGCGGGGAAAGTTCAGGTAGATTCTCTGTAGACATTGAACAATACTCCATACGAAACCAGTGTCGAGAAGGGTGTTGAAGTCGTTGTACCCTAGAGCTTCCAATTTCACTTACTACAAAAGAGATAAGGTGATTGACGGCTTGTGTTTTTTAAGCTACAATAGCAGCGCCGCTCGTATGCTCCCAATAATTTTCTTAGCGTGTGGCACGCCTTTCTCTGTTATATGAATTTAGAAATCTGACTGAAATTCGGGTAAGCAAAAATTTGCTTGGCCCATCATACACGCAACCTTGATTTCGGCCAGTCTTTCGGTTCAGCTGCTTTCGTCCAAGCAAGTTATCTAAAGCAAGCTTTCTCTCCAAGTTTGCTTGATCAGCACCAATAGCTTGCTTGCTTATTCTTTTGCTCCACCACATTGTCAAATTTTTGTTTAAAACAGGGAGGATTCTATGTCAGAGATGCAAAATCCACTACGCCGTACCCTAACGCGCCGTCAAGCGTTGCAAATAATGGGTGGTATGGCGAGCATGGCTGCATTGGCTGCTTGTGCTCCAGTGGCACCGGGCGGCGCACCTGCAGCCAGCAGTGGGGAAGCGGCCGCACCAGCCGCAGAGGGGGCGAACCTGTTGGTCGCTCATCGTCGCGAATATTTCGCCGAGATGGAAGAACTCTTTGCCAATGCTGTTAAAGATTGGGGCGCCGCCAATAATGTGAATGTTGAAACAACAACCGTTGCCGCTGAAGCCAATCAAGACTTTGTCCCCAAATTGCTGGCCGAAGTGGCCGCTGGCAATCCCCCAAACTTGGTCTACCATATCCGCCTGGTGCAACAGCTCTACTCGCAAGATGCACTCGAGATCGTCAGCGATACCGTGGCGGAGACGACCGAACTCTATGGTGAACCGCCGTTCGGCCAAAAGAACGTCAACATCATCGACGGTGAATGGTACGCAATCCCCTATATGATGCATGGTAGTGGCCAATTTGCCCGCCGCAGCGTCTTTGAAAATGCCGGTTACGATCCGCTGACCGACTTGGCCACGTATGAGCAGCGCCGCGAGGCCGCTTTGGCAGTCTCTGATCCGGACAACAACATGTACGGTTGGGGGCTGACCGTCAACAGCGGTGGTGATGCCACAGGTACCGTCGAAACCATCATCCAAAACTGGGGTGGCCATTACACCAACGAAGACATCAGCGAGGTCACCTTCAACTCGCCCGAGACGGTTGCTGCGGTCGAGTGGCTGGCCGAGATCTACACCAGCGACACGTATGCGCCGATGTTGCCGCCAGGCATCATGAGCTGGACCGACTCCAGCAATAACGAAGCCTACTTGGCCGGTACTATTGCTTACACTCACAATGCAGCTAGTGTCTACGCCAATGCCAAGGCCGATGGTCTGCCCGTCTTTGAGGATACGGTTGTTTTAGAGACAGGGACTGGGCCGTTGGGGCGGAAGTTAGAATCCGGTGGCGGTGGCCAATTTATCATCCCGCGTGGCGCCAGCAATCAGGATCTCTCTAAGGAACTCTCCAAGCACATGTTGCTCCCCGAGGTTTTCTTGCCGATCTCGTTGGTCTCGGCTGGTCTCTTCTTGCCCGCATACTCCGGGTATTACGAGATGGATGAGGTGCTTGAGGCATTCGATGCTGATCCCAACTTGGCCCGGATGGGGCAAGCCGCCCAGGGTGACCACCTAGGTGCTTCGTGGCCGGCGCAACCCAGCCCGCTCTTCGACGCCATCGCCGCACAGTCGGTGTTGACCGACATGATGGCGCAGATCATCGCCCAGGGTGCCACTCCGGCAGATGCGGTGGCCCAAGCTCATGACCGCATCATTTCGATCGGTCAGGAAATGGGCTTCTTTGTCTAGTCTAAGCTGTCTAAGCTGCTCGTCGTTCATCCTAAGCCGTTTGTGAACGCTGAAACTGAGTTGATAGGCATCGCATAGCGTTTACGATAGCCGCTAAGTGTGCCTGAGATTGTGCCGTTTGTGTCTGTGCGCTGGCGGATTGCCAGTACAATCCGCCAGCGTCAAATGAAGCATGATTGCGATGCCTGAATCTAGCCCGAGCTGCTTCGTTAGACACAGAATTTCAAGCAAGAACCTAACTTGTCGTCGTTCGTGGAGCTACCGGATTCGTGATGATAGAACAGGTGCTGTCGATCTTGGGGAATACGCTGAACTGCCCTGGGAAACAAGCGACTAGAGCGGGCACTGCCCAATGCAGTTGAGGTTCTACTGGAAATCCGATGGGCTGACCAGGAGTTGAAGGAGTGTAAACATGGCACAAAGAAGCGTAACCCTTAGTGTCCCTCAGCCTCAAACCCAGTTACGGGGAAATTTGTTTCGCCGTCTACTTGGCCCAGATTGGCAAATAGCCTTTCTCTTTATTGCGCCAATCATCATCTTGATGACGCTTTTTATCGCTTGGCCCTTCCTTAAGGCCATTTATACGAGCATGACGATCCGTAATTTGGCCTTGCGGCAAGATCAATTTGTAGGATTCGATAACTACATCCGCCTGTATAGTGATCCATTCTATCGCCAGGCGGTGCGCGCTACTTTCCTCTACACCTTGGGTTCGATCTCAATCAAATTGCTGCTGGGGATGTGTGCAGCCCTTCTTTTGCATGGTCAACGGCGCTTTCGTAGCGTGTTGACTGGATTGATCCTCCTGCCTTGGATCGTCCCTTCGGTCGTACAAGCACTCACCTGGAAATCGATTTATGATCCGCTCTTTGGTGGCTTGAATCCGATTTTGCAGAACCTCGGCGTGATCTCCAGCCCCGTCGCGTGGCTCTCTGATCCACGCTTTGCGCTGGCGTCTGTGATTGCCGTCAACGTCTGGGCGGGTATTCCTTTCTTTACGGTCAATCTTTTGGCCGGCCTGCAAGCGGTAGATAATGAATTGTATGAAGCCGCTGAGATCGATGGGGCCAATGCTTGGCAGCGCTTTAATCATATTACCCTGCCCAGTTTGCGTTATGTGATTGCCGTGGCGACGTTATTGTCGACCATTTGGACCTTTAATGGCTTTGAGACAATCTGGCTGCTCACAGCAGGTGGACCTGGCAACTTAACCAAGGTCTACTCAATTATGGCCTATGAGAAGGCGATTGGCTCGCTCCAATTTGGCCCTGGCACGGCAGTCGCTTTTAGCTTGACCCCCGTCTTGGCCGGGTTTATTCTTTTGCTCTCGCGCTACATGCGCCGAGACGTCTCGCGCGAAGAGATGGATGTGGTCACCTGGCAAGACCGGGTGATCGATAGCATCGGCTGGGTCGTTGGGACCATCGGCAGCATCATTGCCTTCCCGATCGTGTTGGTCGCCCAAGTGCTCGGTCGTGTGATGCCCAAAGGCACCAGTAGCCGTAAGCGCAATCGCTTGGTCGCAGATATCTTCCGCGGCATTGGGCTCGCCTTTATGCTGCTCTTTGTGCTCTTCCCCTTCTACTGGATTGTGGTCACCGCTTTCAAAGCAAATTTGCAGATCAGTCAGCGGGCGAGTGTCTTCTGGCCAGCACCGTGGACAACCGAGCAATTCTCTCGCCTCTTCTTTGAACAACCCTTCTGGGTCTGGTTCCAGAACTCCGTGATCGTGGCTGTCTTTACAACCGCGCTCGCAGTGGTGATCGCCGCCCTGGGCGCTTATGCCCTAACCCGGTTGCGCTTTACCGGGGCTAGTTTGATGCAGACCATCCTGCTGATCACCTATCTGCTGCCTGGGGCCTTGATGTTTATTCCGCTCTACGGCATTCTGGCTGATCTGGGGGTCATCAACACCCGCATGGCGCTGATTCTCACCTACCCAACCTCGATGATTCCTTTCGCAACTTGGTTGCTGATGGGCTATTACCGGGGTATTCCTGAAGAGTTGGAACATGCAGCCATGGTTGATGGGGCAACTCGTTTGCAAGCTTTCCTATATATCACCTTGCCGTTGACCACCCCCGCCTTGCTGGCCGTGACCCTCTTCTCGTTCACCGCTGCTTGGAAGGAATATCTCTTCGCATTTGTGTTCATCACCAGCGAACGGCTGATGACCTTGCCCGTCGGCTTGGCGCAGACCATCTTTGGTGATATTTATCCCTGGGGCTTGCTGATGGCTGCTTCGTTGGTCATCTCGATCCCGGTAGTGATCTTCTACATGTACGGGCAACGCTTTATGATTGCCGGCCTGACCGCTGGTAGTGTGAAGGGTTAGCAGGTACTTGGTGTTCGCTAGATAACGAGTCTGATCGGTACCTATGCCCCAGGTTGGCAGCGCTAGGCTAGCATGGGGCTTTCTTCAAAGCCTAGAATCTAGGAAAGGGTGGTAAAATATATATCGATTTGCTAATTTTGCTTTCTTGTGGTTTATGTTAAACTGGTTTGTGTTCCCCCGTTCTTTAGGGGTCTAGCGGCTTTGTGATGTACAACCGCTCGTCTCCACTCTCCCCGGGCATCATTCAGAATAAGTTTATTGGTGGGTTCTTGATGTCAGCTGCGCATCTTCTCATCATCGACGACGACGCTGTTCTGCGCGATTTATTACACTACTCGCTGACTCGTTCCGGTTACCAGGTTAAGCTGGCAAGTGGCGGCCAAGAGGCTCTTGTTCTATTTGCCGAGCACCAGTTTGATCTTGTGTTGCTCGATATTATGATGCCGGGACAGGATGGTTACGAGATCTGTACTATTTTGCGGGCTGATAGTAGTGTTCCCATTATCATGCTTAGCTCGCTGGACAACCCTGATGCTGTTGTGCGCGGGCTTGCCGCGGGGGCCGATGATTACATTACCAAACCCTTCCAGCTACGCGAGGTCGAAGCCCGCATCCAAGCCTTGTTGCGCTCGCCGCTCACCTCCTGACCTATTAAGCTGTTAGCACCCCCACATCCCTCCTTTAACGATCCTAGCGCTATGGGATCAAAATTTCTGCTGCCTCAGTGCTTAATTGCCTTTGGCAATTAAATCGTAACCACTTTTAGGCTTTTTCTAGTTAGACACACCCCGTTGTCCATGTTACAATTTTTTGGGCTAGTGGTCAGACCATTTTGCCGACTTTGAGCTTTATCCATCCAATTGTGCTGGTTGGATGGGTACTCATGCCCCGCTCAAAGTCTTTTGCTGTACAGATTTTTCCTACATTTCCCTGTAATGAATCCATTAGAGGAGGAAAGAGATGAACCCCATAAGCTCTCCCTTGAGTCGCCGCCAATTCTTGGCGTTGGTTGGCGGCATGGCTGGTGCTGCTGCTTTGGCCGCCTGCGCGGCTCCCGGCGCTGCCCCGGCAAGTGACGCTGGTGCCGCTCCTGCAGCAGCGGGCCGCGAATTGGTATTCTGGGGCCATGATCAACACCCGATTGATCTGGCCGCCGAAGGCTTTGTTGAATTGCACCCAGATGTGACCTGGGTCTCACCTCACCCAGCTGACCGGGGTGAGAAAATTACTGCCGCCATGGCCGCAGGTAGTGGTGTGCCCGATCTCTACTGGGCCGAGGCTGGTGAAGCGCAGGACTGGGGCTGCAACGCTCTGCTCACCGATTTGACCGATTATTTGCAGCCGGTGATTAATGACTATCATCCGGCCAAAGTGGCGGAAACTTTTGTCGCCAAAACTGGCCGCCATGTTGGTTGGCCTGGTGACATTAGCGTGAGTGGTTGGTATTACCGTGAAGATAAGTTGGCTGAAGCGGGATATGCCGATTTGGATGTTAACAACTTGACCTGGCCAGACTTTTTGGCACTCGCTGCTGATCTCAAAGAGCAGGGCTTGTATACTTTCTGCTTCCCGGCGGATGGTTGGTCTGCGCTCTTCTACTTTGCCTTGCACCAATACGGTGGTACGGCGATCTCGCAGGATGGGCAGACCCTGACCGTGGGCGATGAAAAGGGTATCGCCGCGATGCAACTGGTCAAAAATCTGTGGGATTCAGGTGGTGGTTTGGATGTTGGCTGGTGGAGCCCGCCCTACTGGGCAGCCCTCAAAGAAGGAACGCTTGTGGCCGACTTCGCGGCAGCTTGGGCCAAAGGTTTCTGGGAGGCCAATCTGCAAGATTCCGAGGACACAAGCGCATTCGGCAACTGGCGGATCGCTCCCTTCCCTGGCGGCGATGGCATCGAATATCGCACTGGTATCTGGGGTGGAGCACAATTGGTCAACCCGGCTGCCTCGCCCAACACCGAAGATGCGATTACGTTTATGGAATATGCCTTGGGCAGTGTGGATGGTGCAGCCCGTTGCGGTGCGTGGGGCATCATTCCCTCGTACCGCCCGTACCTGGAATCGGAAGAATTTTTGACTCAGAAGTCACCAGTCTTTGGTGAGTGGGAATTCTGCCGATTCTGGGCCGACCAAGAAAAGGAACTCTCGCCCTCTTACTTCCGCCCGGCTGGGTGGTCAGCGGTGGATCCCATCGTCGGCCGTGAGATGGTGCCTATTCTCACCGGAGAATACAGTGTGGAAGCTGGTATGGAGCGCATTGTGGAAATTGCTTCGGTCGATTTTGAGCGTACCCGCTGCGTCTAATCTCACCGCTGCTTGCTAATCCTGATCTCTTCAATTTCCGGGTGAGTGAATTCAGCCGGAGATTGAAGAGATTGGCTGTCAACAAGCGGCTTAGTGATTCTACGGAGAACCATGGATGGCTCAGGTTACTGCTCTACATCCCACCCGTCCCACTGAACGCAAGCGCTCACTCTGGGCCGAGATCGCCCGCCATTGGATGGATTATCTGTTTATTGCGCCGTTTTTTCTGTCGTTTGCGGTCTTTAGTCTCTATCCATTGCTGTGGGCCTTCCAACTGAGCTTTAGTCGGTGGCGTGGTTTTGGCCCGATGACGTTTGTCGGCCTGGAAAACTATCAGGTGATCCTTAAAGATCCCTACATTGTGCAGGCGCTGGTCAACACGTTGCAATTTGCCTATATTCTGCTGCCAACAGGGATCGGCTTGGCGATCATCTTAGCTGTCTTTTTGAATATCAAAGATCTGGTTGGTCGGGGCGTTTTTCGCCTGATTTACTTTCTGCCTTACATCACCTCGACCGTCATTGTGGCGATTGTTTTCACGCAATTGTTCGACGATGAGATGGGGTGGATCAACAGTGCGTTGACCTCCCTGGGGCTGGAACCGGTACGTTGGTTGCGGGGAGATGGCTGGGCTGCCAAATGGGTGGTGATTATGCTCACGCACTGGGGCGGCATTGGCTACAATGTGCTGCTCTTTTTGGGGGGCTTACAATCGATTGAGGCCGAACTCTACGAAGCAGCCCGTATCGATGGGGCTACGGAGTGGCAACTCTTCTGGAACATCACGTTGCCCTTGCTTCGCCCAATCATCTTTTTCCTGACAGTGATCGCCACCATCGGCTTGATGAATATGTTCAATCAGCCTTTTATGCTCACTGCTGGCGGTCCACGCGGTGCCACAACCACCTTGATGTTGCGCCTCTATGAACTCGGTATTGGTGGTCAGCGATATGGTGATGCGTCGGCCTTTGGCTTTTTGATTGGTCTGTTGGTCGTGGTGATTTCAGTCATTCAGATTCGCATTCTGCGCCAACGTGATGC
>CAZMRA010000054.1:0-21306 GCA_964568485.1 uncultured Caldilineaceae bacterium | reverse complement strand
GTGAGCCGATCCAGCCCACGCAACCAATCACGGTGTTGTTGAAAGGGACCAACTTTCAGCTCAAGGTGTGGGAGGCGTTGTTGCGCATACCGAGTGGGGCTGTCTGCAGTTACGAAGATATTGCCCTGCGCATCGGTCAACCAACGGCAGCGCGCGCCGTTGGTAGTGCCGTCGGTGCCAACCAGATCGCCTATCTGATTCCATGTCACCGGGTCATCCGCAAAAGTGGCGCGATCGATGCCTATCACTGGGGGCCGACACGCAAAAAAGCGATTTTGGCCTGGGAATCAGCACAGCGGGCCAATCTGGTTGCGGCGTGATGAATACGGCGTGAAGTCCCAACAGGCTTCATGCCGTATTTTTATTGGATCACCGAACGAGCGGCGCTTATTTCTTCGGGAGCCGATGTTCTAAGCCAGGCGCAATCATGCGCTCATCGGAATCCCACTCTGGGAAGGGTTTGGGCTGTTCTCGAGGAATGAGTGCACGGAAGATCAAGACTGCGCTGCCGAAATAGACAATACTCCCGCAGAACCAGATGAGCCCGCCGGCCAACACCTGATCGCTCTGCACATCCAGCCCAAAGCGGTTGGGCAAGGCAGCGTGAGCCGCCACGTAATAATCGTAGATTGGGCGAGGAGTAAACGCGACCGTCATGCCAGAAGCCATATTGGGGATCTCGATCCCAATCAGGCAAGCGAAGTAGATCCACAAGGGCACGCGCTGATGCAGATGAGGTGCAGTGCCAACGATGTGTCCCCAATACATCAGCCCGGCGCCCAATAGCACCCAGAGCGAAAGCTGGCGTGCCCAGTGCTGGGTCATCGACCAGTTGACAAAACGGGCATCATGCCAGAACACAATTGCGCCAAGAAAGAGAAGCCAAGCCACCCCTGGCGTGCTGAGAGCATGGATCACCGAACGGCTAGGAGAGGAAGTAAACATCAGGCGGGTAAACGAGCGGCGAAGCGCAGAGGGCAACCCCAACAACAGCGTATGCGCGGGCAGACTTAACCACAATAACGGTGGAGCCAGCATCGCCGTGCAGATATTCATCACCGAACGAGCCGCCAATAGTTGTTCACTAGCGGTATAGATGGGGGGAAAGTGAGGCAACAGGATCAGCAACAAAGCCAACACAAAGGCGAACCAGCGCCCTGGCTTTGCCAAATCCGGGTACCGCTGCCGCAGTCGTCGCCAGCCACGTCCATACAACACCGCCGTGCTGATGACCACAACGAGGGCGAGCCCTTGCCAAATTCCCAGCATCCAGCTCATTGATTTTTCCCACGAACAACAGACAACACGACCATCATCTTAACAGAGAATGCCCTATCACCGCGTGAGCATGCTTCAATTTGCGCGGTTGGCGGCGAATCTATATGCTGCAAATTGCAAGCATGGTTGCAGATTCTATGTGCGGCGTTTGCAACAATGCGATCCGGCTGGCGTTGTTACTCGCCACTACCCAAGCCAATAAGCAAGACAAAGCATCGAAAACACAAGGGGATAATCGAATGGAAAAGCTCAAGACCGGCGATAAAGCACCGGACTTCACAGCACAGACAGATAGCGGGCAGCAAGTTTCACTGAGCGATTTTCGAGGGAAACGTGTGGTGCTCTATTTTTATCCCAAGGATGATACGCCCGGCTGCACGGTTCAAGCCTGTAGCTTCCGGGATAACTATGCGGCGCTTGAGGAGCAAAACGCGGTCGTACTCGGTGTCAGCCCCGACGACGCTGATTCTCATGTCAAGTTCAAGACCAAGTTTGATCTACCCTTTCCCTTGCTAGTCGACGAAGACCATACCATTGCCGAGGCCTATGGCGTGTGGGGCGAAAAGACCAATTACGGGAAGACCTATATGGGGATTACCCGCAGCAACTTTGTGATCGACGAGAATGGTACAATCATCGGCGCATTTTACAACATCAAGCCGGCAGATAGCACCGAGAAATCGCTCGAAGCCTTGAGCGGGAACTAATTCCGGCACTCTTAGATCTCCTCAATCCCGGCTTGTTTCATCCAGGGATTGAGGAGATGGTTCAAAGCCGCTCAACCTTGCTGACAGTCATCTCCACACGACCGTCGTATTTCCTAAGCACCAGCCAAGAGCAGTTGAGATAAGCCTGAGGGCATTTCTGCGCCTACTAACAAGGGCGCAGCTGTTTGACGTAACTCCACACGGATGACAAGAAGACCAAATTCTCGCCCGTGATCGGCTCTGAGGGCAGCACTGGACTAGCGACGGGCGCTACGTACCAATTCTGGATGTGCCCAGCTCGCAGGATCACTGTTTGGCTGCTCGATATCCCAGCGCCGGTTGCGCCCAGCGAGTCTCGTAGTTGGAGCGTGGTCGAAAGACGTTGCCCGCCACCGTTGTTCACGCTATACCAACAAGCCAAATCATACAAATTTGTCGCTTGGGCCAGTGCCAAGCTCGTCACGCTTAGGGCACTGACAAGTGCCACGAGCAATAAGCCAAGTTTTAGTTTTTTCATCATTCCTTCCTTGTTGTACTAACCTTGCCCATAACCACCTTCACCCCCAGGGTGTGGCGTGGACCGATGTGACGTTATGGTTTAAAGACAACAAAGTGGAATTTGCACGTCTCGCGATTTCCACTGGGCCCGTAGAATTCAATCCATAAGCGCCCATTGCTGCTACTCGTGTTGGCGATGCGCGGGTTGCCGCCACCACAAGCGCCGGTGACAACCGTGGTATAGCGATCCAAGTTATAATCTTCCCCGTCAATTCGGATCAGATAGATCGGTGCGCCATTGTCACTTTCGCGCGAGGCCGACCAATTGCTACTTCCGCTCTCGCGACCACCATCTTTGTTGACGACACCGAAGGCGATCGGGCTGCCAGCGCCGCCACCTTGACCAGCACGCACAAAGGCACTTGAATCAAGGCCATCTAGCGTGTCTGCGTTAGCGGAATAAAGCGAATAGGGGGCGTAGGCCAATCGCTGGCGAGGCGTAGCCTCAGCATCGGAGCCCACCTTAACCCCCAACCAGAGCTGTTGCCCATTGAAGATGTCTAGATTCAAGGGGGTCACATCACCCAGTAAGGTCGAAAAGAGACCATCCACCACGCGTACTGCCTTTGTTTCATTCCACAGCACACTGCCCGCAGCTGGAGCGTCGTAGATCGAAAAGGTGATCAGATAGTCGCCATTATTTTTGGGGGCGCTGGTGAATGGATCCAACAATTGGCCTTGATAACTCATGGCTGGGGCAATCGGCGCAACAGCTTCTACTGCGGCATCGGCTGGTACGACAGGATCATCTTGGGCACTGGCGTTGGTGGCGAGCAGAATTGCGGCCACAAGCACACCGCCGATCAGCATACTCAGACCATGCTTGAGAAAATTTTGCATAAGTTTCTCCTTTGGGACAGATGGATTGGACTTACTGATCGCTACATTTGTTTGGCGAAATTTCTCGAGGGAAAGGAGCAATCATCTCAGATTTGGCTGGGGCTTGTGTAGCTGCCGCCAACCAACAGGCCCAGCGCTTTGAGATAGTTCCCCAGCTCGAGCTAGACCAAACACACTGGACGATCATCGCTTGCGAAGCACCAGTAACCAACATCATGGAGCGGCAAAAGGGCCCTGGCGGGCTTACTGGGTGATGAGCCTGTAATGATGAGGACCTGGCGGCTTCTCAGCCAATAGCATACCATAGCTGAATCCAATTTCAGCAAGTTGCTCTCCACCCGGCAAAGGGGCTCTGGTGGCGCATAAATGGGCCTTTACCTTTGTGACGGTTTATGTTATTTTGGGTGCAGCAATATCCAAATTGTGTGCCGAGAATTCAGTTCGTTACCCCAAGAGAATTTGTCAGAAGTCTAGTTTCTGAACAAGTCAGGATCTCAACGTCACTCGTTATAATCACCCATTCTTGTTGTAGCTACGCAGTTTACGGATCGCCAAACGGTCCACTACTCTGAGGCTGCTGGCATAAGCATCTTCAGAACCAAGGAGAACACTCATGAGTACATTATTACAAACCCTCGCCAACAATCTGGATGAGCAAACACTGCGCAAGATGAGCCAAGCCGTTGGCGCAGATGAAGGCCAGACAGAGCGAGCTATCAGCGCAGCGCTGCCCATGTTATTGGGCGCATTGGGGCGCAACGCTTCCAACCCGCAGGGTGCGCAAGCGCTCACATCGGCGCTCCAGCGCGACCACGATGGCAGCATTTTTAACAACCTCGCTGCCCAGCTCACAAATCCCAGTACCCTACAAGATGGTATGGCGATTCTCAATCATGTATTGGGCGGGAAAAAAGAGGCTGTCGCAACTGGGGTGGGCAATGTGTCTGGGTTGAGCGCCAGTGCAACCAGTCAACTTTTGACGATGCTCGCTCCAATGGTATTAGGTGCGCTGGGCCAGATGCAGCGCCAAGAAAATTTGGACGCCGATCAAGTTGCTAGTGTCTTGAAGAAAGAGCGCGAAGAGACAGAATCCTCGCTCGGCGGGCTGGCCAAACTCCTCGATATGGATGGCGACGGCAGTGTGATCGACGACGTCATGACCATTGGCTCAAGCTTGTTGAAAGGGATCTTTGGCAAACGCTAACTTTGGTCAGCGTTAATTGCTCCCGTATGGCGATACACAGTGGGGCATGATCTGGCCCGAGCGGCTTAACTCTACTGTGTATGGCTTCTGTTTCCCCGCATATTCGCAACACCAATCAGGCTCACGAGCCACGCTCCGCAAGAGGTCTTTGAAGATGATGGTCACCAGCGTTCATTCACGCTTACTGCTTAAACCCATAACTCTATTTGCGCGTACAATGGCGGAAACTGGGTTATCCTTTGCCCAAGATAATGATACGGTGCGCGTCCGCCGCCGCCGCCGTGCTGGCCCCAACGATTCTGGGGATCGCGAACGCGCAGAAACCCCACAGCGCCGCCGTACTGGCGCTGGTAGCCCACCGCCCCCAAGCGGGGGTAGCGGCGGCGGGCTTGGTGGTTCTGGCGGTTCGAGCAGTGGAAGTGGTGGGGCGCGCCCGCCCCAGCTACCTGGTGGCATGGGCGGAGGCCGCATGCTGATCATGCTGGCGTTGATCATCGCTGGGGTAGTCTTTGGCCTACCAGGGTTGATCAACTTGGGTACGTCGCTGCCATCAGGCGATCAGAATGAAGCAGCGCCCAATATAGCCACTCGAGCGCCGACGGCCATTCAGCAAAACACAGCCACACAAGCAGCACCAACCGCCACTCGATCATCCTCGATTGCTGGGGGAGCATTGGGGAGCAACGCGAATACCGCAGGCGGCGAGACCTGGACCATCATGCTCTATCAAGACGCCGATGATAAGGTGTTGGAGCGCGATATTTATGTGGACCTCAACGAGGCCGAGCGGGTTGGTTCAAGCGACCAAGTACATATCGTTGCCCAGATCGACCGCTATCAGGGCGGCTACCAGGGAGATGGCAACTGGACGAGTGCAAAGCGCTTTTATGTGACGCGCGACGACGACTTGGAGCGGATCGGCTCGAAGGAGCTTGCTGATCTTGGCGAAGTAAACATGGCGGACGCAGCCACGCTCGTGGATTTTGTCACCTGGACCATCGAGAATTATCCCGCCGACAAGTACGCGCTGATCATGTCCGATCATGGCTTGGGGTGGCCCGGTGGGTGGAGCGATCCGACAGCCCGCGGTGGCGCCGTGCGCGGCGTTCCCCTGTCGAACAAACTGGGTGATCAGCTCTATCTGGCTGAGCTCGACGCCGCGCTGCAAGAGATCCGCGAGCGCACGGGCATCGACAAATTTGAATTGATCGGCATGGACGCCTGTTTGATGGCCCATTTGGAGGTCTTTGCTGCACTTGAGCCCCATGCTCGCTATGCGGTGGCTTCACAGGAGACCGAACCCGCGCTCGGCTGGGCATACACCAGCTTCTTGGGCGAATTGACCGCTAATCCCGCCATGAGTGGCGCCGAACTCAGCCAGTTGATCATCGACACCTATATTGCTGGCGACCAGCGAATTGTCGACGACCAAGCGCGGGCGGAATTGGTTGGGCGATCCGCACCGATGGGCAGCCTGTTCGATCTTTTGCTTGGGGGCGGTGCGGGCACGGCTGGCACGCCCTCGGCGGAGCAAGTTGCTTCCGAGATGAGCCAGAAAGTCACCCTTTCGGCAGTGGACCTCAGCGCCATTCCGGCCTTGATGGACAGTGTCAACATGCTGTCCCATGCCTTGCAAGGTACCAACCAAAAGCAGGTAGCCCAAGCACGCAGCTATGCTCAATCGTACACCAGTATCTTTGGGCCCCAAGTGCCGGCTTCGTACATCGATCTTGGCCACTTTGCGCAATTGTTGCAACAGAAGGGCGCCAGCGGCGATCTCAACAATGCCATCAACGAGGTTTTGGCCAATCTGGAGCGAGCAGTCGTCGCCAATAAGTATGGACCGCAGCGCTCCGGCTCCACTGGCATCTCCATCTACTTCCCGATTTCACAACTGTATGGCACTGGCGAAGCTGGGCCGCAATCCTACACGGCGATTTCGCAGCGGTTTGCGACCAATTCGCTTTGGGATGATTTCCTTGCCTTCCATTACACCGGCCGTCGGTTTGAAGCAGCGCAAAACCGCCTAGCTATTCCTGAGCAGTCCGAGACGATCCAAGCCCCTGGTGCTGGCCCGCTGGCGGTCTCAGCAGTCACTGCGTCGGACACCGAAGTTGCGCCGGGGGACACCGTCTTGCTGAGTGCGGAAATCCAGGGTGAAAATGTCGGCTACGTCTATTTGTTCGCTGGTTTTTACGACCAAGCTGCGAATGCGATCTTCACGGCGGACATGGACTATTTGGAGAGTGACGATACCCGCGAATTAGCTGGTGTCTACTACCCCGTCTGGCCGGAAGATGGCGATTTTACGCTCGAGTTCGAATGGGAGCCGATCGTCTATGGCATCAGCGACGGCGAAACTACCGAAGTCGCAATGTTCAAGCCAACTAGCTATGGCGCCGATTTTGAGAATGCCATCTACACGGTGGATGGGACTTATACCTATGCGGAAGATGGCGAAAGCCGCGCCGCCCGCCTCTATTTCCGCAACGGCATTTTGCGCCAAGTCTTTGGCTTTACCAACGATGATGGCAGCGGTGCCCCGCGCGAAATCATTCCGCAGAGTGGCGACACCTTCACCATCGCCGAACAATGGATGGATCTCGGGGAGAATGGCCAAGTGACTGGGATCACTACACAGCCCGGAGGCACGCTCACCTTTGGGACAGAGACCTTCACCTGGACGGAGTTAGACGCCGCCGCCGGTGAATACATTGTTGGCTTTATTGTCGAAGATTTGGATGGCAATACCGCGCCGAGCTATACCCGCGTTACAGTTCAATGAAGTTTGACCTACCCTTTGCATTGTTTGAACCCAGCTAACTTGCTGGCAAAAGTGTTTGTGGCAAAGCAACCGCATCATTGATTGCAGAAAGGGAGATCATCATGCTGAAGGAATTTCGAGAGTTTATCAATCGGGGCAATGTGATGGATTTGGCTGTTGCTGTGATCATCGGTGCAGCCTTTGGCGCGATCGTCACTTCGTTGGTCGATGACATCATCATGCCATTGATTGGCATCATCACTGGTGGGATCGATTTCACTGGTCTCTCCCTTACCGTTGGCGAAGCCCAAGTGATGTATGGAAATTTCATTCAAGCAGTTATCACCTTTTTGATCATTGCCTGGGTGGTATTTCTGTTGGTACGCACCCTCAATGACATTCAGAAGCGGATGTCAGCCAAAAAAGAAGAAGCCCCCTCAGACCCGGAAGTCCCGGTCGATATTCAACTATTGACCGAGATCCGCGATTTGCTCAGAGCTCAAACGAATCGCTAAGACCCAACGATTGTCACCAGTAGCAGCCTGGAACCATACACCCAGCGCCTTGCGCCGGTGACAATCGCCCTTTGCGCCATTTTAGCCTAGGGTCTTCGTGATTGCTCTCTGCCTACAAACCACACAAGAGCATCCCCTGCGGACTTGACCGGTAACTTTTTGATACCAAAGCTAAGCCCACTAGGGGAGTTGTGTGGTCTTTCATCCACGTTCGTCCGAGGAGAATCTTATGTTTCTATGTGGTCAAAGCTTGCCGTCGCGGGTGCTGCGGCGCATGTGGCCGCTAGCCTTGGGAATCTTGTTGAGCCTGGTTTGTTTGCTCCCCGGGCAACCTGCCCTCGCCACCTCAAGCCAGCAGGCCACGGTCCCAACCTTGGCAGAATTACGCAATACGACCTATCGTCATCTCGATCTGCCTGACGGCGTCGTCACCTTGACCGACGGTCGCTTTACAGATGCCGCCAGTGGGATTACCGTACGCATGACGAACTTTTATGCCATCGGCGATCTCAATGGCGATGGCGTGGCCGACGCTGCGGTGATCCTAGCCACCGAAACCGGGGGCAGTGGCACGTTCATCAGCTTGGTGAGCGCCGTCCGCAGCGAAGAAGAACTGCAGCCAGCAGGGGTGATCCTGCTCGGCGACCGCGTGCGCATCGAAGAGCTATCGATTGCCAACGGCGTCATCCGGGTGGAATATCTACGCCAGGGGCCGAACGACCCCATGTGCTGCCCAACCCAAGCCACAACAGCCCACTATACCTTGCGGCGTGGCCTCTTGGTACCCCAAATGGAACGAGCCTTTGGCTTGCTCCTACCGGTGCAAGAAGGTGCGCTCTTTGGGTACGTCAACACGCTGGGCGAGATGGTGATCGAGCCGCAGTTTGTGCTGGCTGGCGAATTTTCCGAAGGGCTGGCCGCCGTTAGTTATGATGGCACAAGCACGGGCTATATCAACCCACTGGGCGAATTGGTCATCAACCCAACGTTTAGTTATGGCGGCCCATTCCGTAACGGGATGGCAATTGTTGGTATGCCCGGCGTTGATGCAAACCGCCCCTTCTTGACAGCCTTTATCGATCGCGAAGGTAATTTTATCTTTGGAGACACACGCTTCGCTGCTGCTGAGCCCTTCAGCGAAGGATTGGCGGCGATCAGCTATGATGGGGAACGATACGGCTACATCAACCTGCTAGGCCACCACGTCATCGAGCCGCAATTTGCCGATGCCGAGCCATTTCGGGAAGGATTGGCCCCGGTGCAATTTGGCGACAGTTATGGCTATATCGACCGCACCGGCAGCTTTGTCATCGAACCCCAATTCGAAAGTGCCAAACCGTTCCATGAAGGGTTAGCGCAGATTGGCTTAGGCGGCAAAATTGGCTACATCAATCACCGTGGCGCGGTGGTCATCGAGCCGATCTACGACTATGGTGGAAACTTTGCCGAAGGGCGGGCACTCATCGCGCAGGAAGGCCGCCTCTTGTACATCAACGAAGCCGGCCAAGTTGTGATCGATCTACCTAATGTGGATAGCGCCGACAACTTCTCCGAAGGCTTTGCTGCCATCACCATGGATGGCCAATATGGCTATATTGACCTGCAAGGACAAGTGATCATCCCACCCCAATATGACTACGCCGGAGCCTTCCAAAATGGGCTGGCTGTAGTCCAAACCCCAGACAGTTGGGGGCTGATCAATAATATCGGCGAACTGGTGTTGGAAATCCCCAAATACGAACACCCAACTAGCCCAGAGACCGAACTGATCGCCTATACCGTCCCGGTTCCAAGCGAGCAACGCGCTGGGCGCTGTTTGTTCAATTCCAACGTGCTCGGCACGAGTAATAGTTGGCGCTGCACCGTGGATAATCAAGTCTTTGATCCCTGCCTGCTCGCGGACGATGGCGAAACCATTGTCTGCGGCGCCGATCCTTCGACCAATACGCCTGGCTTCCGCGTCGAGTTGTCCCATCCCCTGCCCGAACCAGAAGTCAGTCTCTTCCGGACTGCTCCAGCTGCGCCGCTCTGGGAGCTGCTGCTGGAGGATGGTTCGGTGTGCACATTGTTCACGGGCGCCAGTATGCAGCTTGAGGATACGCCCGTCACCTATGTCTGCAGCGACAGCGAGGTATTGCTAGGCGAAATCGATCAAAGCGGGGAACGTTGGCAAGTGCAAAAGGCGGCCATCAGCAATGATGCAGAAGGGAACTTCTCTGCCGAGGTCATCAAAACGGTGACGGTCGTCCGAGCTTGGCAACCTGCCGCTCCCTGAACTTGTTCTATGCCATACCCTTTGGGTATGACGCTTTTGCAGCCAACCAGCCTGTACACCATCCTGGGAAGGATTGTCAACGATGCTGCGAACATTTAACTTTTGGTTAGCTCTGGCGATTGGCGGCAGCCTCTTATTCGTCAGTCCAGCGACCACTCTCTCTGCTGCGCTACTATCACCACCAGCAACCGGGCTAAGTCAGCAAACCAGCGAGCCAGTCTATGCGTTGCAGGGCACCCTCGGTAAGGTGGAAAATCAAAATTTTGCGACTTACCTGCTCTCGGCCGATGGGGTTGCTTATGCCTTGGTCGGGGAAACGCCGGCAGTCGAAGCGGAGATCACCCGATTGCGCGACCAACGAGCAATCGTCAAAGTGTGGGGCACCCTCTACCCACAAGGCCGCGTTTCGGCGACACCCGAAATTGTGGTTGCCGACATCTTGGCCGAGAGTAGCACCCCAGCGCCAACCCCAGCCGCGCAACCCACAGCCGTGGTCCGCTCAGGGATCATCAACATCCGCACTGGCCCTGGCACCAATTACGAGAGTGTTGGAACCTTGGCGCAAGGTACGAGCTGCACCATCAACGGCCGCGACCCAGACAATACCTGGTGGCAAGTGCAATGTACGACGGGCCTCACCGGCTGGATCTTCCAGCAATTGGTGGATACAGCCGGAAATACGGCCTCGATTCCGGTAGCGGCGGTGCCGCCACCACCACCGCCGCCAGCTACGCCTGCGCCACCACCTGCACCGACCACCTTTTATGGCTGGCGGGCCGAGTACTTCCCCAATCGCAATCTCTCGGGCAACCCATCCCTTATCCAGGACATTCCCGAAGTTAACCTGGATTGGGGCACTGGTGGACCAACCGGGCTACCTGTCGATGGCTTTTCGTCGCGCTTTACCCGCACTATCAACTTCAACCCGGGTAGCTACCGGTTCCATGTGCGTTCGGATGATGGGGTGCGCGTTTTTATCGATGATCAGTTGGTCATCGACCAGTGGCATGTCGGATCAGGCAATATCGATTACACGGCCGATCGTTCGATGTATGGCAACCAAACGGTGCGCATCGAGCATTACGAAGATACCGGCTTAGCCAGCATCCACTTTTATTTTGAGTCGCTGGCCAACAGCTCTCCGATCGACGGCGGTGGCAGTGGCGACTGGCAAGTCTCCTACTACAACAACCCCAATTTGAGCGGTAATCCGGCGCTGACCCGTCGCGAGGCCCGCTCATCCTATCCTCTCGATGCGGATTGGGGCAATGGCTCCCCAGCCCCAGGCATTATTGCCGACGACAATTGGTCGGCTCGCTGGGTTGGGACCTTCAACTTCGAAGCTGGTGACTATCTCTTCCAAGCGCGCAGCGACGATGGCGTACGCGTCTACATTGATGGCATTCGGGTGGTAGACGCGTGGAGTGATGGCTTTAAAGAGCCGGCTAACCGCTTCCAGCGTCTTGGCGGTGGCAACCATCAAATTACCATCGAGTTTTACGAACGGGGAGGCGCAGCCTTCAACCGAGTTTGGTGGTGGCGAGATGGCGGTGGGGGTAGCGGGAGCAGCGGCGGGGGAGGCATTCCCCGCGACGATTAGCGCCGTAACGATCAACAAAACCCAGGCGATCGCCTGGGTTTTGTCTAAATGCGGATAAGTTAATTGTTAATGATCAAGCGAACCACATATTCGTCGTAGTTGAGATCTTGCCGCACAATGCGCAAGCGCAAAACATGCTCGCCGTTGGGATATTTGGTGGTATCGAGAATAAACAGATTGCCCCACCGCGGCTGGCTTTTGACATCCAACGAAGTCGCTTGGCTCTCATCCCCATCGATTAGCAGATCCAATTGCCACTTGCGTAGCGACAGATGCTGCACCAAGCCGGTGACAATCACATTGCCACTAACTGTGGCACCATCGGCCGGCGACAGCAAGCCAATCTCTACCCCGGTAGCCCGTGCCGCATCATCCAACTGACCCTGCTCGATGTAGAGCTTCCACAATTCTCGACGGATCGACAATTCGCTGGCGTTGTTGCCTACGCTTTGCCAGCTGGCCAAAGCTGCTTCTAAAGCCGGGGCAGCGGCAGCCAAATCCCCAAGGCGCACTTGCAATTTGCCGATCTCGGTGAGGGCTTTGGCGGTCAACTCCTCATCGCCTTCCACCAATGGCAGCGCGGCTTGATAACGTTCCAGGGCCGCGCTGTAGTTGGTCTGCGAGCGGAAATTGGCGCCCATGGTCATCAACCCAGAGGCCGCACGCGCATCATCCTCAGCGGCTTGCCACAAACGCACAGCTTGTTCGAGATGTTCAGTCGATTTCGCATATTGGCCTTGGCGGCGATAGAGCGAGCCCAGCCGACCATAGATGTTGGCGGCGAGCTGATCATCTTCTAACTCCAGGGCAGCGGCCAAAGCTGTTTCATAACGCGCTACCGCCTGGTCCGTCTGGCCCGCGGAATCGAGCAAGCGCGCCACGCTCGTCAGCAGATCGGCCAACGCGCGGGTATCTTCGCCTTCCTCGGCGATGGCCAACGCCTGCTCGTAATATTCCAACGCTCGCTCCGGTTGTTCCAGCGCCATGTAACTGGCACCCAACGCCTTTAAGATACTCAATGCGCGCGGGGTGTCGTCCATGTTCTGGACCAAGGGCAATGCCTGCTCAAATGCCTCGATCGATGCTTCATATTGATCTTGGCGACGGTAGAGCGAGCCCAGGCGAGTGTAGATGGTTGCTTGCAAGGTGTCATTGCCCGCCGCCAGCGCAGCATCCAACGCAGCTTCGTAGCGCGCCAGAATTTGGTCAACATCCGTTGTGTTTTCGAGCAAACGGGCAATACTGGCCGAAATGTCAGCTACCGATTGCGCATCCTCGCGTCCTTCGGCAATCCCCAAAGCGGTCTCATAGTGCTCCAACGCCTGCTCCGTCTGACCAAGCGAGGCATAATTGGCGCCCAATGCCTTCAAGATGGTCAATTCACGATCGATCTCGGCCAAGCGCTGCACCACTGGCAACGCCTGCTCGTAGGCATCGATCGACGCCTGGTAATTTTGTTCCAGCCGTTCGGCCCGGCCGATGCGGATCCATAAGTTGGCGACGGTGCGTTCGCTGTTCAACGTCTCGGCAATGGTCAGCGCCTCTTCAAAAGTAGCGACTGCATTGGCGTATTCGGCCTGCTCAATGTATTGATCGCCCACCTCGATCAGCTGGTCGAGTACAACGCGCGGCGATTCGGTCGGGGTGGGGACGGAGGTAGCCAAACCAGTGTCGGTAATGGTCGCTGATGTGGTGATGGTAACTGTCGAGGTGATGGTGGCGGTGGATTGCTGGAGGCTAGGTGCGGCATGTAATCCGCTGGGCTGGAGTACCACTATGCTGGCGGTCACCAACAGCCCCGAACAGAGCATCGCTGGCATAAAGTATTTCATATAAATCTCCTAAACCTTCTGTATGATGATTAATATGCTACTAAAACTTGAATCCAAAGTGGGTAAATTTTGTTGGACGACACTATCGTGTCAATTCCACTGAGCCGAGAAGCAAAGTGGTTATTGTAAGGGCGAAAGCAAGCGGGCCAATGAATCGCGCAGGCGCACCCAAATTGGCTGTTTGCGATATTCGCGCCACATAAACTGAGTGCAATGTGCGAGATCACGCTTAAAATCAGCTTCCAGTTGGCGAGCCAAATTTTCGTCATAAGAAACGGCGTTTAACTCGTAATTAATGTTAAAACTGCGAATATCCATATTGGCCGAGCCGATCGAACAGACTTTGCCGTCGATGCTCACCGTCTTGGCATGTAAGTATCCTCCTTGATACAAATTGATGATCACCCCGGCTTGACTCATCTCATGGGCATAGGTGTTGGCCGCCCAATCTGCAAAGACATTTGGAAAATTGCGGGCCGTAATCATCACATTGACTTTGACCCCAGCCAACGCAGCGGCTTTCAAGGCCTCGGCCACCGTTTCATCCAAGATAAAGAACGGCGATTGTAAATAGACTTCGCGCTGGGCCGACATGATCATAAAGAAATAGAGTTGGCGAATGGCTGCCCATTGCGAGTCCGGCCCCGAAGCGACGATTTGCAAAGGCGAAAAGCTGTTGACCTCCTCCACAGGTGGCAAATAAGCGACATCATCCAGCTGCTCGCCCGTCGCGTTATACCAATCTACTAAGAACATCGCTTGAAGGATACGAGATCCTTCGCCGAGAATGCGCAAATGGGTATCGCGCCAGCCATTTTCGAGATGTTCCTGCCCAATGTTGAGCCCACCCGTGTAACCAATGCGCCCATCAATAACGACGATTTTACGGTGATTTCGATACCCAATGGTGTGAAAATGCCAAACCGGGGAATAGGGCTGCATCACCACACCGGCAGCTTGCAATTCCCGCATATACCAGCGCTTGAGCGTGCCATAACAGCCCAGCGCATCGTACAGAATGCGCACCGTGACCCCTTCGCGCGCTTTGGCTATTAACAGATCCTTGAGTTCGATGGTAAAGGCATCCGTCTGCCAAATAAAATATTGCATGTGGATCGAATGCTGCGCTTGGCGAATATCCTCCATCATGCGGGGGTATTGAATGGCTGCATCTTGCAGCAGTTCGACCTCATTATGAATGGTCAGCGCGCTGAGCGAATTTTGCCGCACCAAATTGAGCAAGCGGTGATAGGCACTATCCTGATCGGCTTTGACCTGCTCAATCGCCACGGGCTGGGAGACGATGATCGCCCGCAAGCGCTCCAGCAAAGGAGCACCCAACTCGAGCCGCATCAACCGTCGCTCATGGCTAAAGGCACGCCAGTTGCGGCCAAAGAGCAGATAGATCACAACCCCGCCGATCGGCAACACGTAGAACCAGAGCAACCAGGCAAATGTCGATTGCGGGCTACGGTTGTCCATCAGCAGAAACACTGCCGTACTGATGGCGTACAAGAATGCCGCCGCAAGGAGTAGCGTAGAGAGCGAGAACGCCCCTTCAAAACCCAAAGAGTGCAGAAGCTGCATGTGGCTAGCGTTTTGTTTTAACGTGTTAAGGTGATTTCAGTGATCTCCGGCGTACAGTTGATGCGCACCGGTACAGATGTGTAACCCAAGCCGCGATTGGTATAGAGCCAGGTGTCGTTGATTTGATAGAGCCCTTGTTCATATTTCCGGCCCAAGTAGGGCAGGATGCGTGGCTTTTGCCCGTTGAAGCGGATCTGCCCGCCGTGGCTGTGCCCCGAAAGCTGCAGCGCCACCCGCGGATCTTGCGAATAGTCATCAAACAGGTCGGGCTCGTGCATCAATAACAAAACATCTTCATCAAAAGGAACGCCATCGAGGCTACTTGCCAGATCCGGTTTCCCCGACCAGCCATCATCCAGTCCAACCAAATGGAGCGTCTGGCCGCCAGCGCTGATCGGCACCCGCTCATTCACCAACACGGGCAGGCGAGCGTCGGCAAAACCGGCCATCACCACCTCGCGATTGGTCCAGAGATCGTGGTTCCCTAAGACGGCAAAGACCCCGTGCGCAGCATCCAATTCAGAGAGCGCGGGGGCCAACTCTTCGATGGCCTCAGCGTCAAGCGTGACGTAATCCCCAGTGAGGACGATCAGATCCGGCTTGAGAGCGTTGGTTTCGGCAACAACGTGACGCAAAAACGAAAGCTGCGTGTAGGGGTAGAGATGGAAATCGCTCAAATGGGCAACGCGCAACCCGTCCAGCCCAGGTGGGAGGTGTGGCAAAGGGAGAGTTAATCGCTCGACAGTTAGTTGATCCCCAACTGCCAAACGGCCCCAGGTAGGGAGCCGACCGAAACGGCGCAACCAAGTTTCGGCCGCGCTGACAACCGCACGTTGTTTATTGAGTTGATAAAATTTATTTGCCACTATTATGAAAGAATTTGGTCACATAAAAATGGCTAGTTCGATTGCAAGAGCCATTTTTTCCGAACGTCACTACGGCACACCAAGCCCCTACCAAAGCCCATACTGCCAATTAATAACGCTTACTTTTTGCCTTTGGTTCCTCCATCATACGGCGGATATCTACAGCTGTCAATGGGCAAGTTGCTAGCAGTGGGATACAGAGATTGGATCATCCTATGTAAAGATTGGGGTCTGTGTTTCTAAGCTATGCTTTACGCTCGTACCATTGTATGGTATCTTTTTCGGTTCGACCTGGCTCTTTTCAACGAAGCGGATATTCACTGCCTAATAGTGAGGGAGCAGCAACCTTTGCACGAACTGAATTTGTTGATTACTCGGGCCACGGCCGCACAGAGCGCCCAGGCCGAAAAGAATCGAGCTTTTGGGGAGATCGTGCAGCGCTTTCAAGATCTGGCTTTTGGTTGCGCCTATGCAGTCTTGGGAGATTTCCACCAAGCGGAAGATGCCGCGCAAGAGGCCTTTCTCACCGCCTGGCGCCATTTGGATCAGCTGCGCCAGCCCGAGGCTTTTCCAGGGTGGTTCAAGCGCATTGTACTCACGCAATGCAACCGCTTGACGCGTGGCAAACGGCTAGAAACGGTCTCCCTCGAGGCGATTGTGGATGTGGCCGCGCCGCAAGGTGTGGGCGATCCCCACAGCAGCTACGAGCACCACGAGCGGCAAGCCCAAGTGGCGGCGGCTATCCAAACGCTGCCCGAACATGAACGTATGGTGACCACGCTCTTTTACATTAGTGATTATTCGCAAAACGAGATCGCGGCCTTCCTCGAAGTGCCGGTGACAACTGTTAAAAAGCGCCTGTTTAGCGCCCGCCAACGCCTACGGGAAAGGATGTTGACCATGGTCCGCGAAACCCTACACGAGCAACGCCCCTCGCGCAGTGAACAATTTGCCGATACGGTTGCGCTCTTCAACGAAGCGCTCGAAGCGTTTCTCGCCCGGGTCAAACAAGATCGCTACATCCTGGCCGCGATCCTGGGGGGCAGCCTCTCGCACGATGTCGTTTGGCGCAAATCAGACATCGATCTGGTGCTGATCAGCCGCGAAGAAAAGTCGCACAACAATTTTTGCCTGGTGGAAAATGGGGTCAACATCCATGCCCACGTGCTGCCACGCAGCAAGTTCAAACAGTTAACCGAAGGCTCGCTGCAAGGCTCCTTCTGGAACTCTTACCTTTCACTCAGCACCTTGCTCTACACCACAGACGAGTCGATTCGCGCCTATTATCAAAACATGCAGACTGTGGGCAGCCACGACCGCCAATTGCAACTGCTCAAAGCGGGCAGCGGCGCGCTCGGTTCGCTGGCCAAGGCTGAAAAATGGTTCTATGTGCGCAAAGATGTCACCTATAGCTTTTTGTGGATCATGTACACGATCCAATCGCTGGCCGAGATTGAAGTGCTGGTCAACAATCAAGTACCCCACCGCGAGGTGATCCCGCAGGCGCTCAAGCTCAACCCGACCCTCTTTGGCAAGATCTATACCGACCTCGTGCATGGGGCGAAGAACGAGGCGACGATCCAGCAGGCGCTCAATTTGATCAACGAATATCTGGATTGCAAGACCTTTGAACTCTTCGGACTAGTGTTGGAGTATCTGCGTAACGAAGGTGGTGTCCGCAGCACCAGCGAGCTGGATCACTATTTCCAAAAACAGGTCCAAAGCTCGTGGCCCCTCTCCAACATCTACGAATGGCTGGCCGACAAGGGCATCGTACAAAAAATACCCAACCCCGTGCGCTTAACCCAAAAGAGCCAAGTCACCGTGGATGAAGCGGCCTACTATTACGATGGGGCAATGGGTAGTAGCGAGTGAGATTTGATTTTGCTTCGGCTTTCCCTCAATCTCTCCACTAACAAAATTCATACTTGACAAAATTAGTTCACTGATGTACTATTGACTCATGAACAGAAATCAGGCGATCACGAGTTGTGATCCGTTTCAACTCATCCAGGCCTTGATGCATGGCGGCAAGGCCGTCGAAATGCAATTGGACGACGCCCTGGCGCCGGTGGGCATCTCCGCTGTACAGTGGAGTGCACTCAAAGCGTTGGTGCAGGCCGAAGGGCAGTTGCCATTGGGCCAGTTGGCCGAACGCTTGGCTTGTGTTAAGTCCAATGCCACGCGGCTGATTGACCGCCTGGAGGCCGAACAATTGGTGCGCCGCGTGCCCGACCCCGAAGATCGGCGCAGCATTCATGCCGAGCTCACGGCGAAGGGCCAAGAGGTTTACGAAGCGGGGTTGCAGGTGGTGCGCGACTTTGAACAGCGCTTGCTGGCGGGCTATACCCAGGAAGAACACCTTTTGCTGAACCGTCTATTAACCCAGTTGTCAGCTATCCCGGTGGGGTAGTTTTTTTACGACAATAGTTCACATTTGTACTGTCCATTGATGAATATTTGTACAAGAAGGATAATATCATGTTTCTCGAACTAGGCTTGCTCTTACTGCGGGTGGTGGTTGGCTTATTGATGGCCGGACATGGCGCCCAGAAGTTGTTTGGTTGGTTTGGGGGGCCAGGTCTGGCCGGGCTGCAGGGCTGGTTAACCTCGCTGGGTTTGCGGCCAGCCAGTTTTTGGGCCTTGATGGCTGGGCTGGCCGAGTTTGGTGGCGGACTCCTGTTAGCGCTGGGCTTGCTCAGTCCATTTGGTGAAATGGGCATCATCGCAGCGATGATCATGGCGATTCTCTTGGGACACTGGGGCAATGGCCTCTGGGCGCAAAACAATGGCAGCGAATTGCCCCTGCTTAATTTGACGGCAGCATTATTCTTTGCGATTGTAGGGCCAGGACGTTATTCGCTCGATGCCCTACTGGGGATTGCTTTGCCGCAACCGCTGAGCTTGGCGGTGGGTCTCGGCGCCGTCTTAATTGGCATCGGCGCAGCGCTATTGAGCCAAAACCGCCAGCCCGTGCCGGCAAAGTAGGCAAGCCATTGCTCGGGAGGTCAGGCTTCGCGCTGAAGTCTGACCCCGTAACGATTCGATAAATCGTTATATCAATTTCACACTATACGCTGCCGCCGGAGACGCTACCTGCAGAAATATTTCCAGCGTCCAGTTGCTTTCGTGAAAGCTTATATCAGTTCTAATTTCATAACAACGTTATTCCGATATTGTTCAACAAAGGCATGATCCGATGAGCATACAAACAGCCAATCTCGCTACAGCAACATCCCAACGTCCATTTGAAATCGGGATTTATTCCTTCGTCGAGAACACGCCGGACCCCATTACCGGCAAACTCGAAGATCCAGCCCGGCGCATTGCCAATCTGCTGGAAACCATCGAGCTGGCCGACCAAGTGGGGCTGGATGTCTTTGCCATCGGCGAGCACCACCGTTACGAATTTTTGGCCTCGTCACCGGCCACCTTATTGGCCGCTGCGGCCGCACGCACCCAACGGATCCGCCTCTCCAGCGCGGTGACGGTACTCAGTTCGGACGATCCAGTACGCGTCTTTCAAGATTTCGCCACGCTGGATCTGATCTCGAATGGCCGGGCGGAGATCATGGCCGGGCGCGGTTCGTTTATCGAATCCTTCCCCCTCTTTGGCTATGATCTCAACGATTACAACGAGCTCTTCGCCGAGAAGTTGGAATTGCTGATGCGATTGCGGGAGGCGGAAACCATCTCGTGGACGGGCAAACACCGCGCCGCGATCGAGAATCTGGGCATTTACCCCCGGCCCGTGCAAGCTGAATTGCCCATCTGGGTAGCGGTGGGTGGCACTCCGGAATCGGTGGTGCGGGCGGCGTCGCTGGGTCTGCCCATGGCGCTAGCGATCATCGGCGGCATGCCAGAACGCTTTGCGCCCTTCACCGATCTCTATCGCGAAGTTTGGCAGCAAATGGGGCGCGATCCTGCCCAGGCCACATTGAGCATCAATTCGCATGGCTTTATTGCCGATGATTCAAACGAGGCTGTCGACATCTATTATCCATCCGCCACTGTGTTGATGAATCGCATTGGCCGCGAGCGCGGGTGGCGACCAGCCACACGCCAGCAGATGGAAGCAGGACGCAGCTTGCGCGGGGCCGATTTTGTCGGCACCCCCGATGAAATCATCGAAAAGACGCTCTTCCAACATGAGATCTTCGGCCATCAGCGCTTGTTGTTACAGCTCGGCCTCGGCACCATCGAGCATGCCAAGATGATGCGAGCGATCGAGTTGTTGGGGAGCAAAGTTGCGCCGGTGGTACGCGAGGAGATCGCCAAACGCACAGCAACTGCGCAGCCAGCCGAGCTGGTTCAGGCATAAGGTGCGAGTTTTGAGGAGATTCATGGAGATTCGGGAAGCGGCTTCACTGCGGAGCACACTTCTCAATCTCCATGTCTACCCAGACCATGACAATCACAACCCGATCATCACTTCCCTACGAGGGGGCGACCGCCGAGCAGCTACGCCATCCGAATGTGCGTCAATTTTTGGCGATTCATAACATGTTCCGGCGCGAGCTAGACAAGATGCTGCAGTACGTTGATGGGCTATTGCAGGGAGATCCGGCTACCTCCCCCGCCGAACGCGATCAACGGATCGAGCCATTGGCGCAGGCAGCCTATCAATACACGAACTACTTGCATCTGCACCACAGCATCGAGTCGTCGCAGCTCTTTCCTGCGCTGCAACCCGAAGGATTGTCCGCAGCGATCATCGAGCGCCTCGAAGCTGAGCATTGGGAGATCGCCGCACAACTCGATCTATTTGATAGCAATATGCAGACATTGGCCAAGCGCTCGCCCGAACGCTTTCAACGCGATCTCGCTCGTTTGGCCGAGTTATTACGTAGCCATCTGGCCTTTGAAGAAAAGCACGTCTGCCCCTTGTTACCCTATTATGTTCATTGAGGCGGGGAGCACTCTGCCCCGCAGAAGCGGATAAGCAGCATGAACAGCTCGAACAAGGATTTACAATTTGGCTATTTTTTGACCCCCGATGCCCAGCTCGTTGATCAACTGGTACCGATCGCCCAGCAGGTGGAAAGTTGGGGATTGGATCTAATCGGCATCCAGGATCATCCCTATCAAGCGCGCTTTCTCGATACCCTGACCTTAATCGCCATGCTGGCCGCGCAGACCAAGCGGATTCGTTTTTTCCCGGATGTCAGCAATCTGCCGCTCCGTCCGCCGGCAATCTTGGCCAAAAGTGCCGCCACCATCGACCGCATGAGTGGTGGCCGCTTTGAATTGGGCATTGGGACCGGTGGTTTCTGGGACGCC
>CAZMRA010000053.1:13542-21600 GCA_964568485.1 uncultured Caldilineaceae bacterium | reverse complement strand
TGACGCTGCGGAACCCATACCAGTTACAGCCGTTTTGTAATGGCTGGATAAATCAAATCAATTCATTCAAAGATCAGAGAGGACTTTTCTGTTGATCGAACTCCTCAAAGCTATCTGCTTGGGTATTGTCCAAGGCTTAACCGAATTTATGCCGATTAGCAGTAGCGCCCACCTGATTATTGTGCCCTGGTTATTTGGTTGGAACAATCCCGCATTGAGCAGCCTGTGGTTCGATGTTGCTTTGCACCTGGGCACGTTGTTTGCAGTGTTGATCTATTTTGCGCAAGACCTGCTGCGTTTGATCGGCGCGGGCCTGGCCAGCATTCGCGATCGGCGGATCGGCTCTGATCCCTACCGCAAGTTGGCCTGGCTGATTGTGCTGGCCACCATCCCGGCCGGTGTGGCTGGTCTGCTGATCGAAGATTGGGTCGAGGCGGTCTTTCATGCGAGCGGTGAAAATTCTCCAACGGTCATGCTGCTGATCGCTGGTACCTTGTCTCTATTGGGCTTGGCCCTGTTCCTGGCTGAGCGCTGGGCCCGCCACGACACCCCGATCGAGAAGCTCTCGCTTCGGCAGGCAATCGTGATCGGCTTGGCTCAAACTCTGGCCTTGATCCCCGGCGTCTCGCGCTCGGGCAGCACCATCACGGCTGGGTTGGCCATCGGCCTCCAGCGCGAAGCTGCCGCCCGCTTCTCGTTTCTACTGGCCACGCCCATCACAGCCGGAGCAGGTGTGAAGAGCCTGATCAACATTTATGGCGAATGGCAGAGCGGCGCACTGGAGACCGCTGCATTGGAGCTCTTTGCTGTTGGGATTATCGCTGCAGCGATCAGCGGCTATCTCTGCATTCATTTTCTATTACAATATCTCCGCCGCTCCTCCACCGATATCTTTGTCTATTACCGGTGGGCATTGGCATTGTTGATTATCGCCGTTGTTTGGATGAGGAGTTGAGTCTATGGCCGTATGGGGCCGTCGTCTCATCCCTGGTTGGTTGTTGATTATATTGTTGGTTGCGGGTTGTTCGCAGGCCCCTGTGACTACACCCGAACCAGTCACGTTGCGGATCGCTGGATCTACCAGCATGCAGCCGGTGCTCTTTGCGCTGACTAGCGAATATAGCCGCCAACACCCATCGATCCGCTTTGATCTGCGCGGTGGTGGCAGTTCGGTTGGGGAAGAGCGCGCCGATACTCGCCAAGTGGCATTGGGCGCCAGCTCTTTGCCCACCTCGGAATCGATCACGATGACAGTGCCGGGTGTGCGCACCCATCTGTCCCGTACGCCCATCGGCTTGGATGCTTTGGCCATCATCGTCCATCCCAGCAATGAATTGACCGACCTCACGTTGCTCAACCTGCGCGATCTCTACAGCGGTGATGTGATCGACTGGGAGGCACTGGGTAGCAATAATGGCGAGATTTTGCTCGTCAGCCGTGAAGATGGCAGCGGCAGTCGGGCCCTGTTCGAGCAGCGAGTGATGGGGGATAAAAGCGTCTCGCTGACGGCGGTGGTGATGCCGACCAGTGCTGATGTCGTCAATTATGTGGCGCTCAATCCCCAAGCGATTGGGTATGTTTCGCGAGCCCATGTTTTACCGTGGCTAGAAACGACGGGCGAACAAACAACCTCATCAACCGGTAAGGCGGTGCGGGTTGTGCCGGTGGAAGGCCTGTTGCCCACTCTGGAGAATGTGCGCAGCCAGCAATACAGGTTGATCCATCCGTTATTTCTGGTTAGCCGCGGTCAGCCACAAGGTCAAGCTCGTCTATTCATCGACTTTGTGCTCAGCCCAGCAGGACAAGCGATCGTCCAACAATATCATGCAGCGGTGCGTTGATAGCTTCACCCGTCCGCTGCGCCTTCACATAAGGAGTTCGTCGATGCTTCCCGAACTGGAAATTATTCTACGTTTGGTCATGGCTGCGGTCCTGGGTAGCTTGATTGGTCTAGAGCGTGAACGGCTCAATTGGACAGCTGGGTTGCGTACGCATATGTTGGTCTGTGTGGGGGCAGCGCTCTTTATGCTGGTCTCTGCCTATGGCTTTTTTGATATTCTGGAGAGCGATACCCCCAATGTCGAGTTAGATGTCTCGCGCGTGGCCGCTCAGGTGGTGAGCGGGATTGGCTTTCTCGGTGCGGGCACCATTATTTTCCGCAATAAGATTGTGCGTGGGCTGACTACAGCGGCCAGCTTGTGGACCGTCGCTGCAGTTGGGCTGGCCGTCGGTGGTGGGCTTTACCTGGCCGCCATCAGCGCGACTGCGCTGATCTTGTTGATCTTGGCGGGGCTTCGTCCGCTAGAACGCTATTTCTTTCGCCATCGCCGCCCGCGGCAATTATTATTGACGACACAAATGGGTGGGCTTTCTCTGAGCTCTATCGAACAAGTGCTTACCGCAGCTCAGTTGACGATCCAACAGATTTCAGTTGAGCGCGATGCCGAGAAGTCTGCCGAAGAATGGACGATCCGGCTCGAACCTCACAAAAGTGCAGATGGTAAGCTTGCGCTCGAACAGCTCCGCATACTGCCTGGAGTCCGTAGCATTCGCTTGCGTTGAGCTAGCATAAACGTCCGTTGATAACTTATTTTAAGCACTTCGCGCTTGCTCGCTGGTTGCGGATGGGCTGGAAAGCTCGACTACAATCTGGATTCGCATAGCCATCTTGGGTGGGCAGCGCGGTTTGAACCTCTTGCAGTGATGTTGTATAGAAAGGTGCCGCGAACAAGCGGTAGATAGGATAAACTGATGACCCATCGCATACTCAAAAAATTACAACTTCAAGCGATCAATCCCGGCGCTTGTTGGGGGATCGATGGCTGGATTAGCGACCCAGCGGGGCAGCGGTTAGCATCGATCAACCCGACCACGGGCGAGGTAATCGCCGAAGTGATCCAGGCAACTCCAGCCACGTATGATCAGATTGTCACTCAAGCGCAACGTGCCTTTGAAGAGTGGCGGATGATTCCCGCCCCCAAACGCGGGCTGATTGTGCGCGATCTGGGCAATGCGCTGCGCGAAGTGGCCGAACCCTTGGGTGAGCTGGTCACGCTGGAAATGGGCAAGATCCGCGCTGAGGGGATTGGCGAAGTACAGGAGATGATCGACATCTGCGACTTTGCTTTAGGGCTCTCGCGCCAATTGTATGGCCATACTATGCACTCCGAGCGGCCTGGCCACCGCATGTATGAACAATGGCATCCGTTGGGTCCCATCGGGATTATCACGGCGTTTAATTTCCCCGTGGCAGTCTGGTCATGGAATGCAGCCCTGGCCGCGGTTTGTGGTGATACCATGATCTGGAAGCCCTCGCAGACTACGCCGCTGGTTTCCGTTGCCGTGCAGCATTTGTGCAATCAGGTCATGGCTGATCATGGCGTGTCAGGTATCTTTACCTTGGTGATTGGGGGCAATGAGGATATCGGCGAAACGATGATCAACGATGAGCGTCTGCCCTTGATCAGCTTCACTGGATCGGTGCGCACTGGTCGGCATGTGGCGAAGGCGGTTGCTGGGCGGCTGGGACGCACGATTCTCGAATTGGGCGGTAATAACGGCATCATCGTCACGCCGGATGCCAATCTCGACTTGGCGGTGCGGGCGATTGTTTTCGGCGCGGTGGGTACCGCTGGTCAACGTTGCACAACGACACGGCGCTTGATCGTCCACGAGTCGATTGCCGCCGAGTTGGGCGAGCGTCTGATCAAAGCCTATCGCAGCGTGCCGATTGGCGATCCGCTGGCCGCCGGGACCTTGATGGGACCGCTGATTACGCCCGCAGCCGTTGAGCAGATGATGAGCGCGCTGGAGCGTGCCCAGGCCGAAGGTGGCGAAGTTTTGTTTGGTGGGGAACGGCTGCCGGAGCTGGGTGAGAATTTTGTCTCGCCAGCCATTGTCAAAATGCCGCGCCAGACACCGCTGGTCTGCAGCGAGACTTTTGCGCCGATCCTCTATTTGTTGGAATATTCCACTCTTGACGAGGCGATCGCATTGCACAATGGCGTGCCCCAGGGCTTATCGAGTGCCATTTTCACCACCAACTTGCTAACCGCCGAACAATTTCTGGCTCACAGTGGTTCCGACTGTGGCATTGCCAATGTCAACATCGGCACCAGCGGGGCAGAGATCGGCGGCGCGTTTGGTGGTGAAAAAGAGACAGGTGGTGGCCGTGAATCTGGATCGGACGCTTGGAAGGGCTATATGCGCCGCCAAACCAACACGATCAACTGGTCGACAGACTTGCCCTTGGCGCAAGGTTTGCAATTCGGGTAGTGAGCTTGCCGGCCCACTCCCCTAGGCCGGCTAATACCGATAACGTTCGGCCCGCTCGTAGAGCATCGCATTACGGGCGGGCGCGGGTGGTTGCGGGATCACTCGGTTGAGCAGCCAGACGAACACCGCGCCCGCGACAAAGCCCCCAATGTGGGCGAAAAAGGCAACGCCCCCTTCCGCAGTATTGCCCAACGAGAAAAGTCCGCTGAAAAGTTGCATGACAAACCACAGCCCCAAGACTGAGATGGCTGGCCAGCGAACGCGATGGAAATAATAGCCGAGGGGAATGATGCCGCGTACCTCAACCCCGGGGAAGAGGACCAGATACCCACCTAAGACGCCAGCAATCGCCCCACTTGCGCCTACCAACGGAATGAACGAGTCGGGGTCAATCATCACTTGGGCATATACCGCCACAAAGCCACTGCCAAAATAGAGGATGAGATAGAGAATCCCGCCGAGGCGATCTTCCAAGTTGTCGCCAAAGAGGTAGAGATAGAGCATGTTGCTCAGCAGGTGTAGCCAGCCCCCATGAAAGAACATGCTGCGGATCATATCCAAGATATTTTCGAGTGCGAAGGGGGCTTGCGTCACGTTGCGCGGCACGACCGATAAGTTTTCGAAGAGCACCTGCAACTGGGCTTCCGTAAAACTCAATTCCCACAGAAAGACCAAGGCGTTGATCGCGATCAAGGTGTAGGTCAAGATCGGGAAGCGGCGCGTTGGGTTAAGATCATGTAGCGGAATCATAGTTGCTCCTGGTCGTGCCGCAAAGCATTGTCAAAACAGATTACTGAGCCACCACAAAACCATTAGTGGTGACCGCAGCACGGAAAGCATTCTCATCGAGCTTGAGCCCAAAGCCTGCTGCAGCAGGTACCTGCACTCGGCCATTGTCGATTTGATAGGCGGATGTATCAATCGCTGGCACGGTGGCCTCATCCCACTCTACAAACGTGAAGCGCTTGCACGCCGCCGCGAGATGGGCGGATGCAAAGTTGCCATAAAAGCCGCCATAATGGTGGGGTGCCGAGCGCACGCCCCAGCGGTCCAAGCGGCGGCTTAAGGTCAACCATGGACTAAACCCATAGCTGAAGATGTCATATTGGATCACGTCCACGATGCCGTTTTGGGCCCAATCGAGTAGCGAGGGCGAGGCTTGACCTTCGCCATCGGCGATCAGGGTCGACAAGCCCTGAGTCGCCAGCCACTCGTGCAGATCTTCGTATAGCACGCGGTCTTCGTGGAAAGCCTCTTCCATCCAAAAGATGGAGCAAGCCGCGGTTTCGGCCAAAACCTGCTTGGTGATGTTCAAATTGTAGCCATTGTTGGCATCCAACATGATGGTGGCCGCTGGCCCAACGGCGTCGCGCACCGCATGGATCACCGCAATGTCGCGTGTGATGCCGTCGATCAGCGGCATGTGGCGTGCCCCGCGGCCCACTTTGATCTTGAACGCACGATGGCCACGTTCATAGCCTTGCCGCGCTTCATCGGCGATCAGCGCGGCGGCTTCCTCGTCGGTGGGTAGGGCCAGGTCGTCGATATAGAGCGAAGTGTCGTAGCAGGGCGCGCTGAATGTTTCAGTGAAGACCTTGCCATATTGGGCCCCCAAGAGTTGGTAGACGGATTGGTCTGTTTGTTGGCCCAGCAGATCCCACAGTGCGAGATCAAAAGGTAAACCGCGTGCAGTAGCCCCTTTTACGGGCGAAATCAATTCGCTCAGGCGCGCTCCAATCAGGGCTTGTGCCTGTTCGGGTGTTGCAGCGCAGCGCCCAAAACCGGAGCTGCCATCCTCGGCCGTGATGCGGGCAATCGGCGGGCGTACGACCAGGCCATGATCACCCAGACGGGCATTGCTACCAGCGGCGCGAGGCCGCGTCCCTTCCAATTGAGCCCATTCAACTAAAATAATTTTGGGATCGTTCATAAGTTTGACCATGAATTGTGGGCAATGGCTAGCAAGGGGAGACAAACCCGGGCCAGTGACCAGTTATCCTTTTAGCCCTTGCATTGCTACGCCTTCGATAATATAGCGTTGCAGGATAAGGTAGATGATAAAAATTGGCAGTATCACCAATACCGATGCTGTGGTGAAGAGGTGATATTCGACAAAAAATTGGCCAACATATTCTACCAAACCTACCGTCACGGGATACATTTCCGTGCGTTGGGCCACGACAAGTGGCCAGAGCAGATCGTCGTATTTGAAGATAAAGATGATGATCGCGAGCGCAGCTAAATTGTGGCGCGTGAGCGGCATCACGATCCGCCAGAAGATGCCAATTTCACGTGCACCATCAATGCGCGCTGCATCCAATAGATCATCCGGTACGCTGAACATCGCCTGGCGCATCAGGAAGACGCCAAAGGGAAAGATCACCGACGGCAAGATCATCCCCCAGTAGGTGTTGATCATGGGGATGAGCGTCCACTGCTGAATCCGCAAAAGGATATTAAACAATGGTAATAGATAGGTGACAAAAGGCACCATGGACGCGGCTAGTAAAAACCAAAAAAGCAAATTCCCCAAGCGCGAGCGGTCTTTGACTAAGACATAGCCCAACAGGCTGCTCGTCACTACAACGATCAACGTTGTGCCACCGGCATAAATAAAAGAATTGAGAAAATAGCGGGCAAATTTGGCTTGCCACACCACTGGGTAGTTCGCAAAGGTTAACTCCTGCGGCCACCAGGTCGGCGGGATGGCACGCAATTCAGCTGGCGTCTTTAGGGAGGCGATAACAACCCAATAAAAGGGGACAAAAAAGATGATCGCACCTAACACCAGCACCAGATACAGCGTGCCACGCCCCAGGATCTGGCGCAAGCGAGCGCTGAGTCCGGTGTAGGTGGCGACATAGGTTGGCTGCTGGCTCGCACCGGTGGTCGTCTCCATGTGTTGCTCCTAACCGCAGTGACACTCCGCAGCCAAGCAGTGATTGACTGGTCATCACTTTGTTGGCTGCGGAGCGTCACTGCTTGTTGAATCTTATGCCCCCATACCTTGGGCTACGGCCCAGGCTTTGAGCGGAATATCCTCATCTGCAGGCCGCCAGTAGCGCGATACTGGATGGATCAGCGGGTCTGGCCCGTTGTATTCGGTGCTGCCTGTGCCTAATTCACCCAACAATTGTAGTTGGATGGGATTACATTCTGCCAGCACTTCCGGCGCTTGGTGGTCATAGTCCGAAGGGCGAATCCAACGATAGTTATAGCCATAATAGAGGCATTTGCGGGCATGATCCGAGAGATTGGGCGTCACCGCGTGCAAGAGTGCTGTCCGCCAGACGAGCGCCGTTCCCGGCCGCACATTGACCTCCACAATATCGGCTGGGTCGATGATCAGGTTGCCCTCGGCATCGCGCTGTTGGCGGCGATGGCTCCCACGTACCACACAAATCGCCCCGCTATTGTGCTGCGTCAAGTCGGTCAGATAATAGCCGATCTTCATCTCCATGTAAGGGATGACCCCATCCACAGTCGGCCAGCCAAAGTTCGGCGCATCCGAATGCCAGGGGAAGAAGCTATCTTTCGCCCCTAATTTTTGTTGCGCGGCATCTGGGGCCATGGGCGGGCGCACATCCAAATGCGAAGTTCGGATCTGAATATTGTAGCCAATCAGATCCACAACCAGCGGTAACATTTTGGGATGGTCGATCAAGTTGCGGAAGACCGGGTGCAAGGCCACAACGTTGCGCCATTGGAACGGATCGTGGGGACCCAGATTGCGTTCGCGCCGAAATTTGGCATATAACTCATCAACAATTTCCAACAATTCTT
>CAZMRA010000053.1:0-13532 GCA_964568485.1 uncultured Caldilineaceae bacterium | reverse complement strand
CTTGGATCTCGTCGGCTGAGAGGGCATCTTCGACCAAGAAGAAGCCATCCTCTTCGAACTGGCGTCGTTGTTCATCGGTCACCCGAATAGCGGGTGCGGCGGCGGAAGTACTGCTCAAGGTTGCAAGCTGCATGGTTAGTTCCTTTAAAAACAAGTAAAGATTTACTACTGTTCCAGAAACCGACAACAGCAAAGCTCGGTTGCTCTGGCATCAGATGCGCAGATTGCCCATCTGCGAGAAAACTCCATGCCGGGGCTCTGCACGAAGAGACGACCGTTTTCGTGACGCGACCTAGTGCTTTCCGGGGTGGATCGGGTCGATCCACGCCACTTCGGATTCTTCTACAACAGGGATGTTCAAGTTGACGACTATGGCTTCTTGATCGCTGCGCACCAGCACGCAAAGCAGTTCTTCATCGGGCAGGGCATTGATCTCTTGGTGGGGAACAAAAGGTGGCACAAAAATAAAATCGCCTGGCTCGGCCTCAGCGATAAACTCCAGCCGTTCGCCCCACCGCATGCGGGCGCGGCCCTTGACGACATAGATCACGCTCTCCAGTTCGCCATGATGATGGGCACCGGTCTTGGCATCGGGCTGGATCGTCACCGTGCCGGCCCAGATCTTCTGGGCGCCTACCGTCGCTGCGTTGATCGCAGCTGCGCGCGTCATGCCGGGTGTTTGCGGCGTGTTATGATCAAGCGCATTGCCTTTAATCACCCGCACGCCCTGTTCGCGCCAGTTTGGATGGGAGGATTGGGTCATAACAATTCCTGTTCAATGGTTCGCAGTGCCATTATCGGTTTGGCAAGCGGTACAGCTTCTCAGTCGCTGGTTGATCTTCCCGGAGGGGATGACGTGCCGAATTAGCAGTTAACTCGTTTAATAATCCGTTGTCCCACGGATAAATCGATATTGGAGATAACCAACCGCGACCATGATCACAAAATAGATGGCAGCCATTGCACTGCCATACCCTTCATGACCATAGGCGATGGCGGTGTTAAAGATATGGAACGCCATCAAATTGGTGGCAAAGTTGGGTCCACCTCGGGTGCCGCTGCCGGCTTCAGCGGTCATGACATAGACCTCGGTAAAGGCCAAAAACGCACTCAACGTCGTGACGATAACCACAAAGGCCATGGTGGGCATGAGCAGCGGAAGGGTGATGTTGCGGAAGCGTTGCCAGCCGTTGGCGCCATCGACCGCGGCTGCTTCGTAATACATGCTGGGGATGGCCTGCAGGCCAGCCAGAAAGATGACCATCGCATAGCCGGTCTCTTTCCAAATCCGCATGATCGCCAATGAGCGCAACGCCCATTCACTGACAGTTAGCCAGCGGATGGGGGCAATGCCAAACCAGCCCAGCACAATATTGAGCAAGCCCTGTTGACCGGGGAGATAGATATAGCGCCAAACCAAGGCAATGGCGACCAGGGGCACGACATAGGCGGTGAAAAACGCGACCGTAAAGGCCCCACGTAGCGTCAGGTTCCGGATCGAATTGACCGCCACCGCCAGTAATAATCCCAGAATCGTCACGCCGGGCACGACCATAAAGGCAAAGTTGAAGGTGACGCGCAGTGATTTCCAGAAGACATCATCATTGGTGAAGAGCCGTCGGTAGTTCTCTAGCCCAGCGAAGTCGAACTGGCCCGGCTCTTTGACAAAAAAGCTCCAATAAAACATTTCCCCGATTGGAAACCACATGAGGAGCAGGGTAAAGCCGAGTGACACAAACAAGACCACTCGACTCATGAGATGTTTGGGCAGCCAAGATTCGGTATGCATGATGGTAATAGGCAATCGTCAATTGCCAATGGTTCGCGAAGCTGCGCGCACCAAGCGCCGAACTTCATCCGCCATTGACAATTGAACGTTGACAATCAATTATCCTACCGGCTCTAACCACTGCGGGTTGGCTTCGTAATCGGCGGCGCTGAGAATGCTCCACTGGGGATTGCTCTGCAGGAAAGCATTGCCATCCGCTTCGTTTCGTTGCAGCACCGTGGCAATATCTTCGCCTTCATCGCGGATCGCGGGCAAGCTGCGGGCGACGATGTCGGTCAGTTCGCGTGGGTTGAAGCCCCAGTCAACGCTGTTTTCTGGCCGATTTTTGACTGCAACGGCTGCCCAATGTGGTCCTGAATCCGCCGAAAATTCTGGATCGTTCCACATCGAAGTTAAGCTAGGCTGGATGCCGCGCAATTTGCAATACTTTGCCAGATAATCCGGGCTCACCAGATAGCGATAGAGCGTCCAGGTGGCATCCATATTGGCCTCTTGTTGGCTGGTGACCGTGAAGCCCACATCTGGACCCCGGTTGCCGTAGATCGGGCCGTCCGAGAAGGTCGGGTCGAGCATGATGCCCCATTCGACGTCTGGATATTGCGTATCCATAAAGCCGTTGAACCAAGTCCAGTTGTACATGGTCACAGCTTGGCCCGCCCCAAAGCGATCCCGCCCCAAGAGCCCTTCGGTGCGACTATCGACCTGGTGCACATCGTAGAGATCCATGATGAACTGCCAGGCTTGGATGCCGGGATCATCGGCTAGACGAATGCTGTCTTTGGTGGGGAATTGGTTGCCATCGATCGGGCCTGCCAAATGGTGGCGTAATACTTGCTGCAAGGACTCTTCACTGCCGTAAATTGCAAAGCCCGCTCGTGACAACGTATTGCCATCCCATACGGTCAATTCTTTAGCCCAGGGAATAAACTCATCCCAAGTCGTAGGAATATCTTCTGGCGTATAGCCTAGCTCGTCCAGTAGGCCAACATTGTAGTAGAGCGCGCCAGCAAAAACACCGTTGGGCAAGCCATAGAAGTTGGCATTATCCGTGTCGGGCGGAATGCGATAGAGGGTTGCGGTCAGTTCACCCATCTCTTCTTGGACATTGAGAACTTCCTCGGGAATGGGGAGTAGTACCTCTTCTTTTTGTAGCGTATCCAAGAAAGTTTCGTCAATCGACGAGACATCGGGCGCATTCCCTGCCGCTTTCGCCGTTAACAGCTTCTGTTGCAATTCACTTTCCGGCACAAATTGCATTTCAACTTGGATGCCGGGATTTTTGGCATGAAAATCGGGAATGGCTTCGTTCTGGGTCATCTGATTGATGGTCAAGCGATCAGTGAACCAGGCAATCAGATTCGTGGTTGCCTCGCCGGGGGCAGCTTCGGGATTGGCTGCGCCGCCGGATCCAGCTGGTGAACAGGCCGCAAGCATTGCCGCAGAACTTGCGCCGGCGACCAATGCGAGAAACTGGCGTCGGCTCAAGGCTTGCTTCGTCGTCATGGGTTCCTCCATCTTTTTTTATTTTGTTACATGAAACTGGGGGGAGGGGAACTGGCTGCTTTTTATGATAGCTGTTTTACGCCTGCACCGCAACTGAGGGAAAAGCTGAAACCCGGATTGTACCGGAGACGCTTATTGGGCGATGTAGGTATTTTTCTTGGGAGTGGGATTCAATCAGAGCGCGTGGTCGTCACGCCGACTTGCGCACACATAGTCAGGAGGGGGCAACTGGGGCAGCGCGGGCGTTTGCCCGTGCAAATGTGCTTGCCAAAGGGGACCAGGAGCCGGTTGATCTCGACCCAATAGGCTTGAGGCAGGCGCTCCTGCAACGCAACCATGGTCTGTTCGGGCGTTTTGGTGGCGACATAGCCCCAGCGATTCGTCACACGATGCACGTGGATGTCCACGCTGATCGCTGGAACATCACAAGCAATCCCTAGGGCTAGGTTGGCACATTTGGGGCCAACACCTTTGAAGCCGGTTAAGATGGCAAAATCACAGGGTAATTCGCCTCCATAATCCGCAACGACCGTGCGAGCAATCGTCTGAATTTGGGCGGCTTTGGCTTCGTGGAAGGTACAGGGCTGGATCAAGGCATCCAATTGATCCAGTGGGAGTGCGGCGATCTCCGCTGGGGTGCGGGCGACAGCGAACAACTGCTGCGCAGCTGGCAACGAAACTTCGTCATACGTGCGGATTGAGAGAATGCAGGCGATCAACTGCTCGAAGAGCGAACCATATCCCTCCTCCGCCAGTTGAAACATCGCTGCCGGCGGATAAGGTTTGACCGCAATCCGCAGCAAGGCAACAGCCGCTTCAATGTCGAAGGGCTGTTTGCCTGCGTCTGAGGCTGGCGTTCGTGAGCTCGCCATTGTTCTCCTGGGTGAAGCTTACGCATCCGGCACATAACGCCGTAACTCATCCAGCCAGAGCTGTGCGCTGGCGTCACTCGGTGCACGCCAATCGCCGCGCGGTGAAAGCGACCCGCCTGAGCCCACTTTGGGGCCATTCGGCACTGCGGATCGTTTGAATTGGCTGATTTGGAAGAAGCGGAACAAAAAGATTTCGAGCCAGTGTTTGATGGTGGCTAGATCATACTCATTGCGCTTTTCTTCCGGCAGCAGATCGGGCCAGCGACCGGCATGTTTGTCGCGCCAGGCGTTATAACTCAAGAAGGCGACTTTGCTGGGGCGGAGGCCAAAGCGTGAGATGTAATAGAGATTAAAATCTTGTAACTCGTAAGGGCCGATTTTGGCTTCAGTGCTCTGCCCGGGTTGATCGCTGTTTGCATCGGTCGCTGGTACGAGTTCGGGCGAGATTTCGGTCGCCAAGATGGCCCGCAGAATGGCGCTGGTCTCTGCGCTAAATTGGTTGGTTGCCGCTACCCAGCGGATCAATTGTTGGATCAACGTCTTGGGCACCGAGGCATTCACGTTGTAGTGGGACATGTGGTCACCAACGCCATAGGTAGCCCAGCCCAAGGCCAGCTCGCTCAGATCACCTGTGCCCAACACAAGTGCATTGTGGAAATTAGCCAAGCGGAAGAGATGAGAAGTGCGCTCACCAGCTTGCACATTCTCGAAGGTAACATCATAGATCGGCTCTTCGTCGGCGAAAGGATGGCCAATATCACGCAGCATCTGCAGCGACGACGGGCGAATATCGATCTCGTGCGCCGAGACGCCGAGTGCCTCCATCAACAGATGGGCATTGCTGCGCGTGGTCTTGCTGGTGGCGAAGCCCGGCATGGTATAGGCCAAAATGTTGGTGCGCGGCAGGTTGAGCCGGTCCATTGTTTTAGCCGCAACGATCAAGGCTTGGGTGGAATCCAGCCCGCCAGAAACGCCAATGACCACCTTCTGGATGCCGGTTGCAGTCAAGCGTTTCATTAAGCCATGGACTTGAATGTTGTAGGCTTCGTAGCAGCGCTCATCCAGGCTGACAGGATCATTGGGCACATAGGGGAAGCGCTCAATTGTACGTTGCAGTGGAACATCCACTGGTGGCAGCACAAACTCAAAGGAGATCCGGCGGAAGTTGCGCAGCTTTTCCCGATGATCACCAACCGCATCGTTGAAGCTATTCATGCGAGACCGGTCTTGCAGCAAACGGTCGAGATCAATATCCGCAGTGATGATCTGCTGGTCGTCTCTAAAGCGATCTGATTCGGCCAATAGCTCCCCATTTTCGGCCACCACCGCGTGACCATCCCAAGCCAAATCGGTGGTGGATTCGCCAAATCCGGCTGCGGAGTAGAGATACGCCCCAATGCATTTGGCCGACTGGGTGCGGCACAATTCACGGCGATAGTCGGCTTTGCCGATGGTGATGTTGCTGGCCGACAAATTGGCCAAAATAGTGGCCCCTGCCAACGCGCCATAGGTGCTGGGCGGGATCGGCGTCCAGACATCTTCGCAGATTTCGACGTGCAGCGTAAAACCCGGGATATTGGCTGCCTGGAAGATTAGGTCATTCCCAAAGGGCACGGTCTCGCTGAGAAGCGTCACTTCGCGCTGGACCGCTTCGCGTGCTGACGTGAAATAGCGCTCCTCGTAAAATTCGCGATAGTTTGGCAGGTACGATTTAGGGACCACACCCAAAACGCGCCCTCGATAGAGCACAACCGCACAATTGAAGAGTTGCCCGTTGAAACGCAATGGCGCTCCTACGAGGACCACCGGCGTCCATTCCCGGCTTGCTACGACCAGATGGCCCAATTCTTCGAGCACTCGCTCGAGCAGTGCATCTTGGTGAAAGAGATCGTCATTGCTATAAGCAGACAATCCTAATTCTGGGAAGAGCGCCAGCGCGGCGTGATGCTGTGAGGCCAAGTGCGCCAATTGCTGAGTCTGAACAGCGTTAAAACCCACATTAGCGACTTCGAGCGTGGGCACACAGACAGCTACCCGCACAAAGCCATGGCTATAGAGGGAGTGAAAAGAGTGCGTCGTCATGAGCGCTTAGCCGATACCTGGTACGTGATGGTCGATCCCCTCATACCGCTCGATAAAGGTGCGGATTGTTTCCTCATCCACTTCGTCCATCTTGAGAATACGCGTCCATGCAGTCAGGGCGATTCGTGCACCCATATCTTGATGAAGCGGTGCACCATTCCCGATAGTCCAGGTTGGATCGTTGGGCGCAAGGACAAGATGTCGACCCTCATTGATATAAGGCTCGATGATCGCTGTCAATTGATCTACCACTTCGGGGCAGCCTTCAGGACATTGATAATAGACCACCACGCCGCCATCTTCTAAGTTGTGGTTGAGCAATTCATAGCGTTGTGGTTCTCTGTAAATATTCCACGCTGCCAAATTCCCATAATGGGGTCCCGAAGTTGGTGGGATTGAATTGTAAGCAATCGGCGAGGAGGTTCCCATATCAATATGAATGTTACCCTGTGATGTTAATATCTCTTCACCGACCACTGGGCGGGAATTGCGGATATTAATAAAGACTACGATGCCAATCAAGAGAATAAAAGCGCCTATTCCACCATAAATTAGTAGATTCTGTTGGCGTCGTTGCTTCGCTAATTGGGCTTGGCGCGCTGCGCGTAGATTACGTGTAGAGGATGGTGAGGTCTCAGTGATTGTGGGTGTCTCTGCAGGTGCGCTCACCGGTGCCGCTTTTTTCGCCGGGGCCTTTGTGTTTTTGGCGGCTCGTGCTGCTTTTGCCATAGCATCTCCTACTTGAAATCAAAATTTACAGACAATACGGATTGAGTTTGTTTGCGTGGTGAAGCTTGGTGGATTCCTACCCATTTTGTATCCATTAACGATAATGTTACAGTATTTGACGTGCACGAGCAAAGGGCTGGCTGAACCATTCTCAGCAACACAGCGGGGTTTAGATTAGAGTTTGCTAAAAAGATATGAAGCTACAGAAATCAACGATGCGGCTGTGGGAAATTGACGCCTTACGCGGCGTCGCAATCGTCATGATGACGATCTTTCATTTGATGTGGGATCTCTGGTTTTTTCGGATTTTGCCCAATGTCGTTTTGTATACGGGCTTTTGGAAATATTTCCAGCGCACGACCGCCATCCTCTTTTTGCTGATAGTGGGTATCTCATTGACGATCAGCTATCGGGCAGCGCAACGTAAGGGTGAACTGTCCTACAGTAAATTTTTTTGGCGGGGCTTGCGTATTTTTGGCTTTGGCTTGGTGATCAGCCTCGCAGTCTGGTTGGCAAATGTGGGTTATGTGCATTTTGGCATCCTCCACTGCATTGGCATCTCGATCCTGTTGGCCTATCCCCTGTTGCCTTACCGATGGATCAACCTGGGCTTATGGGCTGTTCTCTTTCTGTTGGGCGGCTGGGTGGAGACAGTACGGGTGGGCTTCCCGTGGCTAGTTTGGCTGGGGTTGATGCCACCTGCCTATGCGCCCAATGACTATTTCCCGCTTGTTCCCTGGTTCGGCGTCGTATTGCTCGGTGTTTTCCTCGGCAATACGCTGTACAATGCCCAGGGTCGACGATTCCCGCTCCCCGATCTTTCAGCCTTTGCGCCTGTGCAACTTTTACGATTTTTGGGCCGCCACTCTTTGTTGATCTACCTGATCCATCAGCCCCTGCTGTTGGCCGGTCTCTGGGCGCTCGGTTTCATCCGCTTCTAAAAATCCCCATAAATCTCTTCGCGCTTGAAAAGCCAGCAAAGAGATTTACGGAGATCCAGGAGCGTAACGTGCCCGGCTAGTTCTTGCCGATGGCCGCTTCCATCAACTGCTGGATGCGCGTCACCATATCGGCAGGATTGGGGTGAATGCCCTCCAGCAATTGTGCGTTCGCAAACAATTGCTCGACAGTGGCATCAATCAGCGGATCATTGCTGTTCGCCTGCAAGCGGCTGGCCAAGTTGACGATCAGCGCGTGGCCGCGGTTGATCTCTAGCATCTTCTTGGGAATTTCATAATTCTGTTCGGTCAAGCGGCGGATGCGCTCCAAGTCGCGATCAAAGGCATTTTCGGGTGAGACCAACCGGCACGGACTGCTGACCAAGGTTTTTGCCTCACGCACATCGACGATGCGCTCGCCCAAAGTCTGCTTGATGCGATCGAGCAATTGGTTGAACTCGGCTTCATCCACTCGCTCGCTGTTCTCTTCGCTTTTTTCCTCGTTTTTGGGCAACTCCAGGGCAGCATCATCCACATTCTGCAGCGATTTGCTCTCATATTCGCGCAACATCGTGGTCATATAGCCATCGATTGGGTCGACCAAATAGAGCACTTCGATGTCATGCGCGCGGAAGTAATCGAGGTGAGGGCTGCGCTCGGCCGATTTCAGATCATCTGCTAGCACGTAATAGATCGCGGTTTGTTCGCTGCTCATGCGCTCGACATATTGCTTGAGGGAGACCCACTCTTCCTCCCCAGCCGCTTTGCTGGAATGGAAGCGCAGCAGATCAAGCAGCGATTCGTGGCTGCTGGGATCGGTGGCCACTCCTTCTTTCAGAAAGACGCCAAATTCACGCCAGAAGCTCTTGTACTTCTCCGTATCATCGGCCAGCGTTTTTAAGTCTCGATAGACCCGATTGGTCAATGCCCGCTTAAGTTGCCGCAAGACGGGATTGCTCTGCACCATCTCGCGCGAGACATTGAGTGGCAGATCTTCCGAATCGACAACCCCTTCGACAAATCGCAGATGTTCGGGCAACAGATCGCGGTTGCGCTGCTGGATTAAAATTTTGCGCGAATAGAGCCGCAACCCATGATCACTATTACTCTGGAAAAGATTGCGATCCCGCTTAGACGGCACAAAGAGTAAGGCCCGCACATTCACCGGCGCGTCGGCAACCAAATGGCTGTGCAGCAGGGGAGTGTCAAAATCGAAGGTTAGCTGTTTATAAAATTCTTCGTACTCTTCGGCTTTGACGCTCGCAGGCGATTGCCGCCACAAAGCTGTTTGGCGGTTGACAACCTTTTCGCTGTTATCTTCCTGCTTTACATAGATGGGGAAAGAAACATAATCGGAATGTTTCTTGATAATCTGCTCGATGCGCCAAGGGTTAGCAAACTCTTCCGCATCTTCCTTCAGCTTGATGGTAATCGTAGTGCCGCGATCACTCTTTTCCGCCGGCGTGAGGGTGAACCGACTGTCCCCTTGCGACGTCCATGTCCAAGCCGTATCTTCTGGGCGATAGGAGCGTGAGGTTACTTGGACCTCAGCGGCAACCATAAAGACGGCGTAAAAGCCCACACCAAATTGGCCGATGATCTCGTCGAGTCTGCTCTTGTCCGCGGCCGCGCTTTGGATAAAGGTTTTGGCGCCAGAATGCGCAATCGTTCCCAAGTTTTGGATCAACTCGTCGTGATTCATACCAATGCCGCTGTCGGCAATGGTCAACGTCTTTGCATCTTTGTCGAGCTGAATGTGGATCGCTAATTCTCGGTCGGCATCGACGGCGTCTTGATTGGTCAATAACTCAAACTGGACCCGATTCAACGCATCTGACGCATTCGAGATCAACTCGCGTAGAAAAATCTCGCGGTCGGTATAGAGTGAGTGGGCCAGAATGTCGAGTAACTGTTTAACTTCGGTACGATATTCTAGAGCCTCGGTTTGTCCAATAGAATCACTCATCGGGGTCACTCCTTACTGATCTTGATTCATCCAAATAAGTGAATCAACTTTATGGAATTAGATATCACCTGTCTGTTTTCTGGATGACTGATTATCTTAAGGATTAATAGAGGACTGTCAAAAATGATGCTGCCAGAGTACAAATGCAGCCAAATCTTCCCGACCATTGTCCCAGCAATGTCCCTGATCACCGGGACAACGCTCTGCTAGACTGGGAACAGGCAGCCAAAATCACTCGCACCGCAACCCCAGTGGGCGGTAACGGTGCTGGGGGCGATGGTGGCGCTAAGGCAACACAAACGCTCTGATTCAAACAAAATTTTCTTTAGAAGGAAGTAAAAATGCATACACATCGCTATTTGGGTTTACTGGGAATGTTGGCAAGTCCGTTTATGCTTCTCTTCGCTGCGGCCGACACACCGGGCGATGAGACTACGGTGTGGATGGCTCTTTGGGGGCTGATTTTTCAATTAGGTGCGCTCGCCAGCCTGATTGGCATCTTCCTCACTGAGGCAACTGGCTCCCATCTTCCCGGCAAGCTGATTATTGGTGTCCAGATGACCTTAACCTCGTTGGCCGCGCTTTTCCAGATCTTGGAATATGCAAAGATCGGTATCGGCAGCCTGGTGTGGACGATCACGGATCTGAGTTGGCCATTTGGCTTTGTCTTTATGTTTGTCACGGGTGGGGCTGTGCTGGCTGCTGGCCGCTGGACGGGTTGGCGCCGTTGGATGCCCCTTCTCTGTGCACTGCCGCTGCCTGCTACCATGCTGACCGGGATGTTGGCTGCCGGGGATGTCGAGCGCTTTGCGATCCTGGTTTTTAGCGGTGGCTTGTCGGTTGCTTATTTCTTGATGGCTTACGCTCTCTTCCGCTATACTACGGCCAACGAGGCAATGGATAGCCGCCTTGCTCAGCCATCGTATTGATAGGTAAGTCATCCTGATCAGCCAAACGTGATGCGTGGCGCAGGCGGGCTTGAGCCACCACGCATCACGGGGCACACCCTCCCTAGGTATGAACACGACGCACTCGATTCACCCCTTCCGGCCAGCCTATCGCGTAGCTGACCGCTTGCTTGCGGGGTTGGCTTTTAGTCTGGCTATCCTCGGTAGCTTTTTGGCGATTGCCACCTTTGTGCTCTGGCTCGTGAACGGGACCACTGCCGATATTCATAACACACTCGCCAGCCTGGGGGATCTCCTGACCGCGCTGGCCTGTTGCGTGGTGGCGGGTTTGATCCTGGTGCAGCGCGCCCGCCAGCCGATTGGGTGGTTGCTGCTGACGATCGGCCTGCTCTGGGGGTTCGAATGGTTTGGCGAAGCGTATGGCCGTTATGCCTTTCTGATGCCCGGTGTACCCCTGCCTGCTGCGGATCTGATCTATTGGCTCAGTCTCTCGACCTGGGTGCCCGGCTTTGGTTTGTGGATCTGGCTGATTTTGCTCTTCCCGAGTGGTCGCCTGCTCGCGCCTGGGTGGGGCTGGGTCGGCGGCCTGGCCTCCTTGTGTACCCTGCCGATCACCGTGATGTTCGCACGCGCTTCCTGGCCGCTGCGTGGGGAGATGTTGTATCGTCTGCAAGCGCTGGAAGAACCCTTGCCCGTCACCGTCGACACTGCACCATTGCTGCTCACCCTAGACAGCCCGTGGGTCTACAGCTTGCTCGTTGCGTTCCTGTTATTAATCCCAGCCGCGCTCTGCCTCTTTATTCGCCTGCGCCAAACTCACGGTATAGAGCGGCAGCAAGTCAAATGGTTTGCCTTTGCCGCCTCGTTCTTTGCCAGCACCATGGCTCTGCTCGCCATCCTCAATCTGCTGGCTGGGCCAGATCTCCCGACGGCACCTCTTTGGACGAGCCTGTGGGAGTTATTATATATCGTCGCCCCGCCATTTCTGCCGGTCTCGATTGGTATCGCCATTCTGCGCTATCGGTTGTGGGATATCGATATTCTCATTCAGCGCACCCTGCTCTATACGGGGCTCACTGCCCTGGCCACAGGTTGCTATTTGCTGATCGTCGGCGGGCTGGGCGCGCTGTTAACCTTCACGCCTGCGGTGGCGCAACCCGAATCTGGGCTGACTCTCTGGCAAGGATTGCCCTTGCAATTATTGGCTGCTGGGGCCGTGGCCGTCCTGTTTCACCCGGTTCGCCAACGCTTGCAACGCAGTATCAACCGCCTATTTTATGGCGAAATCGACGAACCCTACACCGTAATCGCTCGTTTAGGCCAGCAGCTTGAAAATACGCTCGCACCGCAACATGTCTTGACGACCATCGTCGAGACGGTGCGTAGCGCACTCAAGTTGCCCTATGTCGGCGTGCAGGTTGCCAATAGCGATTTACCATTGACCAGTAGCGCGGTCAACGCTAGAACATCCCCTCCGCCAGCCCTGACCCTCACCACCCTGCCGCTGGTTCATCAGGGCGAACATGTGGGGGATCTGCTAATCGCACCCCGTTCGGGGGAGGTTGATTTTTCCCCGCGCGACCGCGAATTGTTAGCTGGCTTGGCCCGCCAGGCCGGCGCGGCCATTCAGTCCGTGCGCCTCACTGCTGATCTGCAAAATGCTCGCCAACGCCTGGTGACGGCGCGCGAGGAAGAACGCCGCCGCTTGCGCCGCGACTTGCACGATGGGCTTGGCGCGTCCCTGGCATCGATCGCCATGCAGATCGACGCGGCGCGCAGCCTGGTGGATGAAGCGCCGGACGCCAGCAAATTGATGCTGGGTGAATTGACCGAACAAGTACAAGAAACCATTGCCGATGTGCGACGGTTGATCTACAATCTGCGCCCGCCTGCGCTCGATGATGTCGGGCTGGCGGGGGCCTTGCGTCAATTGGCTGCCACTCATGCCAACAAAGGTCTGCATATCGAGTTGATTGTGCCCGAGGTGATGCCCAGCCTGACCGCAGCGGTTGAAGTTGCCATCTATCGGATTGTACAAGAGGCTTTGACCAACGTTGTGCGGCATGCCCAGGCCCGGCGCTGCAGGGTGCATCTCAGCATAGACGAAACTCCTGCGGCGCTCCGCCTGCTCGTAGAAGATGATGGGATCGGGCTGTTTACGGCGGCGCAGCCCGGTGTGGGGCTGCATTCAATGCGTGAGCGAGCTGAAGAACTGGATGGCTCGTTCAGTGTCATGCCGGCCCCCAGCGGCGGAACCAAAATCAGCGTGACGCTGCCGATTGGGTAAATGTAGAAAGAAGGTTATGGAAAGCGAATCGATCCACTTGTTGATCGCCGATGACCAACCGGCATTTCGCCGGGGCCTGCGTGCGTTACTCCAATCCGTGGCCGATGTGACCATCATCGGCGAGGCAACCACTGGTGAAGAGACGGTCGAGCTGGCTGAGCGTCTGCAGCCGGATGTGATCCTGATGGATCTCCACATGCCGCCGCTGAGTGGGCTTGAGGCGACACGGCGGATTCTGAACAGCAGCCCCCATATCCGCGTCATTGTTTTGACCATGTCCGACCATGACGAGAACGTTTTTGCCGCGCTCAAGGCCGGGGCGCGGGGGTATCTGCTGAAAGGGGCGCTCAAAGATGAGATTTTACGTGCAATCCGGGGCGTCTATCGGGGCGAAGCGATCTTCAGCCCGGTGGTGGCGCAATGGCTGATGACCTATTTCGCGGCCGTGCGCCCGACCG
>CAZMRA010000052.1:0-21698 GCA_964568485.1 uncultured Caldilineaceae bacterium | reverse complement strand
GTTGTACCTCTAGCACTCAGGCTCAGCTACCTGATCCACTCGTTTTGCCTACCCCGCTGGCGTTAGATGGACCAGCGATCCCCTTTCGTGAACCCAATATTCGGGGCGAACAGACAACTTACATTCGCCCGATTGCTGATGTCGCGGCATTGTTGTCCTGTTTGGAGAGTGGGCAGACTGTCTATGGGATTGCGTTGCAAAATAGCAATGTGCGCAATGCCCCGGCGGTAGATGCTTGTCGAGTTGGGCGTATTCCGAGGGGCAGTTTGGTAGAAATCATCGGGACAGTCAATTCGGATACCGATGAGGTGGCCAACACTGAAACGCTGACCAATGCGCAAGAAACCACAGTCTCGTTTACGCTGGGATATGTTGAAGATATTCAGCCGATCTTTCAGCGTTCTTGCAATTCCTGCCACAGTGCAGTCGTCAAAAATCAAGGATTGCAGGTCACGACCTATGAGGCTTTGATGGCCGGTAGCAATCAAGGCGCTGTCGTGGTTGCTGGGGATGCTGATAGCTCGATTCTCTGGCAACAAATTGATAGTGGCAAGATGCCATTAATTGGGGAATTACCACCCGACGAAAAAGCACTCATTCATGATTGGATCAATGCTGGCGCACCCGAGCGACGCCAGTTGATGGCCACGGTCACTGCTGTTACCACTGCTACCGCCACGCCAGCCACTCAACAGGAGCCAGAGGGTGAACTTTGGTTCGAAGTTGGCGGCAATGGCATCAACGCTGTGAGCGATATATGTGAAGTGGCGGCGGACCAGACTCAAGTGGTGAGCAGTGATCTCATCTTCCCGCTGAGTTGCGGGGTGGCCCCACGCACTGAAGAATTGCTCGCTGCCCTGAACCAATTGTCAATTCCGCTGCCCAGTGTAGCCAGTGGGGCGAATACGAGCAGTAGTGTTGCCAGCGTGGCCGATGATAGTGGGACATTGGCTTCTGCAGTGGCGAGCTTGAGTGAGATTACCGAACTTGCCGAAGTGCTCCAAGATTCCGATCCAGAGCCCGAACCGGCTCCTGCTCCGGCGCCGTTTGCTCGCGGTTTGGATGCTGGCGCTTTTGGGATCCAAGCTACCGCCCTTAATTTGCCTCCTCCTTCGGATAGCGACGGCTGGTTGCAATCGCGCGGTGGATTTTGTATCGACCAGCGGTTGCCGCAGAACGATCGCGGCATTACTGCTTTGGCCTTTGCACCGGATGGGCGTCTCTTTATGGCGTTCGATCAATCCTTGACTGATAACCCAGATCCATTGATTTTGTATGATGCCCACCATCCAAGCCGGTCGGTAGCGGTTTATGATCCGGTATCGAATAACCGGCCAGTCGAAATCTTTAACGAATCGACTCGGATCACCGCCCTGGCCTATTATGGCGGCTCACTCTATGTCAGTCGAGCCGGTGAGGTAGGCCGCATCCCCGATGGTGGGAAGTACGAGCCATTGGCTGGGGGCTTCGCCGTCAACAGTCAGTTGTTCCATGCGAATAATGGCCTCACCATTCTGGATGGCTGGCTCTACGTTTCGGCCGGTGGTGTGATCGATGGTTATTCGGATGGGCCACTGGTTGGTATTGGTGAGGCGGGTGCGCAAAATATTGTTTCGGGAGGCAATCGCTTCGCGGCTCGCATTGTGCGGGCACCGGTAGATGCGTTGCTCTCGCAGCGTTCGATCGAGGCTTTTCAGACTGTCGCTCGCGGTGTGCGCAATCCCTATGGCATTACAGCGGACCCGGCTGGACGTCTCTGGTTTACGGATAACGGGGCAACTAATGTACCGGAGAATGTCAGCGCTGGGGACGAGGTGAATATGCTCGATCCACGAGCAGTTGCGCCTGGCACTCATGAAGACGCGACACCCTATTATGGCTTTCCGTTGGCGCTCACGCCGCCAATCCCGGATTGGTATCAACCGCCCGCGATTGATCTACCCAATACCTCGGCTCCGACCAGTATTACTTGGGCATATGGCACCATCTTCTTTGGTACCTACGGCCGCAATCCTGGGTTATACCGAGTGGCCCGTGCTGCGGATGGTCGGCTAGTTGCTGAGCGAGTGCTATTAACTTGGCCGTTGTTGGCGCTCACTACCGCACCTGACGGGGCGCTCTGGATGGGTACAGGTGGTGGCGGTCTTTACCGCATTACGCCTGGTTGCTAACTGTTTTGTCATTTGTTTTTGAGAGTTGCTCTTTTAGGATAGTAGCGTTACAAGTACTGCGCTCTGAACAGTACAGATTGTGAATTAACGTGTCGAACATTGCCCTCGAATTGGTCTTGATTTTTGTCCTATTGTTGGCCAATGGCGTTTTCGCCATGTCTGAATTGGCGATTCTCTCGGCGCGCCGGACCCGATTGGAACAGCGCGCCGAGCAGGAAGCCGGAGCAAAGGCCGCCCTCGAATTAGCGACCACGCCCGATAATTTTCTCTCAACCGTGCAAATTGGCATCACACTGATCGGTATCTTGAACGGTGCCATCAGTGGCGCAACGATCGCCAATCGGTTAGATCAGCTGCTCGAAGGGATTCCGGTGCTAAGGCCTTACAGCGACACGTTGAGTGTCGGGATCGTGGTTATTGCTCTTACCTTTCTCTCGATAGTGATCGGCGAGTTAGTACCTAAACGGTTGGCGCTGCACAATCCTGAAGGGATTGCCAGCGCCGTCGCCCCGATTATGAGCTCACTGGCGAAGATTGCTGCGCCAGCTGTGCGCTTGCTGAGCGCAGCCACCGATCTGGTGCTGCGCTTATTTAATGTCCGGCCCAGTGACGAGCCATCGGTTACAGAAGCCGATGTCCGCACCATGATCGAGCAAGGGACGCAAGTAGGCATCTTCGAGCCGATCGAAGAGGAGATCGTCGGGCAAGTCTTTCGCCTGAGCGACCGCACGGTGAGTGCCCTGTTTACGCCCCGCACCGACATTGTATGGTTGGATCTAAACGACAGCCCCGAAGCGATCAAGAGCAAGGTGCTTGAAAGTGGGTACTCGCGCTATCCCGTGGCCCAAGGTAATTTGGACAACATCATCGGTCTGGTTTCGGCGCAAGCACTACTGGCCCAGAGTTTGACCAATCAGGCGCTTGATCTGCAAAGCATCATGCAGCCGGCCCTTTTTCTGCCTGAAACCACCCCGGCGCTGCTGGTGGTCGAGCGCTTGAAGCAGACCCGCTCGCATATTGCTTTGGTGATCGACGAATATGGCGGTGTGGAAGGTTTGGTCACCTTGGATGATATCCTGACAGCAATCATCGGGGATGTCCCCGACACCGATGAGCCAGATGATCCCGAAGCGGTGCAGCGCGAGGATGGCTCTTGGTTGCTTGATGGCATGTTCCAGATTGATGAATTCCAAGAGCTGCTCAATATCGAAACATTGCCCGAAGTCGGCGAAGGCTATTACCAGACAGTTGGCGGATTGGTGATGGCAATGTTGGGGCGCATTCCTATCTCCGGTGATCAATTCGATGTGGCTGGCTGGCACCTAGAGGTAATGGACATGGACGGCCGCCGCGTTGATAAGGTGCTGGTCTCTCCCATAGTGCCGCCAAAAGAGGAAGTCGATTAAGCAAACTCGCGCTGCAAGGCCGTCTCAGCTGCGTAAAAGCCGCACATACCATGTACACCCCCGCCTGGCGGCGTCGCCGCTGAACAGAGATAGAGACCCTTCATCGGTGTGGCATAGGGGTTCCACTGGGCAACAGGCCGTGTCCATAATTGGCGCCAATCTTGAACACCGTTGTTGATGTCGCCCCCCACATAGTTGGGATTCAGGGCTTCGAGTGCAGCGCTATTGTGTACCGCCCGCGCCAGGATCAGATCGCCAAAACCAGGGGCGAAGCGTTCAATCTGCTGTTCGATCGCGTTGGTCATGTCGATGGTGGAGCCATGGGGAACGTGACAGTAAGCCCACAAGGTGTGGTGGCCCGCAGGAGCCCGACTTGGGTCGAATACTGTTGGTTGGGCGATCAAAACATAAGGGCGTTCGGCATGGCGGCCTTGCCAGGGAGCGCGTTCGGCCGCGGCGATCTCAGCCAAAGTGCCACCTAAATGAATGGTGCCGGCTTGCCGACAAGCTTCCGCCCGCCATGGCACCGGGCCTGCCAGCGCATAGTCGAGCTTGAAGATGCCCGGTCCATGACGGTAGCGCTCGAGCCGACGCCGAAAGCCAGCAGGCAGTCGATCTCCGACGATGCGACTGAAATGGCGTGGTGCTACATCAAACAAGATGGCGCGAGCCGGTGGTAATTCTGCCAACGAAGTGACCGGGCAATCGGTCAAGATCTCGCCCCCCAAGCTTCGTAAGTGAGCCGCTAGCGCATTGGCTAATTGTTGCGCGCCGCCGCGCGGTAGCGGCCATCCTACAGCATGTGCCAAAAGGCCCAATACCAGACCGAAGCTCGCGGAGATCGGCCTTTCTAGCGGCAAGATCGAGTGAGCGGCTAACCCAGCAAAGAGGGCTTGGGCGGCCTGGTTCTGGAAGAAGAGACGGGCCAGTGACGCGCCAGGTAACAAGGCGAGGCTGCCAAAGCGAGCCAGCAAGAACGGATGCGAAAATTTGGGGCGCGGCGCCAAAATTGCATCTGCCAAGACTTGCCAGCGGTCGGTCAATGGTTCAAAGATTTGCCGCCAGCGGAGCCCATCTTTGCCTAAGCTGGCTGCCGTTTCAGCGAGCGAATGGGCAAGATAAGCCGCCGTACCATCATCAAGCGGGTGGGCAACGGGCAAAGTCGGCTGGATCCAGGTAAGGCCATATTGATGAAGGGGTAGCGCGCGAAAAAAGGGTGACCCCATCCCCAGTGGATGGATCGCCGAGCAGAGATCGTGCTGATACCCAGGTAAGGTTAATTCGCTAGTCGAAACACCGCCACCAATGGTGGGGCGCGCTTCGCGCACTTGCACTTGGAGCCCAGCCTGCGCCAGTCGAATGGCAGCTGCCAATCCATTAGGGCCTGAGCCGACGATAATTGCATCCAATGTCATCCCGCTACCCGTGCTTTCTGTCTGGGCAAGTCACCCTAGCCTTGCGAAATTTTATGCTACCACATCGCTCGCTGAAGGATGAAGTGTATCGTCTACCACGGTTTTGAAATGGGAACGAATGTTACTTTGGTTTCATAATCATTTGCCAGCAGAGGGGATGATCGCTACAATGATTTCGAATTCACCCGCGTAACGCTCACTATACACCGGAAGCCATGCCTCAACCCACATTACGTCCTGATAGCCTCGTCCTCTATAAAAACCGACCAGCGCGTATCATTAATCTCAGCGATAAAAAGATCGATATTCAAACCGATCTCGGCGAGACGGTGAGTGTTCGTCCCAAAGATGTAACCCTACTGCACGAAGGGCCATTACGCAATTGGAATGAACTGAAGCCGCCCAAAGGAGAGTTACTCGCCGCCTGGGAGCTCTTGGCGGGGGAAACCAGTACTCTTGCCGAAGTCGCTGAGTTGGCCTATGAGGGCTATACTCCAGCGTCGGCCTGGGCTGTTTACCAGCAGCTTTTAGATGGCCTCTATATGAGCGGTACGCCGGACGCCCTCAGTGTTCATTCTGCTGAGAAGGTGGCCACGCTCCGTGCGGCTCGTGAGGCAAAGGCCGCAGAGGAACGCGCTTGGCAATCCTTTTTGGTGCGGATGCAATCGGGGCAATATCAACCTGGGGATGAGCGTTATCTCTCCGAGGTGGTAGCGCTGGCCGTTGAGCAGCGCGAACAAAGCCGGGTGTTGCGGGCGCTAAGCCGCGAGGATACCCCGCAAAATGCCCACGCCCTTTTGCTGACTACCGGCTATTGGCGTCCGAGTGTCAATCCCTATCCGCAACGTTTGCAAGTGCCCACGGCTGCCCCTGAGCTGCCATTGCCGGAGCTGCCAAACGAAGAGCGGCGTAACTTGACGCACTTAGCCGCTTTTGCCATTGATGATGAAGCAGCACATGACCCCGACGATGCAGTCAGTTGGGATGGTGAACGGCTTTGGGTGCATGTGGCTGATGTTGCTGCGCTGGTTGCCCCCGACAGTCCCGCCGATTTGGAAGCACGCAACCGCGGGGCCAATCTCTATCTGCCTGAAGGCACAATCCCGATGTTGCCACCCAAAGCAACCGATATTCTAGGATTGGGTCTCAGTGACATCTCCCCCGCACTTTCGTTCGCCATGCAACTTTCACCCAGCGGTGAAATTGTCGACGTCGAAATTATGCCGAGTTGGGTGCGTGTCACCCGGCTCACCTACGATGAGGTTGAAGAGCGACTCCACGAAGCCCCGTTTGCGGCGTTATATGAATTGGCGCAGCGCTGCAATGCTCGCCGTTTTGCCAACGGGGCAATCGATTTGCACTTGCCTGAAGTAAAAATTCAGGTTGAAGCTGGTGTTGTCTCGATCCGCCCTCTGCCGCCATTGCGCAGTCGCGATCTGGTACGCGAAGCCATGCTGCTCACCGGCACCGCGGTGGCCCATTACGCCCAGAAGCACAATTTAGCGATTCCTTACAGCACGCAAGAAATGCCCGAGGAAGAGCTGGATCTGAGCAATGGCGCGCTCTCCGCTATGTTTGCCCAACGTCGTTTGCTCAAACCAAGCCAGCCCAAAACCACGCCGAGCCCTCACCGCGGCTTAGGACTGAATGCCTATGTCCAGGCGACAAGTCCACTGCGTCGTTATGCTGATCTGCTTGTGCATCAACAACTGCGAGCGCACCTCAGCGGGGGCACTCCGCTGGATGCTACGGCCTTGGTCGCACGGCTTGCTGAAGCCAGCATCGGTACAGGGATCGTTCGTCGCGTCGAGCGCTTGAGCAATACCCACTGGAAGCTGGTCTACCTCCTGCAAATGTCCGATTGGCGGGGTGTAGGGGTTGTGGTAGAAAAGGTCGGAGCACGCAACCTCGTTGTGATTCCCGAGATTGATCTAGAGACAGAGATCTATGGTCGCCCTGATCTAGCATTGGATGATGTCCTCAATTTGCAATTGAGTGAAGTCAACCTGCCAACGCTTGAAGCCCGGTTTCGGGTGCTCAAGTAAGCATTTGTTTGCCCAATTTCCCACCAATTTCTTACTCAAGTAGGCGTTTGTCGCGCTAATTGTGGTAGAGATTGCCACCACACCGCACGCCAATTCTTGTACGATACTGAACAAATGTGACTTTGGAAAGCAAGGGGAACCAGCCAAGTCTTCTACTGGAACGTTTTGCCCCCTTGCTGCTCTGAACTCACGTCACTTAGCAAGCCCATGAGCAATGGGCTAATTTGGCGTTGGGAAGCGAAGGCATGGATGAGCAAGGAACAAGCAGATGATGGGCGGCTCGCACAGACTCGTTGGCAAAAATTAGACGAATTATCGTTAGAGAATCAGCCCGGTTGCGAGCAGCAGGCTTTGATGCATTTGCACAAAGTCCTGTCACCGCTGCAGTTACCCCATCCACTTTTCCAAAAAGCAGCCCGTAACGTTTACAATACAGTCAACCGCGCCCACGCGGCACAGCGCAGTCAGACCTTGCTGATCCGCTATTGGGTTGCACACTCGACCGCTCCCGTGAGTGAACGAAGTTGGGGCTTTTTTCTGATCGAGCGGTCACTCGCCGACCAGCCAACTGCGGCTTCGTCGGTCTATTGCATCGAGCTATATTGTTATCAAGATGTACTGGCATGATATAGCTCGCGTGCTTGTTCAGAGGCTATCCCATGGCTATTCAAGGGCTGCACCACATCACGCTGGTCTGTAAAGATGCACAACGGACTGTCGATTTTTACACCGAGCGGCTAGGGTTGCGCTTGGTGAAGAAGACCGTCAACTTTGATGATCCAGGGGCCTATCATCTCTATTTTGGGAATGAACAGGGCGAACCAGGCAGTGCGATCACCTTTTTCGAATGGCCCTACAGTTCGGTTGGGCGCCCTGGGATTGGCGGTACTCATCACTTTGCCCTGACCGTTGCCGATGATGCGGGCTTGCTACAATGGAAACGCCGCTTAACGGACAGTGGCGTGCGCGTGCGGGGTCCATACGATCGCCACTATTTTCAATCGATCTATTTTCGCGACCCCGACGGTGCGATTGTTGAGATCGCTACGGCTGGCCCCGGGTGGACGCGTGACGAAGCCGCCGACCAGATTGGCACTACCCATCAAGAGCCACCCGCGGCGATGCTGGCAGCGAATCGGGATGAGGCTGCAATTCAGGCCCTTACCTGGCCGGAGCCGGTCGATACAATCAGCCCGACAATGGTGCTGCGTCACGGTATGCATCACATCAGCGCCGTCAGTTCAGACATTCAACGCACGCACGAATTTTTGGAGGGCTTGCTGGGCATGCGTCTGGTGAAACAGACCGCCAATTTTGACGACCCGAGCTCAAAACATTGGTATTGGGGCGTTGGTGACGGTAAACCTGGTACATTAATCACCTATTTTGAGCAAGACCCGCAGCGTTCCGCACGTGCACGAATGGGTGCTGGCCAAACGCATCACTTTGCGTTCAGTGTGGCTGACGCCGAAACGCAACTGGCCTATCGGGAGAAACTGCTGCGCGCTGGCTATCGGGTTTCGCCAGTGTTGGACCGCATCTATTTCCAGAGCATCTATACCAACGATCCCGACGGCCATATCGTCGAGATTGCCACCGCCGGACCAGGCTTTGCGGTCGATGAGCCACTCGCCGAATTGGGCACTCAGCTGCAGTTGCCGCCCTGGCTGGAACCACAGCGTAGCCAGATCGAAGCAGCGTTGACGCCCATCAACGCACATTGGCCTCAGTAATCTGCATCTGCATTTTGTTGTCGTCTCTGAAAGGGAGGCTGGCATGGGAAAAGGTCACCACGCTTCACCTATTTTCACCGCGGGCGCTCCATTATCGTCTGCGACAGCCGCACTGATTTTGCTACATGGTCGGGGAGCTTCCGCGCAAGACATTTTGGCCTTGGTTGGAACCTTGACGGTGCACAACGTCGCTTTTCTAGCACCACAGGCAGCCAACTCGCAGTGGTATCCCAATCGCTTCCTGGCACCCGTTGCCAGCAACGAACCGTGGCTCTCGTCGGCCTTGTCTTTGGTAGATGCGTTGGTTGGGCAATGCCAAGCGGCTGGATTGACGAGCGAGCAGATCTGCTTGCTGGGCTTCTCGCAAGGGGCGTGTTTGGCGTTGGAGTTCACAGCCCGGCACCCGAAGCGCTATGGGGGTGTCTTTGGCCTCAGCGGTGCCTTGATCGAAAATGGCGATCAGCCCCGTGAATATACGGGGGATCTGGCGCAAACCCCGGTCTTCTTGGGGTGTAGTGATGTGGATTTTCATGTGCCGCTAGAGCGTGTTCAGCGCTCCAGCGAAATTTTTCGTAACTTAGGGGCCGCCGTCACCGAACGGATCTATCCTGGCATGGGGCATACAGTCAACCAGGATGAAATTGAGTTTATCAACGCAACCATTCAGGCAGTACAGACCAAAGTTTGAACAAAACATTGATGGTGGACAAGATCTGCTCGAGTCCCCGTCGCAGATACAACCGTTAGACAAAGATTGAATCGAGTTGATTGATGATTCCGCAAGATTACCACATGCATTCCAACTTCTCTTGCGATTGCCAGGCACCGATGGCCACCATGTGCCGCAGCGCAATCAGCAAGGGAATCCCCGAGATTGGCTTTAGCGAACATTTTGATCTCCACGCCAATGAACCCTTTCGCGACTGGTTCCGCCCGAGCGAATGGTGGGAAGAGCTAGAGCGCTGTCGCAGCGAATTTGCCGGCCAGTTGACCATCCGCGCTGGGATCGAAGTGGGCGAGCCGCACCTTTTTGGCAATGAACTGCAACAATTGCTCAGCACCATCCCTTTCGATTACGTCTTGGGATCACTGCACTGGGTGGGCAGTGAAAGTGTTTTTCATCCCAGCTATTTCCATGCCCGCACCAAAGAGAAAGTTTATGACGACTTCTTTGAAGAGTTGATCAAGATGACCGCGATCGGTGGCTTTGATATTTTGAGCCATTTTGATGTGCCGATCCGCACGGCCTTTGCCATCCATGGCCCGTACGATCCACGCCGACATGAAGAGGCGATCCGTCAAGTGTTGCGCAATTGCATTGAACATGGCATCGCACTGGATCTCAACACGGCAGCGCTGCGGCGGACAGCCAAAGTATTGACGCCTGCGCCGGAGATTCTGGCCTGGTATGCGGAATTGGGGGGCGAGCGCGTGACCCTCGGCTCCGACGCCCACAATCCCGATGATTTAGGGGCGCACCTGCCCGTGGCGATGCAGTTGGCCCGCACGGCGGGGCTGCGTTATCTCACCCATTTTACCGCTCGCCAAGCCACCTTGTTGCCCATCCCCAATTGACTTCTGCGGGATGGAGCGTCAGCAGACGGCGCCCCATCCCTTTCCATCACTCTCGTTGCACAAACGGCAAAAATGTATCATGTAGCCCGCGCGGGATCGCGGTCGGCACCAGAGTGGGTGTAGCGGTTGGACCTGGAAGGCGAGTCGGCGTCGGTGGTTGGGCCGAACGAGCCTGCCCCGAATTGGGATCTACCATTAGCGACGAGACATCAACAGCCTCGAAGGCATCGCCTTCCACTTGGTGCAACTCGCGGAGGATCTGGTTATTCCAGCGTTCGTCGGGCACGCCGGAAATGTACCAGGCTGAGCCATTATCGGCCAAGATCAGCCCATACCGCTTCATGGCACGCAGAATAGTCTGCACCTCGGGCGAGAAGCTGCTGATATCATAATCGGCCTTGAGGCGAAAGCGCTGCCCGAGTGGTGGATATTCGGCCCCTGTCCGGTTCGAGGCGTAGTGGCGGGCTGGCCAGACATAAGCTCGCTGTGTACGCGGGGCGGTAAATCGAATTGCATGATGAATTTCGCCGCTGGCAACTTCATCATAGCGCACCAACCCCGGCAAGATCGGCAACCCCGCTGCATCTGCTGAGGTCCAGGTGTCGGGACGCAAGGCGTGCGATTTCAGATCAAAGATGGCGCCCGAACCGGCCGTCCAACTGCCATCTGCTTGTGGATAACTCGCATACAGCTCGTAGAGCAGACAGTTGTCCGCTTCCAGCACCAAGACATGGCGATCTCCGCTCGCGTTGGGGCCGCCCTCAATCGGCGCATCAGTTGGGAGCGGGTAGGGGCCGGGATCACTTTCGTCGTCGTAGTCAAACTGGACGGCCACCTTGGGCTGACTACTCGACACCACCACGTAAGGGATTCCGATTGGGCCGCCTTCCCACAAGCCCGATCCAAAATCGGCATGCACGTAACGGTTCTGGCCGATCGTCTCCACATAAGCCACCGAATTGGCATCCACCGGCAAGTGATCGATGGGTACATTCCAGATATTATCTTCCGGAAAGATTGTGCAACCGGCAATTTGCGGTGGTGCATTGGGTGTCCACAAGGGCGTCGCCAGCACCGAGGCTAGCGGCAAGGCGCACAGGAACAGCAACGCACCAACAAGAGATTTTGAATAATTCATACTCATATTCCACGCGTGGTTGTTGGGTTTGGTTGGCTATGGTAGTTGACAATACTCAAGCTTACTGGAGAATCGGACTGTTGAATAGACTCTTGGGCCGCAATTGCGCACCGACCAGCCTACGCCCGCTGTATAGAATGCAGGGAGCACCAATGAGGCTGGGCAGCCCCTACAGGCTGCCCAGCGGTCCATATCCAATTGTCGGTATCCATAATCGGTAGTCGTCACAGCAACTAGGTGAGTTTGCCTCCGATTGCAGTGTTCAGGGCCGAGGCGAGGTTCGCGTGTTTTGCAGACGAATCCTTTGCTCGGCTGACCTCTTCGCGATCCTTGGTCGCTTTGTCTTGCTGCAACAGTTGCTGTAACTCGGCTTCGCGCAACAAATCGGCTTGACGCTCGCGACTCATCACAATCAACGTGTCGAGATTGATGTTAATCATTCGCTTCTCCTTGCTTGGTCTGTTACTCCAAGCTACAATGTAAGGTAGTAGACCGACAGCTGAGCTTATGAGCAGCTACTTTATGAGCCATCCATGCTGGAAAACCTTTATCCGATGGCTGTTTTGAGAGAATTTCCCTGCGCTGCTATAAAAGAGAGCATACCACTCGCCGCGTTTACTACTGTCTATCAGCGTGTCTATTGAAACATCTGTTCTGATCTTATGTTCCAAGCTCATCTGCTCGGTCAATTTGAACTGCGATCCAACGATAAACCTCTCGAATTGCAGTCGCGCCCAGCCCAAACGCTGCTCGCCTTTCTCTTGTTGCATCCAGGGGTTGCGCACCGGCGTGAATTGTTGGCTGGCCTGCTCTGGCCAGATTCCAGCGAGGCCAATGCCCGGCGTAATTTGCGGCAGGCACTTTGGCAATTGCGGCGCGGTTTGGGGGCAGCGGCCGAGCTACTGCGCAGCGATGATCTCGGGGTCGCACTCCAGCTGCGTGAGCAAGACGAGCTAGATGTCGCCTTGCTGCAACATCCGCTGCACGCCTCAACGCCCACGACAGAATTGATCGAGCGTGTGACGCTGTATACAGGTGAACTCCTGCCCGGTTTTTATGATGATTGGATCGTGCGGGAGCGGGAGCGTTTACAGGCTCTCTATGAAACCACGTTGCATACGTTGGTGGATCGGTTGGTGGAGGAAGCTGCCTGGCGCGACGTGCTCAAATGGGCCGAACATTGGATCGCCACCAGCAGCTCGCCAGAACCCGCCTACCGGGCATTGATGCGCGCCCACGCGGCCTTGGGGGACATGGCTAATGTGGCTGAAGTCTATCGCCGCTGCGTGGAGGCACTGGCCAATGACCTCGAAGTAGAGCCGTCTGATCAGACCCGCCTTCTCTACGAGCAACTGCGTCAGAGACAAGGCGCTCGCCCCGTGGCGGCCACCTTGCGCCCCTTTGTCGAGGTGGCGCCTAGCCCTGTTCAGAATAGCCTACCCGTGCACTTGACCAGCTTCATCGGCCGCGTTGATCAATTGGGGGCGATCCAGCGGTTGTTGGCAGAAGAGCGGCTAGTCACGCTGACCGGCTCCGGCGGAACAGGTAAGACCCGGCTGGCGATTGAATTTGCACACCAGGCGAGCAAATCGCCCGAGTCGCACTTTCGCGATGGCATTTGGCTGGTCGAGTTGGCTTTGGTTGCTGAGCCGGAACGCATCCTCCAAGCCTTGGCCAGCACCCTCAATATCCGCGAAGAGAGTGGCTTGCCACTGCTACAGTCCATCATCGAATTTTTACGCAGCAAAACGGCTCTGTTGATCTTCGACAATTGCGAGCATCTGGTGGATGCCTGCGCTCGTTTGGTCGATCAATTGCTGCGCGTTTGCCCGAACATTAAGATTCTGCTCACCAGTCGCGAGATGCTGGGGGTGATCGGCGAATCGGTCCTGCGGGTGCCGTCGTTAACCATGCCCAGCGAAGTACGCTCATTGAGCCCCCAAACTTTGATGCGCTACGAAGCGGTGCGCCTCTTTGTCGAGCGTGCTGCCGCCGTGCGGCCCGAATTTCAGCTCAACGAGGAAAATGCCAAAGCCATCGTGCAGATCTGCCATCAGTTGGATGGGCTGCCCCTAGCCATCGAATTGGCGGCGGCGCGCGTCCGCTCGTTGACGCCCACCCAAATCAGTGCCCGGCTGGATGATCGCTTTCGCTTGCTCACCGGAGGCAGCCGCACCGCGCTGCCCCGTCAGCAAACCTTGCGGGCAATGATCGACTGGAGCTGGGATCTGCTGAGCGAGGCCGAACGTGTGCTCCTACGGCGGTTGACTGTCTTCCGTGGGGGCTGGACACTCGAGGCTGCTGAGAGCATCTGCGCCGATGGACAGCTGATGCGGGAACAGCACAACGCATCCCTCGCGATTGAGGATGGTGACGTCCTCGATCTGCTTACCCATTTGGTCGACAAATCTCTGGTGGTGATGGACGAGCAAGCGGATGGCGCCCGCTATCATCTGCTGGAAACGATCCGCCAGTATGCGATGGAAAAACTTTTGACTGCGGGCGAGACCGAGCAGGTGCGCAGTCAACATCTCACCTATTATTTGGGATTGGCGGAGATGGCCGCGCCGAAATTGCGCACGGGGGAGCAGCTGCGCTGGTTGGCGCTGCTGGATATTGAGCATGGTAATCTGCGGGCGGCCTTGCAATGGGCAGCTGGGAGCGCTTTGCTCGAGGCCGGGCTGCGGTTGAGTGGTGCACTGACTCGATTTTGGTATTTACGAGGCTATTGGACCGAAGGCCGCGCTTGGCTGCAATTGATGTTGGAGCAACCATTTGATGCCAACCAGGCCCCCAAGAGTCTGTTGCGTGCTCGGAGTTGTGCCTTGGCCGGCGCTGGCTGGTTGGCCGATGAAGATGGGAGCGAAATTCCCTATTACACCGAGAGTTTGGCCTTGAGTCGGCGGATTGGTGACCGTTGGGGCGAAGCCTTTGCCCTGCGTGGGTTGGCTACAGTCACCGCCAATTGGGCCAATCTGGAAAAGGCTGAACCACCATTGCGCCAAAGTTTGGCCCTCTTCACCGAGCTCGGGGACGATTGGGGCATTGCCTTGGCCTGTTTCAATTTAGGCTGGCTGACGTTGGATCGGGATGGCAACCGCGAAGCCGACACGCACTGGCAAAAAGGGCTGATCCATTTTCAGCGTTGTGGCGACCGCTGGGGTATCGCCGTAACGATGGGTGCATTGGGCTATGTTGCTCGCTTGCGCGGCCATTATGATCAAGCCAGTGAGTTGATGGGGGCTGGCTTACAACAATTTCTCGAATTGGGCGACAAAACAGGCGTGGCCCTGTTGCTGCTGCGCCTCGGTCACTTGGCCTTCCGCCGCGGTGATTATCGCGAGGCCCTTGCCTTGTTGCAGGAGGCCTTGTTGCTCGCTCGCAACCATCAAGAGCAGCGGAACTTGATTGCCATTTTGCACGCACAGGGCATGGTTGCCTGTTATCAAGGGGATTATGCACAGGCCGAGTCCGTGCTCAACGAAAGCCTGGTATTAGCCCAAAATCGCAACATCGATGTCGAAATTACCGATAGTCTCAGCTACTTGGCTTTTGTTAAGTACCACGCCAACGAACTGGCTGCAGCCGCTGAACTCTTTCAACGGGCACTGAGTATGGAGCAAGATCGCGAAGGGCTGGCCTTTGCCGAATATGGCATAGGATTGGTTGCCTTCCAACAAGGAGAGCTTGAGCAGGCCAGCAAATGGCTCCAGAATAGTTCAGTTCGTTATCAAGCGCTTGGTGATCGGCGGGCTTATGCCGGAGTGTTGGATGGGCAAGGGCGAATCGCTCTGGCCAAGGCCGACTTGGCGCGGGCCCGCAGCTGTTTCCGCGAGAGTCTCTTGTTGCGGCGTTCAATGGGCGATAAACAAGGTGTTGCAGAATCGCTTGAGCGAATTGCCAGCAGCACGGATGAGCATCACTTCCAAGTGCAGCTCTTAGCCGTTGCCACCAAATTACGCCAATCGATTGGGGCTCCCTGGCCACCAGTGGACCAAGCCGCCTTGCAAAAAATTTTGAACAACGCCCGCCAAACCTTAGGCGAACACGCATACCAAGAGCTCTGGCAGGCCAGCCAAAATTGGTCTTATGAGCAGACGATCAATACTGCTTTGATGGTTGCCGGTGAAGCCGAGCAAGCTCAACCGTAGAACCTGGGGAGGGTGCAAAACATCCTCCATAAACTTCACCAGCTGATTGACGTTGATTCTATAACTGGAATCTTGACCAGAGCAACCTCGCTAGACTATAATAAAAAGGTTGCTTTCAGTTGGTCACCGATTCATGGTCGGCCAAGCAAGGAGACGAACATGAGCGAGCAGCCACAGCGAAACTCCGATAATCCACTCGAGCATATGGCGGATGAACTCAGCCAAACGCTGAACGGACAAACTGTTGAGTTGCATGAAGAAGCTGCTGGTCATGTGTCTGGCGGTCAAGTGCGCATGCAAAATTCAGCAGCCCGTCAGATTCAGGCAAGCGCACTGCATATGGCCGATTCTGCGGCTGCGTTGATCAAAACGGGCTCGTTAGAAGCGCAAGATAGTGCCATTGCCGCTGTGGCCGCATATGATGTCACGTTGACGGATACTGCCTCGACTGTGGTAGTGGCTAGCGAAGTCAAAGCTGAACGGGCCTGGGCTCTTCTGATTCTGGCCGGACGCGTCAGCGGTGATGTCCGCAGCATCTTGACTCCAGTGACCGCTCTTTTAACCGGGGCAAGCTTTGCGCTGACTTTGTATGGTCTAGCGCAATTTTTTGGACGAAAACGTAGGAAATCATAATTCATAGGAGTACAATTTCATGGCCGATTTACAATTGGCTGCTCAGCCACGCAGTGTCACTGGCCGCAAGGTGCGCCAATTACGTAACGAGGGTTTGATCCCCGCTGTCATTTATGGCAAGACAACCGCTCCCCAGGCTTTACAGGTTGTAGAGCGGAGTGTTGAGCGGGTATTGAGCAGTGGCGGTAACACTCGCCTGATCGAACTCGCGGTTGAAGGCTCGAAGAAACACAATGCCTTGATCCGCAGCGTGGAGCGACATCCGGTTACACATCGTTTGACCCATATTGACTTCTATGCTGTGAATATGGCGGAGAAGCAGCAAGTCAATATCCCGCTGCAATCATCCGGCCATCCCGAGGCATTGGTTGGTGGGCTCATGTTATTGCAAGTTGTCGATCAAGTCCTGGTCGAAGCGCTGCCCGCTGATCTGCCGGCTGAGATCGTGGTGGATATCACCTCGCTCACCTTGGAGCAACCGATCACTGTTGCAGATCTGCCCAAGATCCCCGGTGTGGAATACATCACTGAACCAGATACGCCACTCTTCACGCTCAGTGTGACCCGGGCTGAGGTTGAGAGCGAAGCGCCGGCTGAAACCGATGCTGAACCAGAAGTGGTCTCCAGCCGCCAGGAAGATGAAGAAACTGAAGGCGAAGAATAATCAGCTTACGCTGATGTTCTGTTGGATCAAATTAAGCCAGCTCCATATGGAGCTGGCTTTTTTGTTGCAGTAGGCGGCTTTATGGAGATGCGGGGATGGTCATGCCCAGGGGCTCATCCACGAACTGCATCGGGTCGACCGCCACCCCGAGAATGCGCATTTCCCAGTGGAGATGTGCACCCGTGCTCAGGCCAGTATTGCCGACTAGACCAATCGGATCGCCCGCGGCTACGGTTTGGCCTGGGGTGACCAATAATTCGCTCAGATGCCAATAGCCTGTAAAAATCCCCTGGCCGTGATCTAAGATGACTGCGTTGCCGCGGACCTGCAAGGGCTCGGCCAGCGCCACAACACTATTGGCCGGCGCAGTGACGGTAACGCCAGCCGGTGCCCCAAAATCTTGCCCGGCGTGATAACTGTCGATCGGGCCGCCATCGTAGCTGCGGCGAGTGCCAAAGGGACTGGTTGTCACATATTCGGCAGGGATCGGCCGCAAAAAGGGCTCGGTCCACAACAATTCAGGGCGTAACTGCGACCAGACCGCGGTCACTTTGGCCGTTTCGGAAAGCACCAATGTCGGGTCAAGCAAGGTTGCTCGATCGGGTGGTAGCGAGAGAATCTGCGACTCGTATCCGCCGTCAGCGACGGTCACCAATTGTTGGCGGTGGAGCAGGCGACCAGTGGCTGCACTGTAGGTCACCGTGAGTGGAAAGGTGCCCGGTCCCAAGAGCGCAGGGACGGGTACCAGCGCCTCGTAGTAGGTGCTTTCGACACTGGGCACGCGCAGGGCCAAGGGTAAGCCATTCCAATTGGCAGTGAGTGGCAAGGGTCTAGTGGTTTCAATCACCAATCGGCTCGTGCGCCCTTGCTCTAATGGCGGATTGATCGAGATGGAGCGCACCGCTCCAAAGCGCAGGGGCGGTGCTGGTGCCCGATCGGCAGGTAAATGAATTGCTTGTCCAGGAAAGAGGCGGGCAGTGGGGCTAATGCCATTGAGAGAGCTGAGTACCATTAAGTCTTGCGTGTAGCGATCGGCGAGCCTAGTAAGCGTATCGCCCGGGGCAGCTTGCACCAAGGTAGTCGATACACTAGCCAGGGCCGCATCCGTGCCTGGAATCAACAAGACTTGCCCTACTTGGATCAGGCTAGGATCGCTGATGTTATTGAGTGCAGCTAGGGCCTCGACGGTCACCCCGAAGCGTCCGGCAATGGCCGAGAGGGTATCGCCCGCCACCACTGTGTATGAGCCAACAGAAGCTTGGGCATAGACTGCAGATTGGGTAGTCCCACCCCATCCGCTTAGGGCACCCAAGAGTGCACCCAATGTGAGCATGGCCAAGAAAATTGGGCCACGTAGCTCTGCCAAGAAGCCAAACTTAGTCATGATTTATTCAGAGACCGAATAGACACTCGGTTTGAGCACCCCAATATAGGGTAAATTGCGATAGATTTCGTTGTAGTCCAATCCATAACCAACAACAAACGCATTCGGGATCGAGAAACCGGTCCAATCGACTTGCACATCGACCTCGCGACGATCAGGCTTATCCAATAAGGTCAGCGTACGCAGCGTGGCCGGTTGGCGCTCCTGCAAGATCCGCAAGAGATAGCTCAACGTATGGCCCGAGTCGATGATATCTTCCACGAGGACGATGTTCCGCCCCTCGATCGCTCTGTTGAGATCCTTGAGAATGCGTACCGCGCCGCTGCTACTCACCCCGCTGCCAGAACTGCTGGTTGCCATAAAGTCGATCTCATGCGGAATGGAGATGGCCCGCATCAGATCAGCCATAAAAACGGTGCTGCCTTTGAGCACAGAGACCAACAATAGATCTTGGTTGCTGTAGGTCTGGCTAATGATATCACCAAGCTCCCGGACACGCGCTTGCAAGGTTGCCTCATCAATCAGAATGGTTTCGATATCATCATGTAAAGAATGAGGATATCGCCGTAAGGGGAAAGTGGATTGCGCCATAAAGATGATTCTTTCTAGGGAGCGAGCAATAGTTGGATCACGGTTGGCGAGACAGATTGGGCTTATTAATAATCAGATCAAACGTTTCGGAAGCGGCAGTTGCAGCTTGTTCATTCAGATTCGCATCTGCGGTTGGATCTGCGCTCGCTGGTTCAGACTCAGCGCTGGTTGGGCTGGGCATTTCATGGGCAACCTGCGGAACTTGTTCTAGCGGTCCTGCAGCTCGCACCAGGGGTGCGTAGACCCAGGCTAATGTATCACCTTGGGTCACCTGCCACCAATCTGACGCCGATGCGGATTGGCCCTGAATCGGCAAGAACGCTCCCTGATTGGCCGTCCCCACAATGGGGAATTCGGTGCTGGGGCCACCGCGCAAATTGAGCATCGGCACTTCGACAATGGCGGTTGGCGTTGTCGGTTCGGGGATCGGTGTAGGGGTTGGGATGGCTGGAGGCGCCATTGGCACTGCGGCTGCTTGGATGCTCACTCCGCCGCCCGACTTGAACTGTTGGCTCCCACTTGCTGCTTGCCCCAAAAATTGGCTGCCAAACGCTTGGCTTGGCTCAATGTAAGAACCTTCCGGCCACTCGTTAAAGCTGTTGATGACGATCCAGTTCGGTTGGCTGGCAATCGCGGCTTGCCAAGCCCGATCAAAATAGGCGCCGCCTTCGCGATCACGGGCGAAGCCATGTCCCGGCCGGATGCGCACATCGTTGTAGCCGGGCATTACGGTGGCAACCCAAAATTTGTACGCCCCATATTGCGTGCGCGCAGCGGCAACTTGGTTGGCAAATTTTTGATTGGTCGCCGTCAAGTCCGCTGGCGGATTCCAGGTGTTGCTGTAGAGGTGATGTCCGTCAAAGACAGCAAGATAGGCCGTATTGACCCCTTCGCTGATCCAAATGCTGCCATAATTGGGATCGACCTGGGCGCGGATTGCCTGCCACGTATCGACCCCATAGATGGTAGGGCGCCAGAAGAAGATCACCGGACGGCCGTCGACGCGTAAAAACGCGGGATGATTGGCATGGACACTCAGTGCGTGTTGCAAGGCTCCGGTCACGGCACCGCTACTGCCCAAAAATGGTGAATCGGTTTCAAAGAGAATGCCGATCTTGAAGTTGCGGGCTGCGGCCTCTTCGAGCAGGGCGCTCAGATTGGGTTCGGTTTGATTGTTCGAAGGGCCATACCAAGCCACCAGAAAGGCATCGATCCCCGCAGACTTGGCTTGATCGATATGGCGCCCCATGACCCCGCGATCGCTGCTCACATAGGTCTCGGCAGGGAGATCACTCAGTCGGTCGAGCGTCCAGGTATTTTCATCAAACCATGTGTAATAGAAGGCCAACACCAGCGGCTCCCCGCTGCTCTGGGCCAGTGGGGCGGCTTGAAGCGGCGTAGCTTGCCCGCCGAGCACCAGCATCAGCGTCATGAACAGCACGAGCCGAGTAGCGAGTTGGCGGGCTGGGGATGCACCTTTTGATAGCTGCAACAGTAAAAGATGGACCATGAAAGGCTGTTAAAACTCCTTGTTATTGACAATGTTGGGCAGCGATGGGGAGGCGAATTGCTGGACTGCAGGGAGAGCCAAAAATTCGCTCAAGATCATGGCGGTGGCTCCCCAAATTTTTTGCTCAAGTAGGTCGAAAAAGGGTACTTGGGCAACCCGGTCTATCAACTGCCACTCTTCCTGCCGACAATTACTCGGATCGCAGAGATCACGCAACGGGATTTCCAACAACGCGGCCACTTCGTAGGGATCAATCTTAAACTGGGGGCGTTCGTTTGCCCAAGCCACCGTTGGAAAGACCAAATAGTTGCTGGCGTAGATATAGAGCGGGCTCAACTGGCCCAGCAATGTAAGTGTTGTTGCCTCGACACCGATCTCTTCGTAGGCCTCGCGCAGCGCAGTCTGTGTCAGATCTTGGTCCCCGGATTCGTAGCCACCGCCAGGAAAAGCGACTTGTCCACTGTGAACGCCATTGTAGGTCGGTCGCAAGATCAATGCTACATAGATCGTTTCTTCGTGGGGATAGCATAAAACAAGCACACCCCCACGACGTGCATCGGGCTGCGGTTGATCGTAAGGTAGGTCGCCCCCGGCCCGCGGCTGCGGTGCCATATGATATTGGGCTGTGCGGCCCGGTAATGTCCCTGCCAAATCAGCCTGCAATTGGCGGACAAAAGGTGCAAATGACTTGCTCATGATACAGTATAGCGCCTATAAGACTCGGCAGATTAACCCTTTAAGGTACTCGCCCTCTGGGAAGCTCGCAATAACCGGATGATCATTTGCCTGACGCAGCCATTCTAGCACTTGTAACGGGCGATCCGCATCTGCAGCAGCCTCAAAGACTGCTTTGTAGAACTCGTTGACGCCCACCAATCCACTGCAACTAAAGGTTGCCAAGATGCCACCGGGCTTGAGCAGTTGTATGGCCGACAAGTTGATCTCTTTATAGCCACGCAAGGCCCGGCTGAGATGGCTCTTGTTCTGGGCGAATTTGGGTGGGTCCAAAATGATGACATCAAATTTTGTGGCTGGATCGGCGGATTGTCGCCAGTCGCGCAGAATGGTGAAGGCGTCGCCCACGATGTTTTCGGTCTGCACATCGGGGTCAAAGCCATTCAAGCGCAAATTGGCTTCGGCCAATACGAGCGCATCCATGCTGCTGTCTAGGTTGACGTCCTGTTGAGCGCAAGCCGCCAGCGCATAGACTGCTAATGCACCGGTGTAGCTAAAAGCATTAAAAACCCTCTGCACGCGAAAATAATTAGCCACACGATGACGG
>CAZMRA010000051.1:0-21722 GCA_964568485.1 uncultured Caldilineaceae bacterium | reverse complement strand
CCCCACAAAGCGGATGTGGCGCTCGCCTTCCCCGGCGATGGGCAGGTAATCGGTCGCATAGTTGTTGACCGTCCCCTGATACGGCTGCGCGTTGGCTGCATCAAACCCGCGTTCGGTGATTGGGCGCTGGAAATCGAAGCCTTCATGCCCGTAGCGGCTGTCTCCCGTGATCGCCCCCGGTTGATCGGCAAAATTGGCGACCACCCAATCGGCAAAGATGGCGTCGAAATCGGTATCGTAGCCATGCGCCGCCAACGCCGCATTGATCCCGGTGATGCCATCCGCTGGTTCGGCCACCAATGTTTTGAACAGGTCGGCGCCAAAGCGCTGGTGCAAATAGCGTACAAAGAGATAAGCCGCGCCATAGTGGGGTGCGTTTCCACTGGGTACCACCCCCCAACTGTTGAGTTGCGTATCGGGTTGACTGACAAAACTGTTGACAAACAGGGTATCGGTATCAAACCCAGCCACTTCTTGGGCAAATTCGCTCAATCCCTCGTTGAGCCAAGTCCACTCGTTGCGATCTCTGTGCCAGTGGATCATATGCTGGAACTCATGGGCCAGCACAGTTTCATAATATTCGTAATCGCCACGCGTATTGAGCCAATTGAGATTGATGTAAAAGAGTTCTTTTTCGTTGGAATAGGGATTGGCCAGGCGGCTATATTGATCCGCACTGCTGTAATAGCCAGCGACGCCACCACCTGTGCCTGGTGTGTGGAGAATGTGGAGCCGCGGGTCGTGATCAACCCCTGGATTCCATTCGCTGCCAAAAAAGGCAACTGCCGCTGGATAACTGCGCTCGCTAAAGCGCTCCACTGCCTGGATGATGGCCGGCCCATCATAGGCCACACCTTGCTCGACCCAAACGTAGGCCACCGCGGTTTTGTGGATCAACTCGGCGGTGATTTGGTGGTTGCTCTGGCTGCTAACGTTGTGGACCCAGAAGGTCAGGGTGTCGCCCACTTGGTAGTCGGGGGCTACCGGATTCACAACTTCGGGCACCTCGTCCACATCGGGGCGCAAACGCACAGTGATATCGCGTAGATCGCGCTCGGGCACGGGAATCAACTCGAGTTGATCGGCAATTTGGGGATCCACTGCCGTGGGTGTGCCGTGCGCAGTGGGTACCGCCGTCGGTGCTGGCTGTGTGGGGGCGGGTAGGGTCAGCGTGGGCGGTGGCAGCGGCGCTGGTTGCGCGGCACAAGCAACTAGGCTTACGGCGAACCACAAGCATAATGTGCCCAGCCAAATACGATGCGTAACCAACCTCGGCTCCTTACCCCAATCCAGAAATTTCAACCTGTACAATTGCTCTATTGTATGCGATTCCAGCACTTTGGGCCAGATATTCTCTGCTAGGCAAACAGCATGGGGTAAGAAATAAAACGGTGGATGGCGAAAAGACCATCCACCACGGTTATGATCAGGTTACTTGCTTGTTGGGGGATAGGGACTAGCGCAGCTTCGCGTCCTCACGCAGGGCCGCAGCGCGTCCGGTATCTTCCCAAGGCAATTGCACATCATCGCGGCCAAAGTGCCCGTAAGCCGCAGTCTGCTGGTAGATCGGGCGGCGCAGATCCAGATCGCGGATGATCGCACCGGGGCGCAGATCAAAATGATGTTCGACCAGTTGGGCGATCTTTGCATCGTCGACCTTGCCGGTGCCGAAGGTCTCCACGTTGATGCTCACCGGGCGGGCAACACCAATGGCATAAGCGACTTGGACTTCGCAGCGAGAAGCTAAGCCGGCCGCGACAATATTCTTGGCCACCCAGCGCGCAGCATAGGCGGCGCTGCGATCGACCTTGGTGCAATCTTTACCGCTAAACGCACCACCACCATGACGTCCCATGCCACCATAAGTATCCACAATGATCTTGCGGCCGGTGAGACCAGCATCCCCCATCGGGCCACCGACCACAAAGCGGCCGGTTGGGTTGGTGAAGATACGCAGTTGATTGTCGACCATATCGGCGGGTAGCACCGGCATGATCACTTCTTCGATCAGCGATTCGCGGATCTCGTTCTGGCTGATCTCTGGTGCGTGTTGCGTGCTAATCAACGCGGTGTGGATGCGGCGTGGTTTGCCGTAGGCATAATCGACGGTGACTTGAGTCTTGCCATCGGGGCGCAGCCAGGAAAGGCGGCCATTCTTGCGGACTTCGGCGAGGCGGCGGGCCATTTTGTGGGCGGTGTAAATGGGCATCGGCATCAGGGTCGGCGTCTCATCGCAAGCATAGCCGAACATCATACCCTGGTCGCCGGCACCAACTGCTTCGATGGCGGCTTCGTCGTCCATCTGGCCCAGCTTCGATTCGAGTGCTTTATCGACACCCATGGCAATATCGGGGCTTTGGGCAGCGACAGCAACTTGTACACCACAAGTGTTGCCATCAAACCCCTTATCGCTATGATCGAAGCCAATCTCTTTTACTACTTTGCGTACCAATTCATCAAAATTGACTGAGGCCGTGGTGGTGATCTCACCGAGTAACATCACAAAGCCTGTCTTGACCGCAGTTTCACAGGCCACCCGCGCCATTGGGTCTTGGGCAAAGATGGCGTCCAGCACGGCATCGCTGATCTGGTCGCACATCTTATCGGGATGGCCTTCGGTCACCGATTCACTCGTAAAGAGCAGGCTCGGCGAAGTCATAAAGGTAGACATAGTAAGCTTCTCCTGGTATCAGGTTCGAGAATCAACATGCAATTGTCAATGTTCAATTGTCATCAGAAACAGTACATGCTTCATGATTCACAATTGAGCATTGACCGTTGACAATTGACAGTTTTAGTGGCCGGTGCCCATGCTCCACTCGTTCAGATAGGCGTCTTGTTCCGGGGTCAAGGTGTCAATGGTGACGCCCATGGCCTTGAGTTTCAGGGAGGCGATCTCATCGTCGATCAGCTTGGGCACATCATAGACGTTGTTGTCCAGCTTGTCGCCATTCTTCAAGATGTATTCGGCGGCCAGGGCCTGATTGGCAAAGCTCATGTCCATCACCGCGCTGGGGTGGCCTTCAGCAGCAGCCAAGTTGACCAAGCGACCTTCACCCACGACATAGATGCGGCGGCCATCTTCCAGGGTGTATTCGTCCAAAAATTCGCGCACACGGGTGATCTTGGTCGCCATTGCCGTCAGTGCCTTCATGTTGATTTCAACATCAAAGTGACCACTGTTCGAAAGAATGGCTCCGTCGCGCATATTTTCCAGATGATGCTTGTCGATCACATGGATGTCGCCGGTTGCACTGCAGAAGATATGCCCGATCTTGGCAGCCTCGGCCATCGGCATTACCTGGAAACCATCCATGACGGCTTCGAGCGCCCGCACTGGATCGATTTCGGTGACGATGGTATGGGCGCCCATGCCGCGCGCACGCATGGCAATGCCTTTGCTGCACCAACCATACCCACCCACGACAAAATTCTTGCCAGCCAACAAGACGTTGGTGCCACGGATGATGCCGTCGATGGTGCTTTGGCCGGTGCCATAGCGATTGTCGAAGAAGTGTTTGGTCTGGGCGTCGTTGACGGCCATCACCGGGAACTTGAGTTTCCCTTGGGCAGCCATCGCGCGCAAGCGGATGACACCGGTGGTGGTCTCTTCGGTGCCGCCGATCACTTGCGGCAATAGATCGTTGCGGGCGGTATGCAACATCGCCACTAGATCCATGCCATCATCCATGGTGATGTTGGGGCGGATGTTGAGCACGTTGGCCATGTGTTGATTATACTGTTCCGTGGTTTCACCCTTGATGGCATAGACGGGCATCTCATAATGAGCCACCAAGGTCGCAGCAATGTCATCTTGCGTGCTGAGCGGGTTGCTGGCACAGAGCGCAACTTCGGCGCCCCCGGCTAGCAAGACACGCATCAGGTTGGCCGTCTCGGAGGTGACGTGCATGGCTGCGGCCACGCGGATGCCCTTGAATGGCTGCTCTTTCCTGAAGCGTTCCTCGAGCAGATCCAATACGGGCATCTCTTTGGCTGCCCATTGCATCCGAAACCGACCTTTTTCAGCCAAATTAATATCGGCGATGTCGTACGACAATTCTGTAGTTGTCATGCAGAAAAACTCCTTGAATTAATACGCTGGTGCGAATACGCTAAGCTTCTTTCCTGAAATTCTGTGCGCAGCTTAGCATTACCATTACTGACTGTTTGTGGGCATAGCCTGCGGCGCTACCCGGTGACAAATTCCCTCGATATATGAGAAGTGCACTTGAAAACCATGCTTTTCGTAGAGGCGGCGGGCAGCTGGATTCTGCTGATCGACATTCAGGATAATTCGTTCGATCTGCTGGCTGCGCAGCGTATGAACAATCGCCCCCAAGATGGTCCCGCCATAGCCTCGACCTCGTTGTGCAGGGTGTGTATACATGTTGCCGATCGCCGCGGCCTGGTGTGCCCGATCGATAATATGGGTGCCGCCCACTGCGGCTAGTCCACCATCTTCGGTTCGAATCCCAAAAAAGACGCCATCCTCTAACTGATACGGCTCAAATGCATCTGGCGTGAAGGGACCGCCATGCGCTAATAACTGCTGGATGGCGTCACTATCACTCGCTTGCAGCCGTACCAAGCCCGGATGAGTCGGCTGTTCGTCTCTGGGGGTTGTCAACACCATCCGCCACATCGGGTGAACATGCTCCCCAATGGTGTAACTTGGTGACAACAGCGACAAATGTTCCGAGCGTAAGTTCAGATAAATTTCGTCTGGCAATGAAAGTTGTGCCAGTGCTTTGGCCGCTACCGGATTGGGCCCCATCAAAAAGAGAATGGGCGGGGTGAGTGCAGTGAAAAGCATGGCGATGCCGCTCCCCGCTGCGTCTTCGGCCAACCCCCAATGGCAGTAAGGCGCAAATGCTGGTTGCAGATCGGCCAGCGGATAGACCGCCCAGACAGGATCTGTTTCCAGAAGCTGTTGAATGCGCTGAGTTTGTTCTTTATCCATACAATTTTGCTAGAGCTGGTTCAGCACCATAATTCTCAGTGTAGCGCTGTACAAACTCGTTATAATTGAAGCGGTGCGCAGTTGGGCCAAGATTCTCGAGCGAATAGGCGCTACAAAGTGAACCGACGCGACCACAGATATCCAAAGGCAAACCGGCTTGGCGCGCTGCAAAAAAGCCGCCGCGGAAAGCATCACCCGCACCGGTCGGCTCGACAATTTCGCTCAAACGAGCCGCTGCCACCGCGATCTCTTGGCCATTGTTGTAGATAACACTACCATCTTTGCCCAAGGTAACGATGACGGTTTCGACCTGTTCGCAAATGTTTGCCAGTGACCAACCAGTTTTGTTCTGCACCATGGCGATCTCATATTCGTTGCAGAGCAGATAGGCCGCGCCCGGCAAACTTTGGGCGAGATCTTCCCCGCTGAGGCGCGCCAATTGTTGGCTGGGATCATAGGCAAAAGGGATGCCATAGCTTTTACATTCTTGCGCATAGTGAATCATTGCCGCTGGATCATTCGGGCTGATGAGAACCAGTTCAGCACTCTTTAAATTGCGATCCGCCAAGCTGTAATGGCGAGCGTATGCCATTGCCCCGGTGTAGAAATTGGCAATCTGGTTCTGATCGCTATCTGTGCTGACAAAAAAGGTAGCAGTCAGCTCATCAGCAATTTCGATGATCTGATCGGTCCGCAAACCTTGTTCTTCGAGCCAGCGTCGGTAATCACCAAAATCGTGGCCGACCGTCGCCAGGATGATCGGGTCGCCGCCGAGCAGCTTCATGGTATAGGCGATGTTGGCTGCCACACCTCCCCGCTCGCGACGCATGGAGTCGGCCAGAAAGCTCAGGCTGATATTGTCGAGCTGGTCGGGCAAAATCTGGTCGCGGAAACGGCCGGGGTACCGCATCAAATAGTCATAAGCAACTGAGCCAGTGATCACAAAAGCCATTGGTTTATATCCTATCGTGAATGGGTGCTGATGGGTGGTTGCCTGTGCGCGGCGTAATCAGATGCCGCAGAACACGCGCCACCATGGCCCCTTAGCGATCCCGTTACTTTTTTGCCGCCAGGCGCGCGGCTGCAGCCTCTTTGGCTTGGCGCAAACTTTGGGTGAACGGGGGGTAGCAAATACCCTCTTCGGTAACAATTCCAGTTAAGTAGCGGTGGGGCGTGACATCAAACGCAGGATTGTAGACAGGTGTGTCAGCAGGGGCGATCAACTCATCCCCGACCTGCCGCACTTCTTCTGCGCCGCGCTCTTCAATCGGAATCAAATCGCCGTGAGCGAGGTCGAGATCAACCGTACTGGTGGGGGCTACACAATAGACCGGGATGCCATTCTCTTTGGCGATCACCGCCAGTTTATAGGTGCCAATTTTATTGGCTGTATCGCCATTCGCGGCGATCCGATCGGCCCCGAAGATGACCACATCCACCTGGCCAGTGCGCATGAGATGCCCGGCGGCGTTGTCGGCGATCAAGTGCATAGGGATCTCGGCGCGCATCAATTCCCAGGCGGTAAGTCGTGCGCCTTGCAAGCGAGGGCGGGTTTCATCCACCCAAACGTGGATCGATTTGCCTTGTTCTTGGCAGGCGAAGATTACACCGAGGGCAGTGCCAAAATCCACGGTGGCGAGTGCGCCGGTGTTGCAATGGTGCAAAATATTGGCACCTTCCGGAATCACCGCGGCGCCATTGAAGCCCATTCGCCGGTTAATGGCAATATCTTCTTCGGCTAGCGCCTCGGCTTCGTCCAGCAATAGCTGTTGGAGTGCGGGAATATCCGTCAGCGAGCTGTTCACTGCCACATTGAGCAAGCGGGTTGTGGCCCAGCTCAAATTGACCGCGGTGGGGCGGGCGGCATCCAAAACTTCTTTCGCTTGTTGCAATTCCGCCAAAAATGTTGCCCGATTAGTAGCGGTGCTTTGTTGTGCGGCCATTGCCATCCCATAGGCAGCCGTTGCTCCAATGGCCGGTGCGCCGCGCACATACATCTCTTGAATACTGCGGGCGACTTCGGGGACAGTGGCAAAGCTGGCAAGACGATATTCTCCCGGCAGCAATCGCTGGTCGATCATTTTAACTTGGTTATCTTCCCAGAACACTGTACGCATGCCATCTCCTCCCAATAGCGTTTCCGTAAGCCTTGACTGTGCAGGTATATCGAACTCATGCGATTACCTGGAGCGTACTAGGCGCCGTGTAAGCATCAAAAAGAAAAACGCCCACCAACTATACGCATGGCGAGCGTTTTAACGACAAGGTTGATTGTTGATCGTTCGTGTCTGTACGGGGTTCAGAAACACTAGATCGACACCTCGGCCCAACTCGCCTGTTGTTCAATAAGTTAATCAGCAACAGGCACCCATCGCTAGCTGCTGGGGCGCACGTTGCCTTTATGAACAACCGGGGGCCGGGGCTCCGGCGGGTTGTTGCCAAAGCCTGCAGTAACTGCAGCACTTTGATACAAGCTGATAACTGCAAAAATATAGCATGGCTGCGTGGCGACTGTCAAATAAATCGAGAATCCGGCTATTGATCTGCCGCTCGTACGCCCGTTGACGCAACACACAGGACGGCATGAGTGAGGATAATCTACTTGCGTTGGTGACAGAACACGCTGCCATACGTTACAATATACACATGACCTTTTTGTTCGTCTTAGCGCTTGCTGCGCTGCTTACCTATGCCTCTGTCCCGCTGGTTGCTGCCCTGGGTCATCGCCTTGGCTTGGTAGATCGACCCGGAGGGCGACGGCGCCATGTCGGTGTCATCCCGCGTACTGGCGGGCTCGCGCTCTTCGTCGGCTTTTTTGTCACCATTCTCTTGACCCTCTTCTTGCCAACTTGGTTGCCTCCTGCTTGGGCAGAGTGGTGGCCACCCCGCAACGATCCCCAGGAATTGCGGCGTCTCACTGCTTTGTTGGTCGGGAGTCTATTCTGTGTGGTGGCCGGGTTTATCGACGACCGTTTTGAGTTGCCGAGTGGCCCCCAATATCTGGTGCAACTTGTCGCTGCAGGAATTGCCATCGTCGGCTTGATCTTCCTCAAGCATATCAACAATCCGTTTGGGCCTGGGTTCTTGTGGGGCGAAGACGGCTTCCCGTGGTGGATCGTCTGGCCACTGACCATCTTCTGGTTTATGGGCATGATGAACACCGTCAACTGGCTCGATGGCCTAAGTGGCTTGGTGAGTGGTGTCACAGCAATTATGGCGCTAGTGCTGGCAATTCACATGCTTTTTGTCACTGATCCGCCACAGGCCAGCGTTGCGCTGGTGCCATTGGCGCTACTCGGGGCGACATTGGGATTCTTGCCCTTTAATTTTGCCCCGGCCCGCATTTTTATGGGGAGCAGTGGAAGTTACTTTTTGGGCTTTGTGCTCGCTGCGCTGGGCATCATCGGTGGGGCACGCGTTGCCACGATGATGCTGGTTTTGGGGCTGCCTGCTCTGGATGTTGCTTGGTTGATCATCAGTCGCTGGCGGCGTGGTGTCTCACCAGGGACGGGGGGCCGAGATCATTTGCATTTCCGGCTAGCTGATTTGGGGCTGCGAGAAACTACCATCGTTTATGGGTATTGGCTCTTTTGTGCGTGCTTTGGTGCGGTCACATTGCTGCTCAGTGGGGAACGCCAAAAGCTTGTCGCACTGGTGATTTTAGGCGTGTTGGCCCTCACGGTGCTAGTTTGGGCTAGCCGAGCTGAACCGATTGTTCATCCAGCTGCCAGTGCGAGAACGAACGAGCAAGAAGGGTCTGGGGTATGACAAAAATTTTAGCCATCGAAACCAGTTGCGATGAAACCTCCGCAGCCGTTGTACAAGATGGCCGCTATGCCTTGAGCAATGTGATCGCAACACAAATCGATGTTCATCGCCGGTTTGGTGGCGTCTTCCCTGAGGTTGCCAGCCGCCAACATGTGCTTGCCATCCAACCTGTGATCAGCGAAGCCTTGACGAAGGCGGGTATTCAAAATCTCAATGAGATGGAGGCCATTTCCGTTACCAAGGGCCCCGGGCTTGTTGGTAGCTTATTGGTGGGCGTCAATGCGGCTAAGGGACTGGCCTTTGCTAGTGGTTTACCGCTCTTACCTGTGAATCATCTCGAAGGGCACATTTACAGCAACTGGATTGAAACACCCACCCAGTCAGCGCCCCTCGTGGATCGTTTCCCAGTGCTGATCTTGATCGTCTCTGGTGGGCACACCGAACTACTCTTGATGACTGATCATGGTCAATATCAGCTTGTGGGCAGCACCTTAGATGACGCCGCTGGGGAAGCTTTTGACAAAGTGGCGCGCTTGCTCAATTTGGGCTTTCCTGGTGGACCGGCGATTCAACGGGCGGCTGAACTTGGTGATCCAACCCGCTTTGCTCTACCACATCCGCTGACTCAGCAGGAGGAGCACCGGTTCAATTTTAGTTTTTCGGGATTGAAGACTGCAGTACTCAATCTGGTGCGTCAATACGAAAGTAACGGCCAGCTATCGGCAGACACTGCATTCGCTGCGGATATGGCAGCCTCGTTCCAACGCACCGTGGCAGAGGTTCTCGTGAGTAAGACGTTAGATGCAGCACAGCAATTTGGCGCGCACCAAATTTGTATTTGTGGCGGAGTAAGTGCCAACGCCGAGCTGCGACAGCTGGCTTTGCAGACGTTTGGTGAAATCAACCTGCCCGTGCATATTCCGCCGCTGTCACTCTGTACCGATAACGCGGCCATGATCGGTGCGGCCGCTTTTTATCGTTGGCGGCCATTGCCGTCTCGTGGATCTGGGCTGGCAATGGATGTGTTCGCCAGACTGCCCCTGAGCGACCCAACACCACTGTAGTCGCGCCTCTCCGATAATCCTACGTGTCTTCACCCCCAAAAAAGGGTTATAAAAACAACAGCCAGGCATCTCGTAAGAGCCTGGCTGCTTTCACTCAGATCAATTCGGAATTAGACCGATTCGGTGTTCAGCTCACTCACTGGGGCGAGTTCGCCTTCGGCTGCTTCACCTTCATCGCTAGGCGCAATTTGCCAATCGACTTCCGGCTCTTTGGGCAGGGCTTGTTTCAAGCTCAAACCCATGCGGCGCTTGTCGGTGTCGATGCGAATGATCCGCAGATCGTATTCCTCGCCCTCGTTGACGACCTCTTTCGGGTGAGTCACGCGGCGGTCAGAAAGCTCGCTGATGTGGATGAGACCCTCGACCCCATCGGCTTCCAAACGAGCAAAGGCACCAAAATTGACCAACTTGGTGATGCGGCCGCGCACGATTTGGCCCACCTCGTAGGTCTCGCTGATGACTTCCCACGGTTGCGGCGTCAGACGGCGCAAGCTCAACCCGATGCGGCGGCGATCCAGATCCACACTCAAGATCTGGACTTTGACTTTATCGCCGACCGAGACCACCTCACTGGGGTGGCTGACCCGATTCCAGCTCAATTCGCTTAAGTGGATCAGACCGTCAGCGCCTCCCAGATCGACAAATGCGCCGAAGTCTGCGATGCTGCTGATCACGCCTTCGTAGGTGTCCCCCTCTTTGAGCGACTCGAGCAATTGCTCTTTTTGTTGGCGACGCCATTCGCGCATTGCTAACCGCTCGGAGAGAATCAGCCGATTGCGTTTGCGATCAATGTCAATGACTTTGACCTTCAAATCCTGGCCAACTAGTGAGGCCCAGCGTTCCTCCGAGTCAGTTGACTCTTCGTCACTGCCGTTTGTCCCTACCCCGGTTGTACTCAGTTGGCTAGCTGGCACAAAGCCCCGTACCTGACCAACTTTGACGATGACACCACCGCGGTTATAACTTTCGACCTGACCTTCGAAGATCTCCTGCGATTGCATCAATTCTTCGGCGCGTTCCCAATCTTGCTCCGCCAGCGCGCGGCTGATACTCAGCTGCAGATTGCCGTCCCGATCTTCACGCAAGATGAATACGGGCAGTTGATCGCCGATTTCCAATGATGAAAAATCCTCGGCCACACGCTCTAGTTCGCGCCCACTGACGATCCCCTCGGATTTAAAGCCGATGTCGATCAACAGTTCATGAGGGCGCTTGTCAACAATGATACCGGTGCGAATATCGCCAGATTTGGGCTCGCGCAGCGTCTCGTCGATCTCGCTCAGCAGTAACGCCATTGGGTGGGTGTGAGCATCCATCGTTGCTTGACTAATCGTCATAAGACAAAAAACATCCTCCGAATAAATAATAGCCAGTCGCAAAAATTGCGATAAACCACAGTCTTAGTGCTAAAAACTGGTCCCAACGTCCTAGTGACGTGTATGAACACCGTCAGTGCTCTCCGTAGGAGATAACGACCTTGAGATAGTAGTTAGCTGCCCGCTCAAAATCAGTTGTGCGTTGCGATGTCTACGCCCACCCGACCAGTGAGACACGGGGCTTTGAGCTAAGTACTTAATGTAGCCAGACGCCTAGCTAGCTTGTGCGGGGTTGCTGTCAGCCACCAAAGCGATTACTTCGATCTCAACCAAAGCTCCCAATGGCAAAGCGGCAACTTGAACAGTACTCCGCGCAGGCGGTTCATGTTGGAAGACTTCGCTATAGAGCGTGTTTACACGGGCAAAATCTGCTAAATCAGTCAAGAAGATAGTGCTTTTGACCACATGGTCAGTCGAACTGCCGGCCGCAGCTAGCAGTGCTTGCACATTGGCCAGCGCTTGCCGGGCTTGTGCTTCTACACCTTCTTGTAATTTACCAGTTTGAGGATCAATACCGAGCTGGCCAGAGGCGAAAACAAATTGGCCGGCACGAATCGCCTGCGAATAGGGTCCAATAGCCGCAGGCGCGTTGGTGGAGTAGATTACTTGACGTTGCACGGAAAATCCTATAAAGGCAGAATAGTTTCACAACAGAGCAGTAACAGCAAGCACTGCTCTAACCTAGGGTCAGGACAATCGATGGATGAATCTTGCAAAATTCTGGGTAACATGACCAAAACCGCCAATGTTAGCCAGAGCCCACAATCAGCAACCAGATATCATCAGGCACAATCAGAAAAAAAGTTTGCTTTATTAGCAATTTCTAATCAGATTGTAATGTATCTTTCACTTTCAGTCAAGATCGAAAATTAATTTGCAGACTCATTCTATAGCTTACGCATGCCCAGCCCAAATTAGGCAAGGCTTACGTGATCCTCCAGATCATTTAACTGGGCACTAGTGGCAAACTGCGGCGCATGATCTCGTAATTTTCAAGCGCTCGCCCTGCACCCAGCGCTACACAAGCAATTGGGTTCTCAGCCACGTAGCAGGGGACACCAGTCTCCTGAGTGAGGAGTTGCGCAATATTGCGCAACTGCGCACCGCCGCCTGTGAGGACCATGCCCCGGTCAATAATGTCCGCGGCTAGTTCCGGTGGTGTCTTTTCCAAGGTTGAACGTACCGTACTCACCACGGCCTGCAACGGTTCGCCAATGGCCTCAGTGACTTCGCTGCTGCTAATTTGAATAATTTTGGGCAGACCCGTCACCTGGTCGCGTCCACGCACTTCCATATGACGCTCATCTTCCATCGGCAAGGCGCTGCCAATGCCAATTTTGATCTCTTCGGCGGTCTGTTCACCAATCAGCAAATTGTATTTCTTGCGCACATAGTTGACGATCGCCTCATCAAAGCGATTACCGCCAACACGCACGCTGCTCCATACGACAATGTCATACATCGAGACGACGGCACACTCCGTTGTCCCGCCCCCCATATCTAAGACCATATTGCCCGTGGGGGTGCCAATCGGTAATCCTGCACCATATGCCGCCGCTAGCGGCTCGGGAATTAGATACGCTGCACCTGCACCAGCTTGCATCGCTGCATCGTGAACCGCGCGTTCCTCGACGCTTGTAACACCGCGGGGGGTGCTGATCATCACCTTCGGCTTGAAGAGGCCGCGCATCATTGGGTTGACACTGCCTACAACCGCCTGAATAAAGTACCGCAACATCCCTTCAGTGACAACAAAGTCCGCGATCACGCCATCGCGGATCGGGCGGGCAACTTCGATGCTTTCCGGCGTACGCCCTAGCATATCGTAGGCTTCGTGCCCAACCGCGACCATCGTGTTATCGCGTGTACGAATGGCGACCACCGAGGGTTCATGCATAATGATCCCGCGTCCACGTACATAAACGAGTACATTGACGGTACCGAGATCAATCCCAATTTGTTTACCAAACATGCGCTATTTAACGTAGTGAAATTCGTACTGAAACGAGGCCAGTATAAGTGATCGATGGCATAGGACCGCAACGGCGTTCGAGCATTCTGCGCTGTTTTGTGGGTCGGGTAGCCAGACTGAACATCCTCATAAGAGTATCACAACTCATTCTAAGTTGTCTACAGTGAGAGTCTATTGCAGAAATTATTGACTCTCCAAAGACTCACCCATATTTTTGCTGGTTCTAAAATTTTAGAACCACAAGTTCCCACAAGAAAAACCCGGAATCGCGCTGGATTCCGGGTTCTAATCGTTGTCCCTCTGTTATTCTTCGCTATCACCCTGAAACTGCGGGCCACTGCGTCGGTGACGCCGCTGCGCAACTTTGAGGCGCAACGTGCTGCGGCGTAGGGACGCCACGGCAGACGGATCGTACGTGCCACTCTCGCGGTTTGCTAGTGACTCGCGTGCCCGTTGCAGGGCTGCTTGGGCACGTTCGACATCGATATTTTCAGCTTCTTCAGCCAAGTCGGCAAGAATCGTCACTTTGTGGGGGCGAACTTCGACCACACCACCATGCACTGCAATATATTGCCTATCGCCATTAGGGCGGTGCAAGATAATCTCACCGATATCGAGCGTCGATATTAACGGCTCGTGGCCACGCAGAATCCCCATCTGCCCAGACATACCGGGCAGAGTCACCATATCGACCTCCTCGGCGAGGAGGCGGCGTTCTGGCGTAACGATGTCAACCAGGATCGGCATGAGAGCCACCTTTCACTCTAGACGGCATAACGCTTGAGTTAAGCCTGGGCCGAAAACCGCTGGCGAACTCAAGCGCTCAATGCCGGGATTAACGTTGGGCCCGCAGTTGGGCAGCCTTCTCAACTGCATCTTCGATGGTGCCGACCATATAGAAAGCTTGTTCCGGCAGATCATCGTGTTTGCCTTCGAGGATCTCCTTAAAGCCGCGCACCGTATCCTCGATCTTCGTGTAGGACCCTGGGGTACCAGTGAAAGGTTCGGCAACGAACATCGGCTGAGTCAAGAAGCGCTGAATGCGGCGAGCACGCGCCACAGTCAGTTTGTCATCTTCACTCAATTCTTCCACACCCAAAATGGCGATGATGTCTTGCAGATCGCGATAGCGTTGCAGTGTACGTTGCACCTGACGGGCAACCTCGTAGTGCTCTTGACCCACAACCAGCGGATCGAGAATGCGGCTGGTCGAACCGAGCGGATCAATGGCCGGGAAGAGGAATTGTTCGGCCATCCACCGTTGCAGGGTGATGGTCGCATCCAAGTGGGCGAAAGTCGTGGCCGGGGCCGGGTCAGTGTAGTCGTCAGCGGGCACATAAACAGCCTGCATTGAGGTGATGGCGCCCTTCTTGGTCGAGGTAATGCGTTCTTGCAACGCACCTACGTCGGTACCCAAGGTTGGAGCATAACCTACGGCGCTGGGCAAGCGACCGAGCAGCGACGAGACTTCCGAACCAGCTTGCACGAAGCGGAACACATTGTCGACGAAGAACAACACATCGCGGCCTTCATCGCGGAAATATTCGGCCAACGTAACACCAGTCAGACCCACGCGCAAGCGGGCGCCTGGCGGCTCGTTCATCTGGCCGAAGACCATCGTCATCGAGTCAATAACCCCAGATTCGGTCATTTCTCGCAAGAGGTCGTTCCCTTCGCGGCTGCGTTCGCCTACACCGGCGAAGACCGAGTAACCGCTGTGAAATTCGGCTACGTTGTGGATCAACTCTTGCAAAATAACCGTCTTGCCAGTACCGGCACCCCCGAAGATACCAGTCTTACCACCGCGGGCAAAGGGGGCAATCAAGTCAATTACTTTGATGCCGGTTTCGAAGATTTCGGCTTCGGTGCTTTGCTCTTCAAAGGCTGGCGGCGGGCGATGGATCGAATAGGTGGTTTCCGAAACAACGGGTCCTTTACCATCAATTGGCTCACCGACCACATTAAAGAGTCGACCTAGGGTTGTGGGGCCAACTGGCACGCGGATCGGCTCCCCATCAGAGACGCCTTTCGCCCCGCGCCGTAGCCCATCAGTGCTACCCATGGCGACAGTACGTACCACGTTGTTCCCTAATTGTTGCTGTACTTCAAAAGTTAAAACCGTGCCATCATCCATGGTTACTTTGATGGCGTCGTAAATTTCTGGTAACTGGCCATCGGGGAAGATAAAATCTACCACCACGCCGATGACACTTTGGACAGTGCCAACCATCTGTTCGGCCATGTTTCTCTCCTCAAAGACTAGACAATCGCCGTGCTGCCGCCAATAATGTCCATCAACTCGCGCGTGATGCCTTCCTGGCGCGCTTTGTTATAAGTCAATGTCAACGTGTCGATCAATTCACCAGCGGCATCTGTGGCGTTACGCATTGCCACCATTCTTGCTGAATGTTCGCTCGCTAGCGATTCATAGATCGCCTGTAAAATTTGTACTTCGGTAAAGCCATAGAGCACTTGGTTAAGCACAGCTTCGGGGCTCGGCTCAAAAATATAATCTGGAGCCATTGTCACCGAAGGCTCAGCTGGTTCAATCGGCAGGAGCTTGTGCGTCGTTGGCTCTTGGCGCAAGGTATTGACGAAGTCAGTGTAAATTGCGTAGACTTCATCAAAGTGGCCCGAGGTGAAATCATCCACCAGCAAGCGCGCAATGGGGCCAATATGTAGCGAAGTTGGTGTATCCGGCAAGCCTGAGAACTCGGCTCGCACTACTGGATCGTAGCGCAACAGCCAGTCTCGACCTTTGCGGCCTACCGTAACCACTTCGACTTCGTAGCCGAGCGCTCGTTGCTGCCGCATAAAAGCAGCGGTATGGCGCAACACATTGGCATTAAACCCACCAGCCAACCCACGATCTGCCGTGACCAACATAATGCCCACGCGTTTCACCGGGCGAGCCTTGATCAACGGATTGAGATCGCTGTCAATGTTTGTCAAGCGAGCAATATATGAAAGCACCTCGCGCGCCTGCTCGGCATAAGGCCGTGTTGCCAAAACTTGGGCTTGCGCCTTCCGCATCTTGGCAGCAGAGACAGCCTCCATTGCTTTTGTAACTTGTGCAATATTTGTGACCGACCGAATGCGTCGGCGAATTTCTCGTGTACTGGCCAAGAGGCTTCCCTCCCTCGCAGGCAACTGGAACCTGAAGGCTAGTGAGCTATATACCCCCTAACCTTCAGCCTCCACTTCTTGTCTAGCTATTCTGCTGTCCAGCTATTGTTGAAATCGTCAAGTGCCACACGTAAGCTCTCAATGGTATCATTTGTGAGATCATTCGTGCGGGCAATTGATTGGCCAATCTCTGGATGGCTGGCATCCAAGTAGGCGTGCATTTCCGCTTCCCAGCGCTTAACTTGGTCAACGGGTACTTTATCCAGGTAGCCATTACCCACGGCCCACAAGCTGATCACCTGCTTTTCCATAGCAATCGGCTGGAACTGTGGCTGCTTGAGCATTTCCTGAATCCGATAACCCCGATCTAACTGACGCTGTGTCACTGGATCCAAGTCGCTACCAAATTGCGCAAATGCCGCCAACTCGCGGAACTGGCTCAGCTCAGATTTGAGGCGGCCAGCCACTTTCTTCATGGCTCGAGTTTGCGCTGCACTACCTACCCGGCTTACCGAAATACCTACGTTCATAGCAGGGCGGATACCGGCGTAGAAGAGATCGCTCTCCAAGAAGATCTGCCCATCTGTAATCGAAATGACGTTGGTCGGAATGTAGGCCGAAACGTCACCAGCTTGGGTTTCGATCACCGGGAGGGCAGTCAAGCTCCCGCCACCTTCCTCTTCTGAGAGTTTGGCGGCCCGCTCCAACAAGCGGCTATGCAGGTAGAAAACGTCCCCGGGATACGCTTCGCGGCCTGGGGGACGGCGCAACAACAACGAAACCTGGCGGTAGGATTGCGCATGCTTGGAGAGATCATCATAAATGATCAGCGCATGCCGACCCTGCTCCATAAATTCTTCACCAATGGCACAACCGGCATAGGGAGCCATCCACTGGAGCGCTGCGGGATCAGAAGCAGTTGCGCTCACAATAATGGTGTGCTCCATCGCCCCGTATTTCTCGAGCGTACCGACCACCTGGGCCACGGTAGATTGTTTCTGCCCAATGGCCACATAGATACAAATCAGGTCTTTGCCCTTTTGGTTGATGATCGTATCAATGGCAATGGCGGTTTTACCGGTCTGGCGGTCACCAATGATCAACTCACGCTGACCTCGACCAATCGGAATCATCGAGTCGATAACCGTGATACCGGTTGCGACTGGTTCACTAACCGATTGGCGTTTGATCACACCGGGCGCAATGCGTTCGACATTGCGGAATTTGTCCGTATTGATTGGCCCTTTGCCATCCAACGGCAGACCGACCGCATTGACTACACGGCCGATCAAGGCATCGCCCACAGGCACCGAAGCAATGCGGCCGGTGCTGCGCACCAAGTCACCCTCTTCGATATCGGCATAATCACCCATGATGATGACACCGACCGAATCCGGGTTGAGGTTTTGGGCAATCCCCAAGGTGCCGGTCTTGGCAAATTCTACCAATTCGCTAGCCATCACTCCTTGTAACCCGGAGACGATGGCAATCCCATCCCCCACCTCAATCACTTCGCCGACATCGGTCTGCGTGGGGGCAACATTAAAATTTAAAATCTGCTCTTTTAATAACGCTGTGATGTCGTCCATCCGCACAGCCATAATTGTCTCCTCACCTGTAGGCGATTTCGAGACCCCGTTAAGCGACGGGGTGGCTCGATCTGTTCACTCGCGCCACAACCTCATTCCAAACTGCTGCAAAGCTTGTGCACTAGGTATGTAACATCGTGCTAGAAACTTATGGGCAACTACCCGCGTCTACCAGCTAGATGCCGAACCTACATAACTAGCGCACGACCGAGGTCAACGATTCGCGTAATGCAGTCAAGCGGCTGGCAATCGAGGTGTCGATCAACCGATCCCCGACGCGGACACGCAGGCCACCGAGCAGGCTAGGATCCACCTTGAAGGTAAAGACCAAGCCTTCGCCATATTGTTCGGTCAATAACTTGCGTAGTTGCGCTTGATCTTTGCTGCTCAATTCAGCTGCGCTGATGATATCAGCTTTCTGTGGCGCTTGCTGGCCCTGCACGGTTTTGGTCAAAGCCGCTGAGACTTCGCCGATCAGGTTGAGATCGTCGCGCTCTTGCATCAACTTTAGCGTGTTAATGATCTCAGCTGGCGCATCCGCTGGGAGTGCTGCTGCAACATCGGTCAATTTGCCTTGGCTGTATGCGTCGGCTGCTTGAGCAAGTGCCGCCTCCCAGCGCTCGAGCATCGCAGCCACGATCGCCTGGGCGTATTGAGTTGCTCGGGCGCTTTGAGTACTCATTGGGCTGCTCCCCCGCGCTGTTGCGCCAGGAATTCAGTCACAAAGCGTTGCTGTTCATCCTTCTTAGCCAATTCCCGCCCAAGCAATTTCTCTGTGGCGGCAATCGCCAGGTCGGCAATCTGCCGATTGGCTTCGGCCAACATGGTGTCGGCTTGGCTTTGCGCGTCGGCTTGCGCCTTCATGCGAATCTCTGTGGCTTCTTGCTCAGCGCGTGAACGCACTTCTTGAGCAATCTTCTCAGCATCGCGCGTGGCTTGCGAGCGGATCTCTTGCGCTTCGCGGCGGGCAGCTTCCAACAAAGTTGCCTTTTCTTGCTCGGCTTCGCGGGCAGCAGCGCTGACCCGTTCGGCATCCTTCATGCTCTGGGCAATGCGGTCGCGCCGCTGTTGCAACATGTTCAGTACCGGTCGGTAGAGGAACATATTGAGCAACACCAACAGAATGATGAAGTTTACGATTTGCGATACTAAGTAGCCCCACTCAATACCGAGTGCTGCCATCGTCTGTCTCCTCTCTTGAAACTAATGGTCAGGCTAGACAAACTTGACGAGTAGCGCAATAACCAAGCTGAAAATTGCGATCGATTCGGCGAAGGCGATACCCAAAATCATGTTCGTCTGGATGGTGGCAGCGACTTCCGGGTTGCGACCCATCGCTTCCATTGCCTTCGAACCGATCAAACCGATGCCGATGCCAGGGCCCAAAGCACCCAGACCGATAGCCAATGCGGCGCCAATTTCCTTTGCGGCTTCGAGTTCCATTGTTGACTCCTTTTGAAATGTGATTCAGAGTTGATTTCTAATCTGACTGGATTTTGAACAAGTGACAAAAGCACAGGGCAGATGCTTGACCTACCCTATGGATAGATTAGTGATGTCCTTCGGCGTGATGATCATCATGCCCATGACTAATGGTTGCCATAGTAAAGAAGACCAGAGCCAACATGGCAAAGACCAGAGCTTGCACGGCACCCACCAAGATTTCAAGCGCATAGAATGGGATTGGAATCAAGAAGGTGACCAAGAAAGCTACGGTCGCCAACACCACTTCACCAGCAAAGATGTTACCAAAGAGACGAAAAGCAAAACTGAGAATGCGAGACACTTCACTAACTGCTTCGAGGATACCAACGAAGATGTTAATACCCTTCATAAAGCCTTGGCCAGAGGGATTCCAGAATTTGCGGAAGTAGCCCGCACCCAAGGCCCGCACACCTTGCACTTGCACCATCACCATGGTGGCAATTGCAAGGGCAAAGGTGACATTCAAATCGGCGCTAGGGGCACGGAAGAGCGGCACAAAGTGCGGCCCGTGGCCTTCTTCTTCGCCGTGATCCCCTTCACCGTGGTCGGCTTCGCCCTCTTCAGCCAACAGCAATTTACCATCGGCCATAGCGAGTTGACCGGCCAACGGTGCTGAGGCATGCTCTTCGATGTGATAGAACCCAATGCTCCCGACGCCTGGCAACAACCCGAAATAGTTGCTGACCAAGACAAAGAGGAAGACCGTCGCTGCCCAGGGGAAGAAGGTGGTTGCTCGGTGTCCGGCGACGCTTTCTGCTAAGTTGAAAAGATACTCAAGCAGCGCTTCCATGGCATTTTGTAAGCCACTCGGTACGAGCTTCATATTGGAGCCAGCCAGATAGGCCAGTACCAAAATGACAATATCCACAAGCAGCGTGGTGAGGAGGGTGTTCGAGAACCAGCCCCCCGGCATGAGCGGCTCACCAGAGAGCGCCACGTGGGGTGAAGGGGCCCGAATGATCAAACTCAAAATCAATAGGACAATTACACCACCCCAGATCGCCGCCCGCTTCGGATTCTCATCGACCCAGGCGCGGAAGCGCGCATAGTACTTCTCGAAGAGATTCGGCTCACTGGGGGGCGGTGTCGCACCACTTGCGGCAGGAGCCGGCGTGGTTGTGGCCTGAGCAGGCGGGGTTGTTGTCTCCACCGTTTCTACGGGTGGAGTGGGTGTTTCTTCTGGAGTCGGCGTATTTTGGGCGTTCGATTCCATGCGTTTCACCTCGTCTGTAAGACAGCTCTTTTCAATAAAGGAATTTGCGTTCGTTTTTCAAGACAAAAGGCTAATGGCCAGCAACTCCTACATTACGTACTCATTGCATTATTGGCCGATAACCGGGTACCAGACTATCCCTCAGCCCCTACAACCGGTAGATGGCTTGCCTCTGGCTCAGAGGGAGCCACTTGCTGAATCACAAGATCCAACTCGGCCAAGATTGTACGAATGACAAAAACTGTTGATAGTGGGACAAAAATGACTGTGGCCCCAATGGTTAGATAGGGCATCCACTCTAGGTTAAGATCTGCCAACAAGGCCACTGCCAAGGGTAAGAGAAGAGTCAGCAGAAGCACAGTTGCTAGACGGCGGATGTTGATCCGGACGGCTTCCATTGGTGAGTGACCTTACTTCTGTACACTGCGGCTCCGCAGTCTACATGCGAATAACATGCCAAACGCCACAAAACGAGCTAGAAGTCAACCAAAATCAGCTGTAGCCTAGAGATGCTTCAGCAGCACACTGGCCCGAATTTTGAGAGAACGTCTAGTGTGCACAATGCGACCAAGTACTGCGCGCTAGTATAACAGTCTTCTTTGTGCTTGCGCAAATTTTCACATGCGCGAGTGCGTAAAAGTTTTGGCTATTCCGTGGTTGCTCTGGCAGAGCGCAAAGCCCGCCGTTCGGCACGAGCGGCGCGTCGATCTGCCGCTGCGTTGGGTGCCCCAGGAGTTGCCGCTGACTGGCTTGCCATCTCGGCTTCGCGCATAGCTGCGAGATAGCGCATACAAGATTCATCATGCCCCATCAAAACGTCGGCGGCATAGATCGCCTGACGGATCGACTTTTCAAGGGGGTTGGTGATCGCACAAGTCATCCCTGCACTCATTGCCATCGGTACAAAAACTGAGTCGATCAGGTGGCGATTGGGCAGACCAAAGCTGATGTTGCTGGCACCACAGACGGTATTGTAGCCCAACTCTTCCCGGATCATCCGAACGATGTTGAAGAGATCGATGCCTGCCGTGTTGATTGCCCCCACCGGCATAGCCAAAGGGTCGAGGAGGATGTCTTCGCGCTGGATGCCATAACTTTCCGCGCGGGCGACAATCTTTTTGGCAACTGCCAAGCGCACCTTGGGATCATAGCTAATGCCACTCTCATCA
>CAZMRA010000050.1:0-21922 GCA_964568485.1 uncultured Caldilineaceae bacterium | reverse complement strand
CAAATGGCGCGCGAGACCCTTGAAGTGCTCTTGCGACGTGAAGGCTATTCGCTCCTCTTCGCAGCTAGCGGGGCTGAAGTGCTGCAAAATATGGCGGCACTCAACCCCGACTTGATCCTGCTCGATATTATGATGCCCGGCATGACTGGGATCGAGCTCTGCCAACGCTTAAAGCAATCACCGGACTACCGCCACATTCCGATCATCTTCGTGACTGCGCTCGATGGCAGCAATAATCTGGTTCATGCCCTAGACGCTGGTGCTGATGAATTTATCTCCAAACCCTTCCACTCGCTAGAGCTAAAAGCCCGTATCCGCTCGGTTCTGCGCATCAAAAAGCAGTACGATGAGTTGCAATACGCACTGCAAACGCGTGACCTGCTCTCCAATATGATCGTTCACGACATGCGCAACCCGATCGCTGCAGTGATGTTGTATGTGCAGTTACTCAAGCGACGGGGCGATATGCAGCCCGACCAAAGTCGTTACTTGGATATGATCTTCAACGAAGCGCACCATGTCAGCTCCTTCTTGGAAGACATGTTACTGCTCAGCAAGCTGGACAAAACACAAGTGCCGCTGGTGCTTGCCCCCTTGGACCTCCAGCGCTTCGCCAATGAGTTGCGCGAGAAGACAGAACCGCTGACCAGCACCCGCCAGGTTACGCTCGAGCTCGACCCCGTGCCCGTGAGCCAGGGTGAAATCCAAGTAGATCTGCTGCTCTTCCAGCGGGCCATCGAAAATTTGCTCAATTGGGTCATCAAGGCAGCGCCGCCCCAGTCGATCGTCTCTCTCAAATTTCAGGTTGATCGAGCTACCTTGCCGGTCAAATTGCGGATCGTCACCCAAAATAGCAGCCCCCATCTTTCCCCCGAAGAGATGACCCACATCTTCGACAAATTTGGGGTCATGACCCTGAAAGAGCGCGGCCGCTCGCCCTTGGGCCTTGGCCTAGCCTATTGCCGGATGGTGCTTGAAGCCCATGGTGGACGGGTTGCGGTCCATAATGTCGACCCGGTTGGGCTACAATTCGTCATTGAATTGCCGTAAGCCTCGCAGAAAAACCTGCAACAACCAACGAAAGCTCTCTGTCTGATCAATCAGGATAGCAAAACCCGCAGCTTGTTCGAGTGTGGCAAAGCCGTGGGCCAAACTACGCAAGCCGCGCGCAGCGTGGATGCGCGTCTGCTCATCGAGTTGATACGGCGCCAAAACAGCAAAAATCACCTCTAAAACCTGCTGACTCAAGGCTTGCATGACTTCGTCATCGGGCGCAGGGGCTTGTACAGTAGCTGCGTAGAGACCAGGTCGCTCAAGGACGAATTGGCGAACCGCCAAGCTCAGCGCGATCACAGCCTCATCGCCGGATTTGCCCACCGCCGCCCGGGTAATACGCTCCAACAAGGTTTGCAAGCCGTAAATAGCCAATTCATGGCGCAAGCCCGGCAACCCCTCAACATGGTTATAGAGTGACGGCAGACGAATGCCCAATTGGGCAGCAACATGGGCCAGAGCCAATTGCTCCAATCCATGCTGGTCGGCCAGCTCTGCCGCCACCGTGATGACCTGTTCGCGGGTGATGCCTGAACTACGCGCCATGGTATACCTCACGCGCAACGTTCTGAGCCGCCTCGGCAATCGCCTCATCCATTGCAGCAAGTGGATCGGCTAATACTGGGCCATGACCAACTGCCAAACGAGTGGGAGCCAACGCTCGCAAGCGATGGGCACTTGCCAATGCAGTAGGCAGATGCCACGTGGCCAGCGCGGGCAGTGGGAAAAGCCAACGCACAATACCCGCCACTGCCAATCCAGCACGCGTTTGAAAGGCATCCCCAACGATCAAAGAACCGTCACGCTGATCAAGTAGCGCAATCTGCCCCGGGGTGTGCCCCGGCGCACTAATCACTCGCAGCGAACCGACCTCATCCCCTTCAACCAGGGTATCAGTCGCCCGCGTCTTGATCGCTGGAAAACTGCCGCGCAATTGGGCCGGTGCCTCGTTGGGATCGAGCGTATGGTCACCCGCTAGTAGCCGCGCTTCTCGTGCGGAGAGCAGCACCGGCACATTGGGCAGCGCTTTGTGTAGCTCATCCAACGAACCGACATGATCGCCATGGGCGTGCGTCAGCACGATCCGCTGGATTGGTGCGCCGAGTTTCTGGGCCGCAGCAAGAATAGCTCGCCCCGCACCAAAGCCGGTATCAACCAGGGTAAAGCCATCATCTTCGCGAACCAGATAGACATTGATTGGCAGCAAGTGCGGCAGTTGAGTTAACTGAACCATGTGTGAACCATGTTGGGTGATTTTCATCAGTGTTTCCTTATGATATATGCAAGTAAAACTAATATAGTTAGATTATAAACTAATTACATTAGTTTTGTCAATAGGAAAAATGAACAATTGGCAGCAAGTGGGCAAATTGCGTTGCAATCTGCTTACTGTTACACTGGCCTACCATCTCACTCAACCCAATTTCAACAACAAATCTAGAAAGTACGTATGCCGCAGCCACAATTCACGCGCCCTTCCCAGATTGCGTATCACGTTCAGGGTTATCTCGCTGACTATCTGCAGGGGGTCAGCGAACAGTGGTTGGAGATTGCCCCACTCGCCAATCCAGCAATGTTGGAGATATTTCGAGACCGCGATCGCTTGCCCTATCGCGAGCTTGTGCCGTGGGCTGGTGAATTTGCCGGTAAATATCTTACCGCCGCCACGCAAGTTCTACAGCTGACCAACAGCGATCAATTACGGGCACGGATAACCGACTTTGTGGCCGAACTGGTCGCCCTGCAGGACGAGGATGGCTATCTTGGTCCATGGCCACGCACCGCCAGGCTCACGGGCAAAGCACCGCAAATTCCGCACGGCACCTGGGATGCCTGGGGCCATTATCACATCATGCTGGGGTTGCTGCTCTGGCACGAGGAGAGTGGTGATGCTGCCGCGCTGACCTGTGCCCAGCGAATTGGCGATCTCTTTTGCGACAAATTTCTTGGAGGCAAACAGCCGCGGTTGGTGGATACTGGCTCGACCGAGATGAATCTGGCGCCGATCCATTCGCTCTGTTTGCTCCACCGCATTACTGGCGAAGCGCGCTATCTAGCACTGGCCCAGCAAATCGTCGAAGAATTTGCCGCTTGCGACGAGGCAGGGCAACCGCTGGCCGGGAATTATCTGGAAGCGGCGCTGCAGGGGCAAGAATTCTTCGCTAGCCCCAAGCCGCGCTGGGAAAGCCTGCACCCTATTCTGGGATTGATCGAGCTCTATTACCTGACCGGGGACAAGCGTTATCGGCAGGCCTTTGAACACTGGTGGTGGAGCATCGCCCGCTGGGATCGCCACAACAATGGCGGCTTCTCGTCGGGCGAGCAAGCTCAAGGCAATCCCTACCATCCTGGAGCAATTGAAACCTGCTGCACCATCGCCTGGATCGCGCTCAGCGTGGAGATGTTGCGGTTGACAGGCAGCTCGATCGTGGCCGACGAGTTAGAGCTTTCGACGATCAACTCAGTGGTGGGGCTGCATTCAGCTACGGGCCGCTGGGCCACTTACAACACGCCGATGGATGGGGAACGCAAGGCGAGTGCCCACGACATTGTCTTTCAGGCGCGGGCGGGCTCACCCGAGCTCAACTGCTGCAGTGTCAATGCAGCGCGCGGCTTTGGCCTGATCAGCGAGTGGGCGCTGCTGCAAGATGATACCGGCCTCATCTTGAATTGGTACGGCCCCAGCACGATGACGGCCCAATCGCCGAGCGGTGAGAGCGTCACCATCCACCAAGAGACCGATTATCCGGTCAACAACGTGATTCGCATCCGCGTCGAGACTGCGCAGAGCACCCCGCTCACCCTCAAGTTGCGCATTCCCTACTGGTCGGCGCGCACCAGCGTCCGCGTCAACGGCGAGGCGATCAGCGCGGTCCAGCCCGGCAGCTATTTGCCGATCACGCGCGTCTGGCAGCAAGACGACGTGATCGAGTTGGTGCTGGATTTTTCGCCCCATGTCTGGGTGGGCGAAGCGGAGTGCGCGGGCAAAAGTTCGCTCTATCGCGGGCCGGTTTTGCTCACCTATGACCGGCGCTTCAACACCATGGACCCGGACGAGATCCCGCCGTTGGCCGCGCACCAGTTGGAGGGCACACTCACCCAATGGAACGGGTGGCTTCCGCCAATTGTGCTAGTGGCGCTGACCGCCGAAGATGGGCGTACGCTTCACTTGTGCGATTTTGGCAGTGCAGGCGAGGGCGGCACACCGTATCGGTCTTGGCTGCCAATTCGTGGAGTAGCAGGAGCACCCTTTACGCCGGAGAATCCGCTGCGTAGCGGGCGACCCTAGAGGAAAGATCAACGCACATCATAAAACATCCACAGAGTACGCGATAACGTCCACCATTCGCGCGCTCTGTGGATGCAAGCCTTCGTTGGTTTACGAAAGACCAGCAAAGCCTGGCTCTTCGGTGTCCATCTCCACAAATTGCCCGGTAGCCGTATAGATGATCCGCTCGCAGATATTGGTCGAGCGGTCAGCGGCTCGTTCCAAATTGTGCGCTGCCCAGCTCAGATAGTTGGCATGGTCGATGCGGCTGGGATTGGCCACGATGATGTCAATCAATTCCCGATTGATGATGTTATAGAGCGCGTCCACATCGTTGTCGCGGCGAGGAATCGCCCGCGCCTTGTCGACATCCTGCTCGATAAACGCATCGAGTGAGCTTCGCAACATCTCAACTACAATATCGCACATCTGAGGCATGTGGATCAACGGCTTGACCAGCGGCTCCTTGCCGATGTAGAGCGTGATGCGTGCAATGCCCTTAGCGTAATCGCCAATCCGCTCCAGCTCCGAGGCGATCTCCAAAATTCCGGCGATCAGCCGCATATCACGCGCCATTGGCTGCTGAGTAGCGATCATCGTCAGGCATTTGTCTTCGATTTGATAACGCTTGGCGTTGATGATTCGGTCATCAGCGATCAATTGACGCGCTTGGTCTAAATTTTGCTGTCTCAATACATTTAAGGACTCGTACAAGGCTTGACAGACCATACTGCCCATCAGCAGGAGTTCATCCTGCAAGTGACGCAGTCCTTGTTGATAATGGGTTCGCATGAAACTCTCCATGCCCGAAGCGCCAGCGGGCTGCACAAGAATAAGCCAATTGGTTGGCCTAAATGGAAATGGGTGGGCAATACGCATGCCTGCGACTGAGGGAGGTGGCGCTGCGTACAGCTAAGCCAATAATTCTCGCAATCCTAACACAATCCTCAAAATCTGTCACGCTCTAAAAATATGTCAGGCTCATCCGAACCGTCCAGTGATGTATTCTTCGGTCCGCTTATGGTGCGGCTTGGTAAAGAGCTGTTGAGTCGGGCCATATTCCAACAAGTGGCCGGTACGTTGCTCATCCACCATATAGAACGCAGTATAGTCAGAAACGCGCGCTGCTTGTTGCATATTGTGAGTCACAATCAAGATCGTATAGTGCTGCACCAGCTCCTTCATCAGATCCTCGATGCGTAAGGTAGCGATCGGATCCAATGCCGAGCAGGGTTCATCCATCAAGATAATGTCGGGGCGGATGGCAATGGCCCGTGCGATGCAGAGCCGCTGTTGTTGCCCTCCGGAAAGGCTATAGGCACTCTGGTGGAGCTTGTCCTTTACTTCGTCCCAGAGTGCGGCTTGGCGCAGCGATTGTTCGACCAAGCTAGCCATGTCGCCTTGAAAGCCATTGATGCGCGCGCCCCAAGCTACATTTTCGTAAATCGACTTGGGGAAGGGATTGGGCTTTTGGAAGACCATGCCGATCCGCCGCCGCACTTCCACCGGATCCACCTGCGGATCGTAGATGTTTTGGTCCTGAAACAAGATCTCGCCCTCGACGCGCGCATTGGGGATGAGATCATTCATACGGTTGAAGCAGCGCAGCACCGTACTCTTGCCACAGCCCGATGGGCCAATCATCGCCGTGATCTTCCGCTCCTCGATACGCAAATTGACGTCGCGCACTGCCTGAAATTGCCCGTAATAGACCTGGAGATTTCTTGCCTCAATCGCCGGACTGGGCGTCTTCACAGGCGCTTCGGCGGTGGCGATGGGTAAACTTGCACTACTCATCGAATCGTACACTCCTTGAATTGGCGTTGATGTTACACGCGCACACTGTACCGGTTACGCAGCCAAATCGCGACCGCATTCAGTGAAAGCAGCAACACCAGCAAGACCACAATGGCCGCCGCGGCCAAGTGATGAAATTCTTGCTGGGGGCGCCCTGTCCACTGGTAGATCTGCGCGGGTAAGGTGGTGAATTTGGCAAATGGGCCGTTGGGATCGAGCGCGATGAAGGTAGATGCGCCGACCACCACCAGCGGCGCAGTTTCGCCGATGGCCCGCGACAGCGCCAAGATGATGCCTGTTAGAATGCCCGGCAACGCTACCGGCAAGACGTGATGCCAGATCACCTGCCACTTGGTCGCGCCCAGGCCAAAACCGGCATGGCGCAGCGAGACCGGCACTGCTCGAAGCGCCTCGCGAGCGTTGATGATGATCAGCGGCAGGACCAGCAAGGCCAGTGTCAAACCTGCCGAGAGCACCGTGCGGCCATTGGCGGTGCTGCCATCCACCACGCCGAACAACTTGCCGCTGGTAAGCGGCTCCAGCATCCGTACAAAGACAGCCAGACCCAACATGCCATAGATGATCGACGGTACGCCGGCTAAATTGTTGATATTGGTCTCGATCAGCCGGTTGATGCGGTTGCGCTCAGCATATTCTTCCAGGTAGATGGCCGCGCCCACGCCAATGGGCAACGCCACCACCAGCGTGATCAAAATCACCCAGAGCGAGCCGAGGATGGCCGGGCGAATTCCCGCCTTGTTCGGGTCTGCATCTTGGGCCGCGGTGAGAAAGCGCGGTGTTAGCCAACTGCGCCACACCAATTGCCCCTGCGGGATTGTCGCTACAGTCGCTACGATCTCGCTGCGTTTAAACAGTGAATCGGTCAAGCTCCACGAGTGGACCACGCTTGGCTTCACCACCCGCTCGTTGACCAGCGCCAGCACGTTGGCATGCGAGCGCTCGGCCAAGGGCTGATCACGCTCCAGCCGCCGCAACAAGCCAGCGGAGATATTCGCTTGCAAGATTTCGATCAGCGCCTCTTTGGGTAGCTCGGCTAAGGTCGTTGCCTGCAGCTGTTCGGGAGTGACGGTCTGCAGAATCGCCGCTGGCTCCACCGCGTTCTGAATGGCGACCAACCCGAAGGTGCTGTCCAAAATCTTAAAGAGCAGCGAGGCCAGCGCCAACACTCCAATGATCACCGAGAGCCGGAAACTGGCTCCCCAAAGCTGGCCTCGCTGCCGACGTCGGCTCAACTGTTGTTGCAACGACCCACCGGTGGGGAAATTGCCACCAGTGGGCATCATCTGCATGCTCATTATTGATACTCCTCACGGAAGCGCGCCACGATCCAGCGATTCACAATATTCAGCCCCAGGGTCAACCCAAAGAGCAGCAGCCCGATGGCAAAAATGCTGCTGTAGTCGATCGAATCGTAGCTGAGGTCGCCACCACTGATCCGGGCAATGTGGCCGGTCATCGTCTCGGCGGCGGCAAAGGGATTGAAGGTAAAATTGGGGCCGGCGCCCGCCGCCATAGCCACGACCATCGTCTCGCCCACCGCCCGCGCAATGGCCACAAGCACCGCAGCCATAATCCCGGAGAAGGCCGCGGGTAGGACGATCTGCAGCGCGATCTCTAAGCGGGTTGCGCCCAGGCCAAATGCGGCTTCGCGCAAGCTGCTCGGCACCGCCCGCAGCGCGTCTTCACTCATCGAGCTGACCAGCGGCAGGATCAAGACGCCGATGACGAGCCCCGCCGAAGCCATGTTGTAGATTTGTACCGAATTGACACCAAAGAGCCCACGCAACAGCGGCGTCATAAAGGTGAGGGCATAATATCCATAGACCACGGTCGGGATACCGGCGAGGATCTCTAAGATGGGTTTGAGCGTACGGCGGGCGCGCTCACTGGCGTATTCGCTCAGGTAGATGGCGATGGCTAAGCCCACCGGCAGGGCAAAAAGCATGGCAATCAAGCTCGTGATGAGGGTGGCATTCACCAGCGGCAAGACCCCAAATTTGCCAATTTGCGGCTGCCAAGTGGTTTGGGTGAAAAAGGCCACCAAGCTGACCGCCTCGTTCCCAAAGAAGAGCCATGCTTCTTTGCCTAAGACATACAAGATGCCGCCCGTTGTTATGATCGATACAACCCCACAGAGCCAGAGCATGCATTGGATGATTGTCTCTCCTGGTCGCGGACGACGCCGCAAATTGTTGCGGTCTTGGTCGCTAGCGGCACGATTGCTGACAAGATAAAGGTCCGGCTGAGTTGAGGGTCCACCGGCCAAGGTGGCAGATTCGATGCGCACTTCACTTCTCACGCCTTCACTCCTTTCGGTCCAGGTGGACACGCTGACGCCTGAGGCGGTCAGCGTGTCCACCTTTCATGGCGTTGCGGTGACTAATCCTCTACCTCACCGGCCAACACAGCGGCCAGAGCAGCCTTGGCTGCATCCAACTCTGCAGCGGGGGCCGGGAAATAGCCCACTGAGCGAATCTCTTCGTTCACATAGGTGAGGTAGAAATTGATGAAGGCGCCGACTTGGGGTTTCTGGGTGATGATGCCCGCATCCGAGTAGATGAAGATCGGGCGAGCCAGCGGGTAGCTGCCGTTGTCGACATTCTCAGCCGAAGGGTCAATGCCGTTGATACTGACGATCTTCAAGTTCGCAGCGTTTTCGCCGTAATAGGCATACCCGAAGAAGCCGATCGTATTCAGGTCGCCCTGGATCCCCTGCACGAGCACGTTGTCATCCTCGCTCAGTTGCAGATTGCTGGCATTGAGGAATTTGGCTTCGCCTTCATCCCCGTAGACCTGTTCGGTCACTGCTTCGAGGAAATAGTCGAAGGTGCCGCTGTCAGTGCCGGGGCTAAAGCGCAGGATGGGTTCCGCGGGCCAACTGGGATCCACCTCCGCCCAAGTGGTCACCTCGTCGGACATCAGCTGGGCGAGCTGCTCGATGGTCAGATCGTTCACCCAATCGTTCCCCGGGTTGACCACGACCGCCAGTGCATCAGTACCTACCCGGAACTCGATGGGCTGGCGGCTATTGGCCATGCAATCGGCACGCTCCACCTGATTGATCGGGCGGCTGGCGTTGGCAATGTCCGTTTCAGCTGCTGCACAGAAACGCTCGAAACCGGCACCGGTCCCGATGCTGTCGATGGTGATGTTGCCGGCATAGCCTTCATCCACGAAGCGAGCGGCCAGCGCCTCGCTCAACGGATAGACCGTCGAGCTCCCAGCCGTGATAATATCGCCAGTTACACTCAGCGGATCAACTGGTGGCAAGGTATCTGCTCCAGCTTCGGTTACCGGGGCGGCATTCGCCGATTCCACCGGTGTGGCTGTGGCGGGAGGTGCCGCAACTGGGGCTGTGCAAGCCGCCACCAGCAAACTTCCCCCAAGAAGCAGGGTCCCCATTAATTTGTATTTGTCCATCATGAAATACTCCTCTTGTTGCTGACAATTCCCCTTGGAATTGCCGTTTGCTCATTGCAATAGATTTCAGCTTTGTGCTGTTCACGCTCAGCGTAGCTCAGCAACATTAACGGCAATGGCAATGGGCATTAAGAAGGAGTCAAGAGGATGTAAACAATTGGTTAACAGACGGAGGGGGGCGAAAACTACCCCGCTGGGGTTGCGGGGCTAGCTGGCGGAAGTAATTCAGGAGGAAGCTTCAAGCTGTTGGGGGGCTGCGGTGGGTAATGTAAAATAAAATGTGCTGCCTTTGCCCGGTACACTTTCTGCCCAAATACGGCCGCCGTGGGCCTGGACAATATGTTTGGCAATCGCCAAGCCCAGTCCTGTCCCACCACCCGAACGAGCCCGGTCGGTCTTGTAAAAACGCTCGAAGATGCGCGGGAGATCATCCGCGGCAATGCCAGCACCACTATCACGCACTGCAACGATCAACTCCCCAGCGGCTGGATCCTCGCTGGCGCTGACATGAATCTGACCACCAGCAGGAGTAAATTTGATAGCATTGTGAACGAGGTTGGCAACCACTTGCTGCACCCGATCAACATCGATCATCAACTCGGGTAGCGTTGATGAGAGCTCGATCTGCAAGTCGATCTGAGCCCGCTCGGCTTGTGGACGCAACCGCTCAGCGCCTAGCCCGATCGATTCAGCGGCATAGACCTCGAGGCGTAGCGGCGCCTGCCCCGATTCAATTTGGGTGAGATCGAGCAATTCTTGCACCAATTGCGTCAGGGCATCAACCTCAACTTCCATCCGCAGCAAAAAGCGCTGGGCTGCCGGCGGATCTTCCAACGCGCCATCGCTGAGTGTATCGACCAAGGCACGGAGCGAAGCAAGGGGCGTGCGCAACTCGTGCGAGATATTGCTGATAAAATCATGGCGCACCGTTTGTAAGTGGCGCATCTGCGTGAAATCTTGCAACATCAAAACGTGGCCACGATTGCGCCCCTTGAGAAAAGGCATGGCCACGACCCGCAACACCCGGCTCCCCTCCATCTCGAACATGGCCACTTCTTCTTGGCCACTCTGCAAACAGCGTTGGAAGAGTTCGACAATCCGGTGATCGCGCACAGCCTGGGTGATGGTACGTCCGAGGATTTGTGGCGCCGGCGCTTGCAGAATGCGTTCAGCGGCCGGGTTTACCAGGCGCACCTCACCCCGCCGGTTAATGATCAAAACCCCATCGGTCAGCACCTGCAGCACGGTTTGCAGCCGGTCGCGCTCGCGCGCTCGTTTATTCATTTGCCGCTGGAGCTTGTTGGCCATGCGGTTAAAGGCGCGGGCGAGTTGACCGATCTCCCCACCGCTGAAGGAGACAATACGCGCATCCAGATCCCCTTGGGCAATGCGCTCAGCCGCTACAGTGAGATGGCGTACTGTACTAGCGGCACGCTCGGCTTGAAACATCATCAAAGCACTGATCAAGAAGCCCGCGATCAAAATTGGCCAGAGCACCTCGCCAAAGGTGAGCGAGGAACGTTGATCAAAATAGAAGGCCAAACCAAGCATGATCATAAAAATGACCAGCGCATAGGTGAAAGCAGTACGCCAGCGAACACGCGGTGAGTGAAGCATTGTGGGTAGCTGTTCCTTTTTCACAAGGGCGAATGGAGCTTACAGATGACCGTAGAGTACCCCTATTGAATACACCCGAATCGCACGATAGTCAAATAGCAAAACCGGGCAGTCATACGAGTGCCGCATCTCTGCCCGGTACGGATTTCCTACTGGGTGTTCGCTTGCTTAGCAGCTAGGCAGCTTGCACAGCGGGTGTTGGGCGATCAGGTTCGTGCGCACAGCCCAGCGGTAAAGATCATCCACTACCTGCCGGGTGGCGGCGGCATCGGCTGTGGTGGCCAGATATTGCTGCAGCCAGGACTCGTCCACAGCGACCAGTTGATTACGCCCGGCATGGGCAAACCAAGCGTCGACCAGAGCAGCCAAGGCGGCTTCATACTGACTCAGCCGATAGGGCCGGACGTGCACCAACTCTTTGAGGAAGCTGTCCACCGCCCCCAGCAAGGTTTGATCATGCACCAAATGGCTCGAAAGCTCTGCGAGTACTTTCATCCTGAACCCCCATGCGGCATTATGCCCAGCCCGGAAAGCCAGTGATGGCAATCGTTGCCGGGCGAGGGATGGCCTCCCCACCATCTGGCCAGTGACTAGTCAGTTCATCGAGCGAAGGCGATTCTTCGCCAGGGTGTTGCACCGAGAGGAAGAGCGTCTTGCCATCCGGTGTCCAGGCTGGCCCGGTCATTTCGCTGTGGGTTGGCCCCGAAGCAAACTGGAAGGCATAGCCAGCAAGCGGGCCGGAGGTGTGGAAGAAAAAGAGGGCGTTGTTGCCCTGGAAGGCATAGATCCCTTGGTTGTGACGCGAGCTCGAGATATCGGTCACCATCCACAAATTGCCATCAGCATCAAAAACCAAGTTATCGGGGGATGAGAAGCCGCTTTGCGGGCCGCCGATGGCAAAGATGCTCCACTCGAAACTTTCACCAGCACTGCCATCGGTCTCAACCATACGCACAATTTGGCCGTGAAAGTTGCCGTGGCCGGTATTATTGGTCAAGGCAACATAGATGCTGCCATCGTGGGGATGGATCTCAATATCCTCGGGGCGGTCCATAGGAGTCGCGCGCACAGCCAAAGCGGCGGCGCGGGCATCGGCCAAAACATCGGCTTGTGAGGTAAAGAGCGGCGTGCCATCGGCAGCCACGGCCTCTTGCAGCGCGGCCTGGCTTTCATAATCGAGCAGCAGCCAACGCCCATTGGCAAAGTCGCCAGCATACAATTTTCCGCTTTCCAAGATCGTCATATCTTTTTCGCGGTCGCCCGTATACTTTTGGGTTGCGACAAATTTATAGATACAGGCATCTCCGCGATCGTCGCCCATATAGGCCACCACTGTACCATCCTCAGCCACGGTCAGGGCAATATTCTCGTGGCGGAAGCGCCCGAGCGCGGTATGTTTACGCGGTGTGCTGGCTGGGTCAAAGGGATCCACTTCGACGACCCAGCCATAATGGCGCTTGCCATAAGGGTCTGGGTCCCAACCATAGCCATCAGGCAATGGCGTAGGGTAATCTTGGAAGTTTTCTTCGCAACTGAGGGCAGTACCCCAGGGTGTGACCCCACCCGAGCAATTTGCCAAGGTACCGATCGCCTCCGGGCCATCATCTAGCTCGGCAGCGGGGCCTGTCAGCAGCATGGGCGAGCGCGCGGTCAACCGGCGATTCTCGATGGCAGCGGGCATCACTTTCCAAACACCATTCTCCTGACGCACATGCAGAATACTCAAACCGACTGCGGCCTGTTCTTCGGCCAATTGTTCAGCAGTCTTTTCAACTGTCTCATCGAGGTGGCCTCCGACAAAGAGTGGGTTGATATATTCGTGGTTGATCACCAACAAGCCTTCGCTGCTGGAAGCAGTGGAGGGCGCAAAGCCGCTGTACGATCTGGTGGAGTCTGCCCCAACTTCCAACAAATCAATCGGGAAAAAGCCAACCCAGTCGTGATTAAAGCCAACGGTCTCACCGTTTTCCAGTTCCAGCCCCCACGGGGCCACCACATGATATTCGTAGTCTGGCGGCAATACAACATCATCCCGGGTATCAGGGCCAATCGGCGAAAAGATCAAGCGTGGATTGGCTAACGGTGCCGCGTTAGCGCTCGTCACTTCGGCACTGACTGGCCCCCGCAACAGGGTCAAAGGCGCAGCCGCGGCTGCGGTCGCGCCGACTGCCGCCAATCCTTTGAACAACGTTCGCCGGCCCAGTTTCTCTTGCACCAAACGATGCCAACCGCTCAGTGGAGTTTCTTGTGCATTCATAGTCATTCCTCAAGTGAATTGAACTCCCGTTTATATGGATAAATTAGCTGGAGCTTACGCTCAGCCTGTGAATCCCTATGACGTCATTGTCTCATTGACCTTAAACGTACTTTTTTAACCAATGTTAAGCTGCCTGTTAGCGGGGAGTTAATAATCGGTTAAGGAATAAACAGTTAGTCTACAACCGAATAAGTCACAAGAGCGGTTTTGTCATACTCATTGGGATGTTGCGCTCAATCGAAGCTGATTGTGAATTATTGCGCAGATGTTGGCTAAATTGCCCTGAAGCAAACTCTATGCTACACTAGAGTCACTAGAATTCAACTCAAGATCACTGTAGCTTATCAGCTATGTGGATGAAGTCTCCACAAGCCGTAATTGATTTTGAGATGCTTCTGGCCAGAAAGCTATTATTCAAGGCAGGTGAGTAAAGTCTTCCGGAGGTTCGATGAAGGCCTTGTTTCTACAACGAAAAAGCGTAATCGCTCTGGCACTCTTGCTATTGTTGATTGTGATCGTCAGTTGTACGCCCAATGCAAATGAGCCGATTATTTCACCCCAATTGGGGGCTGTTTTGGCAGCGCGGGAAGCAGGCGAAGTTGTAGCTGTTTTGCCAACGCCCACGCCCGTCTTGCTTTCCACATTGAGTGAAGAAGATATCTACGCTGGCCTTCCGGACGAGATCTTGAATGCCATTGCCTCGGCTGATCCTGGCCGGGCAGAATCGATTTCACTCGCGAATGGCTGTGTTGGTTGCCACTCGGTGGATCCTGCTCAGCAAATGACTGGACCAACTTGGTACCACATCGGGGATACGGCAGTCAGCCGCGTTCCTGGGGAAAGCCCCGCCTATTATCTATACCAGAGCATTGTGGATCCAGGTGCGTACGTTGTACCGAATTTCGTCTCTGGTGTCATGCCCGCCACTTTTGGGGAGACCCTCAGCGACCAGGATCTGGCCGATTTGCTCGTTTACATGCTGAATCAGCATGAGTAAACCGACAGGAACTGTAGGTTGAGCTGAATGCATTTGAGGATGACTCGGTGGCTTGTCGCCGGGTCATCCTTTTTTGGAGCCTATTTTATCCCATTGCCAGCCCTCCTCGAACAGATGTTTGTACCTTCTATACTTGTACATTCACCCCTATCTAATGCTATAATTTCCTTCTATGGCTCAAGAGCAAATCTCTCGACTCAGCGCTGAACGTCGCTGCCCTAATTGTGGAACGCGCGTAGCGCGTGATGCCGAAAGCTGTTTTATGTGTGGGCACGATCTCCGCATCCGGGTCCGGCGCCGCCGGATCTCTTGGGTTGACGCGGTCTTGGTCCTTGCAGTTGTGATAGTATTAGTAGCCTGGTGGCGCTTGGGAACTCGACCACCGCAAGAAATTGCTGAAGCGGACGACAACCGCACAATCTTGCCTACGAATATTCCCCTGCTAGATGAAACACCAACCCCGACGCCACTGGCAGAGCCAACCGCAACCCTTCCCCCACCAGCACCAACCCAGACGCTACTCACCCACGAAGTACGAAGTGGGGAGACCTTGTTGGGGATCGCAACCCAATACGGGGTTACTGTTGAAGAGATCCAATCTGCGAATGGCCTCACTAGTGAATTGATTCGTCCCGGGGATCAGCTCACCATTCCCATTCTTAGCGAGGGGAGCTTAAGTGTAGCAGCCGATGCGCCCGTTACCTCGCAATTTGAATATATTGTTCGCCCAAATGATACTATCATTTCAATTGCCCTATCGCTAGGCAGCCAAGTAGACACCATCCTGGCGGCGAACAATCTTGCACCCAATGCCATCATCCGACCGGGTGATCGGCTCTTTATTCCGCTGAACACTGTTCCACAAGAAGTGATCGATAGTTCAGCAGAGGTTGCCTCAACTACTGCCCAGGCTCCCGCTGCGGCACAAGCAAATCCGCTCTATGTTGAACCGCGCTTGATTGGTCCCCCCGAAGCGGCAACCCTACCCCGAAACGAGGCTGTCTTGCTTCGCTGGGTGAGCGTTGATGTGTTGCAACCAAACGAATGGTATGTCCTTCTGATCTACCCCGGTGATGGGGCTGAGCCAATTCCAAGTATTTGGACCAAAGCAACTAGCTATCGGCTAGACACGACGTTAGCACCCACTGGCGATCAGCCCGTCGTTTATACCTGGCAGGTTTCGGTAATTCGGACTCAAACCGGGCAAAATGGACAAATTACTCTTGAGCCAGCGAGCCCGCCTAGTGCAATTCGCCGCTTCACTTGGCAATAGTACCTCAACATTGCTAAGTCTACCCTAAACTATCTCGCTGGCGAACAACGCACAAATCATGTTGTGAAGAGCAATAGCTCATACTGCGCCCGATACTTCAGCCAAGGCTAACTCATGCTCGCGGTGTAGCGTGTGCTCTAATTGCGCGTTAGTGGGTCTTAGAAGCTTAGGGATAGTCGTATGGATCTAAACCATGAATTTGCCAACCCGGAAGCACTCGCTGCCCCGGACGTTGATGAAATGATTCGGCAGATTCACACCATACTTTGGCACAGTCCGTCTTTGCCCCAGTTGCTCCAAGCCTGCAGCGACATTTTTGTTCGCCATCTTCAAGTAAAACTTGCCCGCATCTGGCTCTTTAACGCCCAGGAACAATCCTTAGAGTTGCAAGCCAGTGCAGGGATGTATACCCACCTCATTGGGAGCTACCAACAGATTCCGCTTGGCCGCACCTTGATTGGCCTGGTAGCAACCGGTCGCCAAACCATATGGGTCGATCAGGTGGCTGAGCACCCCTGGACCACGCGACCAGAATGGTTCCAACAACAAGGGATTACTAGTTTTGTGGGCTATCCCCTTTGGGCTGACGAGCAATTGGTAGGTGTTCTAGCGCTCTTCAACGATACCCCGATTGACCACTCGCTTGCCACTACGCTCGATGCCATCACCCATAGCCTAACTGCAGCAATTGTCTATGGGCAACAGCAGCAACGCTTCCTGCAATCACTGCAGCAGTTATCGCCCAGCGTAGCGATCAATGGCCGTTCGTTGCAAACGGAAGTGACCACGCACTACGAAACTATGCAGACTTTGCATGATAACAGTGTGCGTTTGCAAGCACTTTTGGCGGCCATGCCCGATCTCATCTTTGTGGTTGATGCTGCTGGAACTTATCTCGATTGTCTAGCTGGGGGCATTGAACAATCGATCCCCCCCAACGCGTCGAGCGTTGGGAAGCGCCTCCATGAGCTATTACCTACAGAGGTGGCGGATCAAATCTTGGCGGCGATTCGCCAAGCCTTAGAGCAAAATGGCGTAGTGATCATTGAATATAGCCTGCCAATTCAGGGCATACTCCGCCACCGCGAAGGTCGCCTCGTTCCCTGTGGGGATGATCAGGTTATCCTCATTGAGCGTGACCTTACCGAGCGGCGCGCAGCGGAGCTAAAAGCGCAAGAGCGCGAACAACGGTTCCGGCATATGGCCGACAACGCGCCGATGATGCTCTGGGTGACCGATCGTACAGGCTATTGTCAATACGTTAATCAGCGCTGGTGCGAATTCACCGGCACCACCATGGCAGAGAATCTCGACGTTGGCTGGTTGAATTCAGTCCACCCCGACGATCGAGAGATGGCGTACAACCACTTTATCACCGCATCAAATGAACAACAACCATTTCGGATTGAATATCGCTTACGCCGCAAGGATGGCCAGTATCGCTGGATTCTCGATTCAGCCACGCCTTGGTTTGATGAAGCCGGTGATTTTCATGGCAATATTGGCTCGGTGATTGACATTACCGAGCGGCACGAATGGGCTGCCGCGATTCAAGAGCGTGAATTGCTCTTGCAAACCCTCGGCGACAATTTGCCCAACGGATATCTCTTTCAACTTAGAATAGGCCCAGGAGAAGAACGGGTCTTCACTTACCTCAGCGCCGGGATTGAACAGCTCAGTGGCGGGGTGAGCCGCGAAGCCGCCTTGGCCGATGCGGATCTACTGATCAATCAAATTCTCCCCGAAGATTGGGGCCAGTTGGTGGCAGCAGTGCAACAGGCAATCGCTACTGGCTCAACACTCGACGTTCAATTCCGTCGCCGCTTACCATCGGGTGAAATCCGCTGGCTACAACGCCGTGCAGCACCCCAAAACATGGGCGACCACTATATTTGGCATGGCGTGGAGTTGGACATCACGGATGCCAAACAGGCCGAACAATCTCTATTGGAGAGTACACGCAGATATAGCGCGCTGTTCCAAGCGGCCAACGTCGGGATTGCACTCGCTGATCCCAAAGGTCAACTATTAGAGGTCAACCATACTTTCGCCGAAATGCTCGGTTATCGAGCAGATGCGCTCATTGGGGTCCAGTTTGCTTCACTGATTCATCAAGAGGATCGGCATGTCTATGTCGGGTGGCTTCAGAGCAATACGGCTACCCTGAACCGCCGCTGGATCGAACAGCGATTGATCCATAAAAAGGGGTCAACCGTCTGGACGAGACTTGTTATTGAGCGGCTGACGGACCAGGACAATCAACCTTGGCTCATCAGCGTCGTGGCCGAAGATATTACTGCCATCAAACTGGCTGAAGGGCAGCTCTCACTTTATCAGCGCACTTTTGAAACCATTGCTCAAGGGATTGTAATCACCGATCAGACCCTGCCCAACCGCCCCATCGTTTATGTCAATCCAGGCTTTGAACGTCTAACGGGCTACTCAGCAGCAGAGATCATCGGGCGCACCTGCGCGCTTTTACAAGGACCCGATACCGACCCGGCGACCATCGGAGCAATCGCGTCAGCCATTGCGAATCGTCAACCGTGTACAGTCGAAATCCTAAATTATACGAAAGAAGGCAAACCCTACTGGATTGCCCTCTCCTTGGCTCCCATCATTGATGAATTTGGCAACCTCACGCATTTTGTAGGTATCCAAAGCGATCTGACCGACTTCAAGCGGTTGGAGGCCCAATATCGTCAGGCACAAAAGATGGAAGCCATTGGCCGCTTGGCTGGTGGACTTGCCCATGATTTTAACAATCTGTTGACAGTTATCAATGGCTATAGTGACTTGATTGTGCGGCGCATGGCGACGTCGGATCCGCAACGCAATCGCTTAGAGCAGGTGATTGAAGCGGGGCATCGTGCAGCAGCACTCACGCGGCAATTGCTCACCTTTAGCCGCAGGCAGGTTATCTTGCCGGTGGTGCTCGATCTCAATGTACTGATTACAGATCTAGGAAAATTACTCTCGCGGCTGATCGGCGAAGATATCCAACTGACGACTCATCTCGCTCCGGATCTCTGGCAGATCAAAGCCGATCCGAGTCAGTTTGAGCAAGTGATCATGAATTTGAGCATCAATGCCCGTGATGCTATGCCGACCGGGGGGTACTTATCGATTGCTACCGAGAATCTGCTGGTTGACGCCGAAATGGTGGCGAAATATCCAGACTTAACTCCTGGCCCCTACATCGTTTTGACCGTTAGCGATACAGGGCATGGCATGGATGAGGAGACCCTCACACACCTCTTTGAGCCATTTTTCACCACCAAACCGCCAGGCAAGGGTACCGGCTTGGGATTAGCCACAGTTTACGGAATTGTGCAACAAGGCGGCGGCGCAATCAATGTCGAGAGCACGTTGAATCTTGGCACCACTTTTCGGATCTATATGCCGAGTCTCGGCGGGCGTGAAGAGCACTCAGAACATATTTCGTTTGGCTTACCTGCTCCCGAATCAGAAGCAGATCAGCATGAAGGACCAGCAACAATCTTGTTGGTAGAAGACAACGAGCAGATCCGCAGTTTGGCCGCTACTGCGTTGAGTGAACTGGGGCACATCGTATGGGAGGCGGAAAGTGGGCTAGCCGCACTACGCTTGGTAGAAACTCATTCACCAGCACTTGATCTGCTGGTCACAGATGTGATCATGCCGGGGATGAGCGGTCGGCAACTGAGCGATCTCCTGGTACAGCAGTATCCTGAGCTCAAAGTGCTTTATGTTTCAGGCTATAGTGACAACGAGATTGCCCCGCACGGCATCCTCGAAACAGGGGTTTTACTGCTGCAAAAGCCTTACACACCGAACCTTTTGCGCGACAAGGTTCGTGAAACGCTAGAGAACTAACGCCGCTCACTCTTCGACCTTCCCACGCCAGGTTTTGATCTCGCTGCGGCGTTTTTTCTGGGCCAATCGTTTGGCACGTGCGCCACTGCTCGGCTGGGTAGGACGCCGTGTTTTCGGAAGGATCAGCACACTTTGCACGAGTGCTTGTAACCGCGCTAGTGCCTCTTCCCGGTTGCGCTCTTGGCTACGAGCAGCCTGGGCTTTGATCACAATCACGCCCTCTTTGGTGATCCGTTGGTCGCCACGGCGCAACAACCGGGCTTTGACCCAATCGGGCAACGAGGACGCCTGCACATCAAAGCGCAATTGCACCGCTGAGGCAACTTTGTTCACATTTTGCCCGCCCGCGCCTTGTGAGCGAATGGCCTCGAATTCTATCTCATCCAGCGGGATGCTCACTTCTTGGTTATTCATGAATATCTCACTCCCTCGCTCACCATCATAACGCAAAACACAATCACCACGAAGCTGGACAGTCCCACACTTTGCGCTACAATGGAATCAACCCGTGAACGCTTGATAATCCACGCTCAAAACAGGGAGACCATGCATGACACTCGCTGAACTCACCCACATCTGGGTTGAAGCCCCCTTTTTATCCGCTGCCCTCGAGCAATTGCCGCCCGAGGTCACGGTGCTCTTTCCCGACCCAGCCGAGGCGAATCCATTAGCGAATGCTGAACCAGCTCAGGCCATATTGGCCTCCTCATTGGTCCAATACGATGGCAAATTGATGGATCGCCTGCCCAATCTACGGATGATCGCCCGCACCGGCATTGGATACGATAATGTCAACATCGATGACGCCACCGCCCGCGGGATTGTGGTCACCAACACGCCGGATGGTCCGACTGAATCTACCGCCGAGCATACGGTGGCAATGTTATTGGCGCTGGCCAAACGGCTCAAACAAGGGAACGAGAATCTGGCCGCGGGCAAGTGGGGTCCACGCGTCCACCCGCTGATCGGCACGGAGGTGCGGGGCAAAACGCTCGGCCTAGTGGGGCTGGGGCGCATCGGGCGCCGCGTTGCGCAGATCTGCCGATTAGGGCTGGAGATGAATGTGATTGGGTATGATCCCAACATCACCCGCGAAGAAGCCGCAGAATTGTGTATTGCCTGGGCTGAACTCGACACCGTGTTAGCAGAAGCCGATTTCTTGAGTGTGCATGTGCCTGCTACTCCGCAGACCTATCACTTGATTAGCCGCTCAAGCATCGCCAAGATGAAGACTGGAGCCTATGTGTTGAACATGGCGCGTGGCCCGCTCGTGGATAGTGAAGCGCTGCTTGAGGCGCTCGACAATGGCAAATTGGCTGGGGCCGGGCTAGATGTCTTTGAGCCAGAGCCACCACCAGCCGATTCACGCCTGCGCAATCACCCGCTGACCGGAGCCCGGTCGCGAGCGACCCGGACCACGCGCTCCACTGCTCGGCGAAGCGAGGCTCACCGGAGATACCGGACACGATCAGCACGTGCGTTCGCTGCGCTGCGGCGGGCGTGGCCGCCACGAGGCAGGACAGCGCCGCGTACAGCGCGGGGCGCACGAAGCGGAGCGAAGGCCGTCGCATGGTCATACCAGGCCCCACCGCCGCCGCATGCCCCATTCCGCGCCGACGAGTCCGAGCATCAGCAGGAAGAGGATCGGCATGTCCCACAGCTCGCGTGTCTCGACCATGCTCGCGCCGTGGCCCGCGACAGCCAGGTCCTCGGGGAGCCGTTCGATCTGGTCCAGGGTGTAGTAGCGGCCGCCGGTTTCCTCGGCGATGCGCCGCAGCAGGTCGGCGTGCAGGCCGGCGTCGTAGTACTCGCTCGTGCCGGGCGCAACACGGAACCATGCGGGCTCTCCGGTGATGGTCCGGCCGTCGACCGTGGCGACGACGTCGACGCGGTGCAGCCCCTCCTCCCCGGCGGAGAAGCTGGCTGCATACGCGCCGTCCCGGTCGATCGTCCACGACAGCGGGACTTCACTCGTCGTGCCCGACGGCCCCGTGACGCGGGCAACGACCTCCGCGCCGTTGACGCCGATGTAGCGCTCGTCGTCGACCTGTGCCGTCAGCCGGAGCGGCTCACCGGTGCTGACACGGTCGCGGTCGACGGATGCAACGACCTGGCGCGGCACGCCGTCCACGAGCCAGCGCAGCATCTGGCGCCAGAACGTCTCGTGCGACATGTCGTCGACGGCCACGTCCGCGTGCATCTGCCAGAGCCACGAATCGTGCGGTGTGAAGACGACGGACTGCCCACGCCCGTAGCGCTGCGCTGCGAGGACGATGTGATCGCCATCGTCCGCTTCACCGGTGAGCAGGACACTGGCTCCCGGCTTCGCCCGACCGACGCGGTTGAAGACGGTGAGTGGCGGGA
>CAZMRA010000049.1:0-22811 GCA_964568485.1 uncultured Caldilineaceae bacterium | reverse complement strand
CGAACCCAGTGTCATTGGTATAATCGCGGCGCTGGGCATTGCCCCACCATTCACCTACCTTGAGGGGAGGAAAATTATCAAATGCTCGGTTGAGCGCATCCAAAAGCGGCGCTTCAATTGCATTTTCGATCACCAAATAACCGCGCAGATCAAAGAGAAAATCATCAAGCGCGGTCGGTTGTCTTGGTTCCATTGGCAGAGCTCCTTTGAGAAATGCTGTGGACAGAAAAGCAAAACAGAATTTACTATAACCGAGCCCATCTCCTTCTTCAAAACAGTCCGACTATGTGACAGGAGGTTGGGCAAAAGTCGGTTCGGTTTCGCCTAGAGAAATTGCGGACTCTTTACAAGAAACAGTGGATCAACTATAATTGCATTTCTACTTTTCTTGCGCTCTGCCGCGTAGCCATAAAGGTTGAATGCAGTTCATGAAAAAGTATACACAGTCGCAAGCGCTCTTTGAGCGCGCCAGCCGAGCCTTGGCTGGCGGGGTTTCTAGCGAATTTCGCAAATTTAATTGGCCACATCCACTCTTTTATGCGTCGGCTCAAGGCAGCCGCATTATGGATGTCGATGAGAATGAATATGTGGATTTTACGCTCAGTCAGGGTCCGTTGATTTTAGGACATAGCCATCCGCACGTGCTGGAAAGTGTGGAGCGAGCTTCACGTCAGGGGCAGCTCTTTGCCGGTCAGCATCTGCAAGAATTGGAACTGGCCGAGCGGCTGCAACGATTGATTCCCTGCGCCGAATTGGTGCGGTTTAGCCTCTCTGGCTCAGAGGCGAATCATACGGCGCTGCGGGTTGCCCGCTTTGTTACCGGGCGGCCAAAATTTATCCGGTTCGAAGGCCATTATCATGGCTGGTTCGACAACGTTGCCTGGAGCATTGGCGGACCGACAGCCGAGGCCATGGGCGACTATGACGAACCCACGCCGATTCCCTGGACTGGCGGTCTGCCCGAAAGCGCACGCGATGAATTTATTGTGCTGCCCTGGAACGATCTGGATCTCGTCGAGCGGACACTAGCTGCCCGCCACGAAGAGGTTGCCGCCATCATTACCGAGCCGATCATGTGCAACAGCGGCTGCATTGAGCCCAACCCCGACTTTTTGTCGGGCCTCCGACGCTTGTGCGATCGCTATGGCGTCGCCCTGATCTTCGACGAGGTGATCACTGGTTTCCGCCTAGGCCTGAGTGGCGCGCAAGGCTATTTTGGGATCACGCCCGACTTGGCCGTCTTTGCCAAAGCCATGGCCAATGGCTACCCGATTAGCGCGCTGGTGGGCAAACAAGCGTGGATGCAACCCGTCGCCGAGGGCAAAGTGATCCACGCCGGGACGATGAACTCCGGCAACCCGACCATTGCTGCGTCCCTGGCTACGCTGGATGTGCTCGAACAAGACGGTGTCTATGAACGAATCTTTGCGCTGGGGCAGCGTCTGAAAACTGGCTTGCAGGAAGCCGCTCAAGCCACGGGCCAGCCACTCTTGGTCGTGGGGCCTGGTCCCATGGTGCACACGGGTTTTGGTCCACTGACCCCACCTAGGCACTATCGCGATACCTTGGCCTATGACCGCACCCGTTTGGGGCAGTTTGTCCAAGGTATGCAAGAACAAGGCATCCGCCTCATTGGGCGCGGGCTCTGGTATATCTCTGCCGTGCATACCGAAGCCGACATCGATCAGGCTATCGCCGCAGCCAAAGTTGTCTTGCAAGAGATGGGTTCGGGAAGCTAAGGCACGCCGGCATCAGCGCCCGCAAGCTCTGTTGATGGCGGTGTAGCCAGGCGACGGGCGATAAGCTCCGCAGTTGCAATGATGGCTTGGGCCACTTCGTGTGTTTGCTCAACAGAAAGTCGGCTGGCTGGAGCAGCTACACTCAGGGCTGCGATCACCCGGCCTTGTTGAGGATGAAGAATGGGCGCCCCAATGCAATAAGCGCCCTCTTCATTCTCGCTCTGGTCGAGCGCATAGCCGCGCTGCCGGGTGAGCAGTAACTCTTGCTGAAGCGCCGCCCGCGAGGTGATGGTATGCGGTGTCCGAGGCGCGAGCCGTGCTGGAAGATGATTGTTCCAGTCGGCTTCGGGCAAAAAGGCGAGGATCGCCTTCCCCAATGAGGTAGAATAAGTCGGGTCCTGGCTGCCGAGCCGGGCTTGCATCCGCAACCTGCGGCGACTCTCAACCATACCCAAATAGACCACTTCTGTATGGTTCAGTACACCCAGATTGACAGTTTCATCAAAGCGGTCGCGTAAGGCCTGCATGGGGGGCAGCGCTACGTCTAGCAGGCGCGCATACTGGTCTGCTGCCTGGCCAAGTTGCCAACTGCGTGGACCGAGCCGGTAGAGATCGGTCTCGCCATTGTGCACAACATAGCCATGGACGTTGAGCGTATACAAATAACGAAAGGCCGTCGTCTTGGGCAGGCCGGTGCGCGCACAGATCTCCTTGAGTGGGAGATCACCGTTGGCTTCGGCCAGCAAAGTCAAGACTTGAAGGGCCTTATCAACGGGCTTAACGATATAATTGCTGTTCGCTGACATGCAAGCTTCCTCATCAAGTGGGTTTACCTATCTTACCAGTAGCCAAACGTTGTGGCAAGCGCGATTGCGTATCGGGTTGCAAAAGACTACATGCGACTTAGCCCGAACAAACCAACTGGGAACGATTGAGCAGCATTACCCCGATTGGGTGAAATGTAAGGTTTAAGGTAAGATAGGGGCAGTCCACCCCAAATAGAAAAGTCGAGAGCTGAGTTGCGAATTCAGGCGTGCTATTCGCCAACAGAATCGCGTCAGTTTGAGAGATTTGTGAATTCTAGATCAATCACAAGCGGGACCAGTGCGTCCAATTTTGGGGAGCACGCGGTATTCGTTGATGATCTTCTTCCAATCGAATGCTATTTTTAGATTTCATTCAATCGAAGTGAGCCGCTATGACAGCTGATTTCTTTACTCGTTTGCAGGAAACAGAAGTCTCCCCCGGGCAATTGGTGTTATGGTATTTAGGTGGAGCCGGGTATGCCCTGAAAAGTGCGGCTACGACGCTGTTAATCGATCCCTTCATCGGGCCAGGGCATCCACCCGAATGGACCCGCCTGACGCCCCCGCTATTTACTCCCGGCCAGGTGCGCGATGTCAATACAGTCTTGCTCACGCATGAGCATGATGACCACACCGACCCGGTAGCGCTGGATGCCATCCGCCTTCGCACCGAGGCCACCTTGATTGGCCCTAAAGCCAGTGTGACGATTGCCAAACAGCACAAATGGCCCCACAAACGTTGCCAGACCTTGCCCCATCACGCCACCTTAGTGCTCGATGATCTGCGTATTACCGCTGTGCCGATGCATGATCCTCATGCCAAGGGCGCAAATGGTTATGTGATTGAGTGTGGCAAGACGACGATTTTACACTGCGGCGACAGCCATTATTTCCCAGGTTTGGAAGCCTTGACCCGCCGTTGGTCATTTACGGCTATCTGTGTCAGTGTAGCTTGCAATCCGCCGGGTAAGCTGGTTTATATGGATGAATGTGATGCCGCCCGTGCCGCTCGCGACACCAAAGCCCAACAGTTGATCGTCCATCATTACGATCTCTGGCAAGGCTATGAGCTCGACCCAGCCCGGGTAGCCGTTGCTGCAAGTTGGTATTGCCCCGCCACCCAAGTGATCGCTGCTCCGCTCGGCGAGCCGTTGGTCTTTGGCTAAACCAGCGAACGTAGCCACCAATCAAAGAATATTGGTGGCTGATTGCGGCTCCGCAGGCAGTAAGTTTGCTTATAGGATCTTAAACACAAAGGCGTGTTCCCCAACCGGCTCGCTAGGGAGGTCTACTAGCAGCGCGGTCTCGGTTTGTTGCCAGTGCAAAGGTGCATCGTAGCCCAGCAGCGAAACGTGCTGGATGGGCCGGTCAAGATAGCCTGCGCCACTCCCCAGTGCGTGAACCCGCAACTGCGCCCCAGGCCACGCCAGCGCCGTCGCGTAGAGGTGTTCGCCTTGGGTGGTGAAACGGATATCCGCCCCCGTAAACTCGCCCCGCTCCGTGTCGGTGAACGACCCCTCTCTGACTTCCGTTGGCCCTTCGCCAAAAACTTTCCACGGCCGCGAGCCATAGATCGCTTCCCCATTGCGCTGGAGCCAAGTTCCGATCTCACGCAGGATGGCCTGCTCTGGTTCAGGGATGGTGCCATCGGCTTTGGGGCCAATGTTGAGCAACAACGCCCCATTCTTGCTGACAATATCCACTAGATCGTCGATCAGCGAATCGACCGTTTTGTATTCCTGGCCCTCGATATAACCCCACGAGGTCTTGGTCACCGAGGTGTCGTTTTGCCAGAGCTCGTTGCGGATGTTCGCCAGCTGCCCCCGTTCGATGTCGAGCACGGCAGTGCCAGGCGGGAACGCATCAAATTTGTGGTTGACCGCCACCTGTTTGCCCCATGCCGCGGCTTGGTTGTAATAGTAGGCCGCAAAGCGGGGCAAGACCGGCTTGAAGGCTTCGTGGTTGATCCACCAATCGAACCAGAATAATTGGGGCTGATATTTGTCGACCAATTCGCACGCTCGCATCAGCCAATCATCGAGATAGGGCTGATCGGGGTAGGGACGGGTCTCAAACTTGTGGGGATCGCCCTCCATGATCATGGCCGGGCCATAAAAATCAGCATAAGCCGGGTCGTTGACGTCGGAGTCAAAGGTGCGCCCGCCATTCATAAACCACCAATGTTCGGCGCGATGGCTGGAGAGGCCAAAGACGAGATCTTTGGCGCGCACGGCTGCGGCCAAATCGCCAATTAGATCGCGCTTGGGACCCATTTTGCTAGCACACCAGCGAGTGAGCGCCGAGTCGTACATGGCAAATCCATCGTGGTGTTCTGCCACTGGCACCACAAACTTGGCCCCTGCCGCTTGGAAGAGCGCCGCCCATGCTTCGGGATCATACTGATTGGCTGTAAAGTGCGGAATAAAATCTTTGTAACCGAACTGATTTTGGGGACCGTACGTCGCCACATGATGGGCAAATTCTGGCTGATCTGCCTGGTACATGTTGCGGGCGTACCACTCATTGCCAAAGGCCGGGACAGCATAGACCCCCCAGTGAATAAAGATGCCGAATTTGCCATCTTGATACCACTCGGGGATAGTATAGTGTTGACGGATCGAATCCCAATCGGCAGCAAAGGGGCCATTGCCGATCACGCGCTCAATTGCATCAAGTTTTGGTTGTTTCATGTTCTGCTCGTAGTGGAACTGAAATGACACGCATCAAAACCGCACCGACTACACCAGCAATTACGCCACCCAAAAAGAAGGGGCGGTACCCCATGCTTGCCACGATATAACCACCGGACAAGCTGACAGACGCAAAGGCCAGCCCCAACATCATCGAAAAGATGCCGTAGGCCAGCGACCGCCAACGGGTGCTGACCGTCTCCATCTGCATCACCTGCAGCGACGGTTGCCACATGGCATCCAAGGCCACGATGCCCAAGCGGGCGAACCCAACGGCCAGCCAATTCTCCCAAAGCACAATCGGCAGCAAGCTGATCCCCATACCTAACGAGATGCCCGCCAACACCCATTGGTTGCTGTAGCGCTGCGCCAACGTCGGCACAAAGAGCGGCGCCAGGATTGCCACGAATTGGCCTGCGCCGATGATCAGGCCAATGGCGCTGGGCGAAAGCTGGAGATCGGTATCCATGTACGCGCTGCAAAACGCATGACAAGTCGCAAAGGTACCGTGGGTCAGATAGGAATAGAGGATCAGCAGCACCACCCAGCCGAAAGGAAATGGCTCGGGAGGCCCATCGGCGATTGTGACCGATTTGCCCTCGATCGGCCCTAATTGTAACAGCGGGATGAGCGCGAAGAAACCTAATCCCGCAGCCACCCATAATGCCCAGCGGTAGGGAGCCGAATCCCCAAGTGGTGCATTCGTGAAGGCAGCGAACATGCCAGGCAAAAAACCACCCACCACGGTCCCTGCAAAGGTGCCAATTCCCCGAAAAACGCTGTTCATGGCAAAGGCGCTTGTCCGCAGTTGGGGCGTCGTTAACCCCATCAGCGCCGGCACCATGTTGACCCCACACATTGCCCAGCCGCCCGTCATGACGGCCTGCGAGAGGATCGGCATGGCATCGCGCAGCCCCCCACTGGTGACTTCGGTCAAGGGTAGGAGGATCATGCCCAAGACTGTGGTTACTCCACCTAGCTGGATGGTCAGGCGAGGACCAAGCCGGCTGCCAAGAATCCCTGCAGGAATGCCCATCAGCATGTAGGCGAAGGCGCCCGTGGCATTAAAGATGCCGACATATTCCAGCCCATATCCGAGGCGGAGCACATAGAGCACCTTGACTAAATTTTGGATGCCCATAAAGCTGATGGCGATCAACCCCGACATGGCGATGAGCAAACGCACGTCGCGGTGCAACTTACCAAACGAAAAAAGACCGGGTGAAAGCGTCACAAACTATCCCTGAACGAAGCCTATGCAATAAGCCATCATTTTACCATGCTCATGGCATCTGCCAGGGTTTGAGCAGCACTTTTGCACATTCGCCGCTCACTTGGGTCTCCCACGCGTCCTGGATTTCGTTTAGTGAAAAGCGGTGACTGATGAGCCCATCCAATGCTGGCCCCAGTTGCTGGATCATGCGCATTAGTTTGGGCGTGTCTTTCAGGTTGTAATGCCAGGAACCGAAGAGCATTAGCCCTTTGCGGATCATGTCTGGGCTGATGCGTAAAGGTGTATCAGCATGTGATTCGCCCACAAAGGCCACTTTGCCCTTGCGTCGGGTGGCGTCGATGCAGAGACGATGGGCCGCCACTGTGCCCGAACAATCCACCGCATGATCGACCCCTCGGCCACCCGTCAGCGCCAGGATCTGCGCCAAAATGTCGGGGTCATGCGGCGATAGGACAATCTCAGCGCCCAACGTCCGCGCTCGCTCCGCCCGCCAGGAGTTCGCTTCAACGCCAATCACGCGGGCCCCGCGGTAACGGGCATTCACGACACCGCCTAGCCCAACCGGCCCCAAGCCGCAGATCAAGACCGTGTCGAAGGACGTGCTGCCGAGCTGCTCAAAAGCACCAAAGGTCGCTCCCAAGCCACAACAGGCCAAGGAGGCATGGTCATAGGAAACCTCCTCTGGGATGGGCACAAGCAGCCAATCGGGTTTGAGCAGATATTGGGCCATGGTTGCGCTGCCATCAAGGCTGCCCGTAAAGGCTGCGAAATCAACGGTGTGCTGACAGAAGATGTAATCGCCTGCCAGGCAGAGCGCGCATTGCCCACACGGGTATTGGGGCATCACCACAACGCGATCGCCAATCCGCACACGACCCAGCTGCGCAATTTCGACCACCTCGCCCGCAGCTTCATGGCCGATGTGTGTCGCGGGCCGACCTTGCAGAAATCCTTTATACTCGGCACACATCGGCGCAGTATGAACCTTAACCACCACCCAATCAGCTTGCGCGGTCGGCGTGCGTGTTTCGATCAGCGCGGATTGGCGTTCACCAACAATTGCCCCTTGCCACATAGTTGCTCCTAGTAAAGATGAGGCGTGATCTTCGCCTGTTGGTTACAAGCGTGGCAAGGCTGGTGGTAGGGCCTGATGCCGGCAGAGCCGGGCGTAATAACCATCCAGCGCTAACAAACTGGCGTGATCGCCATCCTCGACGATCTGGCCACGATCCATGACAATGATGCGATCGGCATTGCGTACCGTACTCAGCCGGTGAGCAATGACCAAGCTGGTCCGCATCCGTAATACCCGATTCAGCGCCTCCTGGATCAACGCCTCGGTGGCGGTATCGATGCTGCTGGTGGCCTCGTCGAGGACCAAAACGGCATCGGGGCTGAGGGCCAGTGCACGAGCTAACGCCAAGAGCTGGCGTTGACCTTGCGAAAGATTGGCCCCACCTGCCATGACATGGAAATTATAGCTGCCGGGCAATTGTTCGATAAAGCGGGCCGCATTGCTCAATTCCGCAGCTTCGCGCACCTGCTCTTCAGTGACGTCGGTGCGGAAGAGGGCAATGTTATGGTGAATGGTGCCTTCTAAGCAGACAGGATCTTGCGGCACGACCGTGACATTGCGCCGCAGATCGTCCAGGCTGAGCTTGCGAATGTCGACCCCATCCAAGAGGATCTCCCCTTGCACAGGGTCGTAGTAGCGAGCCAAGAGACTCACCAAGCTGGATTTCCCTGCACCAGTTGCTCCGACCACCGCCACCGTTTGGCCTGGCGGGATCGACAGATTCACCCCGCGTAGCACTGGTTCATCGGGGTTGTAGGCAAAGTGGACGTTGCGGAATTCGATCTCGCCACGAGCTTGGGGCATAGCAATGCTCTGGGCCGGGCTTTGCACCGCGGAACGGTGCATCAACATCTGGTAGATGCGCTCGGCAGCCCCCAGCGCAATTTGGATGGCGTTATACTCCTGCGAGAGGGCTAAAACGGGTTGAAAGGCCCGTTCGGTGTATTGAATAAAGGCCACCAGCGTACCCAGCGTGGCCCAGCCAGCCAAGACGCCCTGCCCACCGCCGTAGAGGATCAAGCCTAAACCGACCGCAGCCAAGATTTCCTGACAAGCCAAAAAGATCGCGCTGTGGCGCCGCAACAAGATCAGCGCGGAGCGATAGCGGCTGTTGTAGATATCAAATTCTTGCTCGCTTTCGGATTCGTGCCGGAAGAGTTGGACGACCGTCAACCCATGAATATGTTCGTTCATGAACGCGCTGATGCGGGCCAGCGCCGACCGTTCATCGCCGGAGGATTCGCGGATCCGCTGGCGGAAATAGCGGGTGATGAAATAGACAATCGGCAAGACCGCCAGCGAGATAATGGCCAGCCGCCAATTCGTGACCAACATCACCACCACGATCACGACCAACGTGACACCCTCGACGAGAATTACCACGATGCTGTTTGAGAGCACCGCATTCAAGCTGTCGATGTCGCTGGTGAGGCGGGAAACCAAATCGCCCGTGGGGGTGCGGTTCAGAAAGCCGTGATCTTGCCGAAGGATGTGGTCAAACAAGCGCGTCCGAATATCGGCGAGGGCTTGTTGTGCTCCTTTTTGCAAAAAGTATGTATAGGCAAAGGTGCAGACAAATCCCAGGATACCCGTACCCGCATACATCCAGGTGATGCGCCACAAAGCACTCATGTTCCCATCGGCGATCGGGCCGTCGATGGCCTGCTGCAAGAGATAGGGGGGGATGACATTGGTGGCTGCTGTGGCCAACATTAAGACGAGCGCAAGCGCTGTATAGCGCCAATAGGGAGCGAGGGCTTGCCCTAGTAGGCTAAATAGTGCTGTGTCTTGACTGAATGTCTCTTGCTGTTGGTCTCCAGTCGATTGCGCCTGCTCGACCTTGGCTGGCCCTTGGGGTGTGGGAGCAGCTTTACTCTGTGCCATCAGTCAAAACCTCCGCAGCTTGTTCAATTTCACGGTTATACATTTCGGCATAGCGACCATTGCGCTGCATAAGTTCGGTATGATTCCCTTGCTCGACGATCTGTCCTTCCTCCAGCACGACGATCTGGTCGGCATGCTCGACTGCACTCATCCGCTGGCTGACAATAATGCAGGTGCGGCGTTCGGCTTCGGCGCGCAATTCGTTGATGATCTCGGCGGCGGTCTTCATGTCCACGCTGGCAAGTGCATCATCCAAGATCAAGACATTCGGTTCGAGCACCAAGGCCCGGGCCAATGCAGCACGCTGTTTTTGGCCACCAGAAAGTGTGGCCCCCCGTTCACCGACGATGCTGTCCAATCCCTTTGGCAGTTGGGGCAAATCGTTGCTGAGTCGGGCTTGCTGAATCGCTCGATTGATCTGATTGTCGGGGGTTTCGGGGCGGCCTAGTGCAATATTGTCGCGCAGCGGCATACTAAATAGTAAGGATTCTTGGGGCACGTAGACGACCGATTGGCGTAGCTTGGCCAGTTGCAGGTCACGCAAATCATGGCCATCGAGCGTGATCCGACCTTCATCGGGGTCAAAGATGCGCCCCAGCAGGCTAATCAACATGCTCTTGCCCGAACCAGTCGGCCCAACAATGCCTAGGGTGGAACCGACTGGGATATCCAAATTAATGTTGCGCAAGACCCAGCGATTTTGATCCTCTGCCCAGACGCTGACGTCTTCAAACCGAATATGACCCTTGATGGGAGGCGAGCTAGCGTTCGGTGTATCCACAATTTTGGGCCAGCGATGCAAGATTTCGCCAATCCGGGCTGCGGCGGCAGTCCCTTGCTGCAGGCGCTCAAATGCACCGGTGATCTGGCGCGTGGCGCTGTTGAGCAAGCCCAAATAGACAATAAATTGCACATATTGCCCGACCGTCAATTGATCGCTCATGATCATGGTGCCACCAACCAACACCACAACGCTGGCGGTTAGGCGTACCACCATGCTGGGAATGGGAGAGATCGCACCCGAGCGCACGACAAAGTCGAGATTTTTTTGGACGTAGACGTCGTTGGCCGTGTGAAAGGCTGCGCCGACCGCGGTTTCTTGAGCGTAGGCGCTCAACATGCGGGCGGCGTTGAGATGTTCTTGGACAAAACCCGAAAGTTTGGCCATCTCTTGTTGCACGGCGACAAACGAGCGTTCCAGCACCGAGCCCAACCGCACTTGCGCCACAACGCTCAGCGAAAGCGCGATGATGACCAAGGCTGCCAGCGCGGGGCTGGTGATTGCCATCAACCCACAGCCGATCAGCAGCAAGAACATCGCGTGCATCGACATTTGGAAACCCGCTGAATAAAAGCGCCAGATGTAGATAAAATCGCTCGTGGCCCGCGAAAGCAGATCGCCTGTGCCGTAGCGCTGACGAGTTTCCCGGTCAAACAACAAGAGCCGATGGAAGAGATCTTGGCTCATGCGATAGGAGACTCCAGCTGCAATTTCACCGGTGAGCATCCGCAATAGATAGCGGAACAAGGCCAGGATCATCGACAGACTAACCAGGCCCAACGAATAAAGAATTAAGGTTCGTGCGGTCACTCCGCCGGTGAGGGCATCAATTCCCCAACCGAGTAGGGTTGGGCTAAAGGCTTGGGCACCCGCGCCGAGGATGGCGTAGAGTGTCCCGAGCACAAGCAGGCCGCGATAGGGCCGCATGTAGGGTAGTAAAAAACGTAATCCACTCTCTTGCATGGTAATTTTCCTCCCTATTCATTTTGGCACCATCTGGCAGTTTTGTCTAAGTATAGATACTTTGTCTGTCGTATTAATGATCGCGTCCATGGGCAACCGCGCATGACCGTTTTCGTTTCGCACCTCACCTAGGCTAATTTGTTTATGCTATAATGGCCCCATCACCCACCTTTGCCAACAGGAGATCATGTATGACTGACCGTTCGTATGCGCCCGTCCATGTGCCGCAAGAAATTCTGGATCGCTTCAAAAAATTGCCGGTTGCTACCATTTGGAACCATGTGGTGAAAGATGCTGGTGTGCCGTTGCCCTTTATGGAAGATGTCAAGCTGTGGACGCCGGGCAAACGTTTGGCTGCGCGTGCCCGCACGTTGCGCTTCTTACCCCCTCGGCCCGATCTGGTGGCGGAGGTGCGGAGCGCTGGTGATGGCCCAGAATACCGCGCGATGGCGCGTTGTGGCCCCGGCGATGTGCTCGTCGCCGACCTGACGGGCAATCCAAAGCCGTGCATCTTTGGGGATGTCAAAGCGCTGCAGTTGGTGATGAATCGTGCCGATGGCCTTGTCACCGATGGCTCGATCCGCGATCTAGATGTGATGGAAGCCGAAAATTACGGACTAATCATCTATGCTCGTGGGCGTACACCGTATGCCAATGAGCCATGGGCGACACCCGCCGAGGAGAATGTCGACATTCAATGTGGTGGTGCGTTGGTGCGTCCAGGTGATGTTTTGGTTGGGGATGGCGATGGTGTGGTTGTCGTGCCTTCGTGGTTTGCCGTCGAATGTGTAGCCATCTGCGAAGAGCATGAGGGCGTCGAAGCCTATGTCAAGCAGAAGATCTTGGCCGAAGGTGTGCCACCGGGCACTTATTACCCACCGTCGCCCGCCATATGGGATGAATATCGAGCGACACGCCAAAACCGCGAGTAAACCCTATGCGATATGGCGCAGGTTGTGGCATTCATATCTTTTTTACCATTTTCATGATTTTTGCTTTTGGCTGGATCTTCTTGTACGCAGCGGAACTGACCGCGTACGAGGCTTGGCTATTGGCAATGAGCGTGGTCACCTTTAGTTATTACGGCTTTGACAAATATCAAGCTCAACGCAAAGGGTGGCGCGTGCCCGAAGTTTGGCTCCATGTATTGGCATTTGCGGGAGGCTTTTTGGGGGGCTGGGCCGGGCTCTTCTGGTTCCGCCACAAGACCGACCACTTCTTCTTTATGATTATGCTGGTGCTGGCCACAGCGCTGCATATTTGGTTCTTGAGCGAGGGCTGGGTGAGTTGGTGATGAGGCGTGATCACAGCGACGCGCTGGCTAGATCACGCATTGCTTTGCTACCCCACGCGGCCTAAAAGATAGCGGTGGTGCGCCCAGATTGCCTTGACTTGCCAGGGCAACGGCGCATGATCAAGCCAAGCATATTTGATCACGCGGTCGTAGAGGTCGGGCTCTTGGCCGAGATAATAGGCCATGGTGCTCCAGTGCCAGCCTTCGCCGGTGAATTGTTCTTCGAGCTGCTTGCTGCGGATGCCCAACCGCTTGAGGACCTCGTTGGCGGGCATCACGGTGTCGGGCCAGGGTGGAACATCCAACACACCCTGGTCGATGATCTCGATGCCGTTGGCTTCCAGCAGACCGCGGATCCGCCCAATGTCGGTCCAGGTTTCATCGTGGGTGGCAAAAAACTCGCGGTCAATCACCAATTTACGCAGCCAATAGCCCACTTGTAGATTGTTGGGCATGGCAATAAAGACGAGCTTGCGGCTGGTGCGCGCCAATTCGGCGATCAGCCCCGCCGGATCGTTGATGTACCACAGCGCGGCCCAACACCAAGTCAGATCGAAGCTGCGGTCGGCAAATGGCAGCGTATTCCAACGGTCGGGCGGGTTATAGACCAAATTGGCCGGCAGTTTCAGATCCTCGCGCCAGATGCGTTCGACCCCGCGCAACCGCTCGGCATCATCATCAACCAGCGTAACGGGCACCCCTTGTTGGGCAAAGACCACCCCATTGATGCCGCTGACGCCAGCCATGCCATACAGTGGCGCTTCGAGTACGGATTGCAGATTGTGGCGGCGGCGCAATTCGTCCAAAAAGTCGTTGAGCACAAAGCGCTCATAGACCAACCCTAAGCCTTCGTTATAATCAGTGAGATACTTCCGCCAAGTATTTGAATCTGCCATTATTGGTATTGCTCAACCTCTGCAGCGCCATGGCGCTAGCTGTTATCGTTTTGTGGTGCTGCACTGTGTAATTGGTGCAGCAGGGCTTTGACTTCGTCCACGCGACCTGCTTTGAGCAGTTTGCTCGCAGCTTGTGCCTCGGCTGTGCTGGGCAACCAGCCAGTGAGTATGTGGGGTAGATTCAAGCGCCAACCCAAGACACTGGTGGGCGGGTAGCGGTGTGGATGGCGCAGGACATAGCGCCCGACGTGCAAGGCATGTTCATTACTGGTGACCTCGCCGCGGCGACCGGCCACCAGCTCGGACCAGAGCGCATTGCTAAAGGCGGTTGCGCAAGCCATACAATCAAGTGGGCCGCCACCCAACTCTTGGCCGCATTCGTCGCACTGCACCAGCGTCATCGCCCAGTCGACGCAACTCCAAGGATGCTGCTCAACTTCGCCGAGCACGACGTGGGCGAGCAACACTTCGTCCGCTGTGCCCGGTTGAATCTGTTCCCGGGCGAGCAGGGCCTGCCAGTCAGCTTGCCAATATTGATCCAGCACGGCGCTACAGTGAGCGCAGTGCGGATAATTGGTGGGGTGCGGTTCAGCACAACCCGCACAACGCACCACTTGACTAGGCCGCGGCAAGGCCCGCAGCGCCGGTGGGATCATCAGCCAATTACCACGTTGACCAGCTTGTCCGGCACAACGATCACTTTGCGCACCGTCTTGCCTTCCAGCCACTTTTGCACAGTTTCCAGCTCCAAGGCACGGCTTTGCAGCGTGGCTTGGTCGGTTCCCGGTGCAATGTTTAAGCGGTCGCGCACCTTGCCGTTAATCTGTACCGCAATCTCGAGCTGCTCTTCGACGGCCTTGGCGGGGTCGGCCTGTGGCCACGATTGCAGGTGAATGCTCTCGGTGTGGCCCAATTGATGCCACAGCTCCTCGGTGATGTGCGGGAAGATCGGCGCCATCAACTTGAGCAAGATCTCTTGCGCTTCGCGCCACAGTTCGGTGCCCGAGACCGCCGAATCCTTGATGCGGAAGAGCAGATTGTTCAGCTCCATCAATGACGCGATCGCCGTGTTAAAGTGGAAATGCTCCAGATCGTTCGTCACCTTGAGGATCGTTTGGTGCAGCTTGCGCTCCAGCGCCTGCAGCTCTTCCGAAGTGGGCATGGCCATCATCTGGTGCGTATCTTGTACCTCGTTAATGACCGACCAGACGCGATGCAAGAAGCGGTGTACACCGCCAATTGCACCGGGATCCCAAGGGCCGCCCAAGTCCCACGGACCAATAAACATCAAGTAGCCGCGCACGGTGTCTGCGCCATATTTGTCGACATACTCGTCCGGATTGACCACATTGCCGCGGCTCTTGGACATCTTCTCGCCATCCGGCCCCAGCACAATCCCCTGGTTGAAGAGGCGCAGCATCGGCTCATCGAAATTCACCACGCCTAGGTCGCGCAGCGCCTTCGTAAAGAAGCGCGTGTAGAGCAAGTGCATGGTGGCGTGTTCAATCCCGCCCGTGTATTGATCAACCGGCAGCCAATATTGCCCCTTGTCTGGATCCCACGGCATATCGTCGCGGCTGATCGGCTCACCGGCCTTGTGGTTGGGCGAGATGTAGGCATATTGATACCAACTGGAACACATGAAGGTATCCATGGTATCGGTCTCGCGTTCGGCGGGGCCGCCACAGTGCGGGCACGAGACAAAGCGGAATCCTTCGTGCGAACGGAGCGGGCTTTCGCCTGTTGGCTTAAATTCGGCATCATCGGGCAGCAGCACCGGCAGATCTTCGTAGGGCACGGGCACAGTGCCGCACTTATCGCAGAAGATGATCGGGATGGGCGAGCCCCACATGCGCTGGCGACTGATCAACCAGTCGCGCAGGCGGTAGTTGACCGCGCGCTTGCCCTTGCCAGTCTCTTCCAGCCAGGCACCGACCCGCTCGACGCTTTCCGTCACTGGCGTGCCATCAAATTGCCCACTGTTGATCATCGCCCCGTCGGTTTTGGAGACGTAGGCTTCGCTCAGCGGGCCAGTTTCGCCCTCCGGTCCACTAATGACGCGGCGAATTTCCAGCCCATACTGCTTGGCGAATTCAAAGTCACGTTCATCATGCCCGGGCACCGCCATGATCGCACCCGTGCCATAGCCCATCATAACATAATCGGCAATCCAAATGGGGATGCGTTCACCATTTACGGGGTTGATGGCATACCCACCGGTAAAGACGCCCGTCTTTTGTTTATCCGCCGCACCGCGCTGGATCTCATCCAAGCGGGCTGCTTGCGCTTTGTAGGCTTCGACCTCGGCACGCTGGGCCTCCGAGGTGAGAGCATCGACCAGGGGATGCTCCGGCGCGAGGACCATGAAGGTCGCGCCCCACAGCGTGTCGGGCCGCGTCGTAAAGATTGTCACCGACGACTGGCTCCCATCTGCGCCTTGCACCCCGTCGATCAAGAAGTCGACTTCTGCACCCACGCTGCGCCCGATCCAGTTGACCTGCATCGTCTTGACGCGTTCCGGCCATTCGATCTCGCTCAACTTGTCGATCAGCTCGTCGGCATATTTGGTGATGCGGAATTTCCACTGGTTGAGCGGCTTTTTGATTACCGGCGTGCCACAGCGTTCACAATGGCGGTCTTCGCCCCAGACCTGCTCGCGGGCCAAGGTGGTATTGCAATTGGGGCACCAATCCACGGGCGCAAATTCGCGATAGGCCAGTCCGGCTTCATAGAAGCGGAGGAAGAACCATTGGGTCCATTTGTAATAATCGGGATCACACGAAATCGCTTCGTGATCCCAGGCCCACATCGCACCCATGCGGCCCAATTGGTCGCGCATCCGGGCAATGTTGTCGTAAGTCCACGACTTGGGATGAATGTTGCGCCGGATCGCGGCATTTTCGGCAGGCAACCCAAAGGCATCAAAGCCAATGGGGAAAAAGACATTGTAGCCGTTCATGCGGCGGAAACGTGCAGCTGTATCACTGGGCGTATAGGCATACCAATGGCCAGTATGCAAGTCGCCCGAGGGATACGGCAACATGGTTAATGCATACCATTTGGGACGGGTCGGGTCTTCGACGGTGGCATATAACCCTTGTTCTTTCCAAGCTTGTTGCCACTTGGGTTCAATTTCGGCTGGAGAATAACGGTCGGCCATAGGTTTGATCCTGCTTCCTCACCATTCAATAAAATTTTTCTGCAATCCAGTTTACCTGTTGGTCAAAAAGTTTACAAGTCTCCCAGGGGCCACGATGCTGCGCTGGAGTGAGCGACCAGCCACGGCCCGTTGTACATGCTCATTGGCCTGCGCCAAGGCGATAACGGCCTCTTCCGCCGCACCGGCGGGGACATCGATCACAGCCCGCAATTTGCCATTGACCTGCACCGCGATCTGCACTTGCTCATCGGCAGCGAGGGCGGGATCGGCCACGGGCCAAGGGGCATTGCTGATCGACGGCGCATTGCCCAACCGTTGCCACAGTTCTTCGGCGATGTGCGGCGCAAACGGCGCCAGCAGAAGGACAAAGGTGTGCGCAATCTCCTGCGGGATCTGCTCGACTTGCGCTGCCTTGTTGACAAAACTCATCAACGCACTGACCGCAGTATTCAGCTTGTCCAACGACTCGATCGCATCATCCACCTGCTGGATCGTCTTGTGCAGCAGCCGTTGCAGCTCCGGAGCATGCGCCGCTGGCACGGGCTGGATCTTGGCGTGCAACTCGCCGCTCCGTTCGTCGATCAACAACCGCCATGTCCGCTGCAGAAATCGGGCCACGCCGACGAGTCCATCCATCTGCCAGGGGCCACTGGCGCTTAACGGTCCGATGAACAGCTCGTACAAGCGCAGCGCATCCGCGCCGTACTCATCCACCACCTCATCCATGCTGTAGACGTTGAGCCGCGATTTAGACATCTTCTCCAACTGGACGTGCAGCGGACGGCCATCGGCTTTGGCCACCCAGGTGCCGTCTCGCTGTTCGACTTGGCGGGGGTAGTAATATTTGCCCGCCTCGTCTTGATAGGAGTACGCCTGGATCAGGCCTTGGTTGAACAGGCGCTGGAACGGCTCTTTGGTCGAAACCAGCCCGGCGTCGTAAAAGACTTTGTGCCAAAAGCGCGCATAGAGCAGATGCAGCACCGCATGTTCCATCCCGCCAATGTAGAGATCGACCGGCATCCAATATTGCTCCAACGCCGGATCCCAAGGCTGCTCCTGGTTGTGCGGGTCGATAAAGCGCAAGTAATACCAGCAAGAACCCGCCCATTGTGGCATGGTATTGGTTTCGCGCATGCCGATGCGGCCATCGGGCAGCTCGACCAGCAGCCAATCCTCATTCGCACGGGCCAGCGGCGGCTTCCCCTCTACGGGTGGATTTTCCAGCGCACTGGGCAATTTTACCGGCAATTGTTCTTCCGGTACCGGGATGATCGTACCATCCTCCAAGTGAACCAGCGGGAAGGGCTCGCCCCAGTAACGTTGCCGCGAGAATAACCAATCGCGCAGGCGGTAGTGGACCCCAGGCTCGCCGACGTCCTGTGCCACCAACCATTCGCTGATGGCAGTTTTGGCCGCAGCGCTGGGTAGCCCATCCAAGAAGGCGCTGTTGACGGCAATCCCTGGTTCGACAAAGGGCAACGTAGACGGGGTATTGTCTGCCGGGCGGACCACCTCGACGATGGGTAGGTGAAATTGCTGAGCGAATTCAAAGTCACGCTCATCGTGCCCTGGCACCGCCATGATCGCGCCCGTGCCATAGCCCATCAGCACATAATCGGCGATCCAAATAGGGATGCGCAACCCATTCACGGGATTGATGGCATACCCACCGGTAAAGACGCCCGTTTTGTCCTTGCTCAGGGCTGTGCGCTCCAGCTCTGAGCGCTGGCTGGCCTGGGCGCGATAGGCGGCGACAGCGGCGCGTTGTTCCGGCGTAGTGATGGTGTCCACCAGCGGATGTTCTGGCGCCAAGACCAGATAGGTTGCGCCGAAGATCGTGTCGGGCCGCGTCGTAAAGACGCGGATAGCCGGCGGCTGGGCGTCGTCTTGTGGGCGCTGGCCATCGCTCACGGTTGCAAACACAATGTATGCGCCTGCGGATTTGCCGATCCAATGGCGTTGGCTCTCTTTGACACTTTCCGGCCAATCCAACTCGTCCAAGTCGGCCAGCAACCGGTCGGCATAGGCAGTGATCTTCAAAAACCATTGGCGCATCAAGCGGCGCTCGACGGGTTCGCCAGTTTCGATATATTTGCCGTCGTGCACTTCTTCGTTCGACAAAACGGTGTTCAAGCTGGGCGACCAGTACACCGGCACATCGGCCATGTAGGCCAAGCCCCGCTCAAATAGCCGCAGGAAGAGCCACTGCGTCCAGCGGTAATAGTCGGGCGACGCGGTGTTGATCTCCCGTGACCAATCGTAGGAAAACCCGGCCCGCTGCAATTGCTGCCGAAAGCGCGCAATGTTGCGCTGGGTGATGACTTGCGGATGGGTGCGCTCGCGATCCGCGGCGCGCTCCGCCGGCAGACCAAAGGCATCCCACCCCATAGTGTGGAGCACGTTATAACCTTGCATCCGCCGGACGCGGGCCACCACATCTGACGCGGTATAACCCTTAGGATGGCCGACGTGCAGGCCGTCCCCGGAGGGATAGGGAAACATGTCGAGTATGTAAGCCTTCGGTTTATCGCCCAGAGCTTGCCGGTCGGACGGAGTGTGAAAGGTCTGCTGTTCTGCCCAATAGGCTTGCCACTTGGCTTCGATCGCCTGAGGCTGATAGCGATGGGTTGTCATGAGAACTCCTCGCGCGTTGAGAGAATCTAAGTTTGCGGATTGGGCGGTGTGGAAAGGGAATGCACGGCTCAGGAGCAGCATTCATCCGGATTCCACGACTAAATTCCAATCGCAAGCACGCAGCCACAAGCAGCTACGCGTACAAGATCGATTCGTTAAGTGAAGGTTTGCCCGCCACGGGATATCGTTTTGCCGTGGGGGCTATCTAAGCGCGAGAAGACCCCCTACCGCGAGGCCGGTGGGGTTGCTGAGGGTAATGGAGAGGTTCAAGAACTGCTGCTGACGGATGCTAGCCATAGGCCACTAAGTATAGCAGAGTCCAAACAAAATATTGTAGGCTAGCCTACAGTAGCTTGAGCCAATTCCAGGAGGTGACCAACGAGCTTCTCTGGTTCGCACCTTTGCTGCTGGTCACCTCGCGGAAAGCAAATGCTACACCTGGATCGTCAAGGTCCAATCGTAGGGATCGGCAATGCGGCCATATTGAATGTCGGTCAGCGTCTGGAAGAGATGTTTGGCCACCGGACCAGACTGCCCATCGCCCACTTGATATTCTTCGCCTTTATAGCCAAATTTGCTCACTGGGGCCACGACCGCGGCGGTACCCAAGCCAAAGGCTTCGGTGATCTTACCGCTGCGCAAGTCCCGCAGCATATCATTCACATCGATGCGTGCTTCTTCGATCGGATAGCCGAGGTCGGGCGCCAGCCGCAGCACTGAATCGCGTGTGATGCCCGGCAAAATGCTGCCCGAAAGCGCTGGCGTCACAATCCGCCGCCCTTCGTAGACAAAGGCAATATTCATAGAGCCGACTTCTTCAACATAGCGACGTTCGACTGCATCCAGCCAGAGCACTTGCTGATAGCCTAGGCGGCTGACCTCTTCGGAGACGTACAGGCTGGCTGCATAGTTGCCACCAGTCTTTGCATCACCCACCCCGCCACGCACGGCCCGCACATATTCGTCGGAAATAAAGACCGAGACGGGATTGAAGCCAGTGGCAAAGTAGGGGCCAACCGGGCTGAGAATAATAAAGTGGAGATAGCTCTGGCTGGCGTGGACGCCCAACGCCGGCTCGGTGGCGATCAAGGTGGGGCGGATGTAGAGGGACGCCCCATCCTGGTTGGGTACCCACTCATGTTCCAGCTTGACCAGTTGCACGATCGCCTCGAGATGATCTTCCGGATCTACCTCTTGCATGGCCATGCGTTTGGCCGAGCGATTAAAGCGTTTGATATTCTCCCAGGGGCGGAAGAGATTGATGTGACCATCGGGGCGGCGATAAGCTTTGGTGCCCTCAAAGATCTCTTGCGCATAGTGAAGGACGGCCGTGGATGGGTCGAAGGTGAAGGGCCGATAAGGGCCAATGACGGCATCGTGCCAGCCCGCATCTGCTGTCCACTTTTGGGTGAACATGCGGTTGCTGAAATATTTGCCAAAGGCCAATGACGAGGGAAACGGCTTCAGATCGCTCGCCGCAAGCGGTTCAATCGTGAGTTGCATAGCGTCCTCTTGGGTGGAGCCAGTGTTGAAATGGCCATGACTTGCGCAAGCCTGCATGGTGCATTGACGGTCCGGCACCGCAACAGCAACTTCAGCTCGGCTTGCATACGTACAGAAGATTTTGATTTGCAATTATACAAAGAGTGCGCAAATTTTGTCATGTTTGCTGCTGAGTGATCTGCCCAAAGTCGGCGTCGATCTGCTGGCAAAAGGCCTGACGCCGCGCTGCTTCAACCAGCGGCTGCACCGCGTGGCGCAGATGGTGGGCGGCGCGTGTGCGCAGCGCGCCCGTCCGCGGATCCTGTGTCGCGGTCAGCACTTGAACGCAGATTTGGTAGACCGCCAACGGATGATCGACGCCGCCCACTGGTCGGTTGCCCACGCGCTGCAGGATCTCTTCGACCGCAGGCTGGGCCAGGCGCGGCTTTTGGCGTTGCCAGTGCAGGCTGGCCAATTCCGCCAACGGCAGCACCAACCAGCGGATTGAAGCCTCGCTACGCAACAAGGTTTGGCTGGTCGTTAAGGCTTCGAGCGCCCGTTCAAATTGCGCCAACGTGCGCCAAGCCCGCCCCTGTTCTACCAGCACGAGCGCCTCGCCGAGCTGGCTATTGCTGGCCTGAGCCGCCTGCAGGGCTTCGTCGAGCAGGGTGAGTCCGGTGGCATCGTTGTGGCGTTGAATGGTCAACTGCCCCAAGGCCGCCAGCGCCAATGCCATGCTCTCTTGGTCGTCCACTTGCCGGGCCAGCGCCAAGCCTTGCTGTAGCTGACGCTCGGCTACCAGCGGATCTCCAAACCAGCGGAGAATGCGCCCGATCTCAATGCGCGCTTGGCTTTCGGTGCGGCTTTCGCCAATTTCGTGAGCGAGGTCGGCTGCCTGTTGGTAATGCTGGCTGGCTTGGCTGTACTGGCCGAGCCAGCGTAAGACATCACCCAGGGCGCGCAACCGCTGCGCTTCGAAGTAGCGATCTCCGGTGCGGCGGGCAACCTCCAGCGCGGCCTGGAAGAGGGTTTGGGCGCGTTCATAATCGCCGTCGTTGCTGGCCAAATCCCCCAGATTGTTGAGGAACGCCCCTTCTCCGCGCAGGTAGCCAATCTGGCGGGACAAGGCCAATCCTTCCTCGTAAAGCAGGCGAGCTCGCAGCCGTTTCCCCTGCTCCTGCTGGTTGAGCCCAAGATTGATGAGCACGTTCGCTTCGCCGCTGCGATAGCCTGTCGCCCGGGTGAGCTGCAGCGCTCGTTCTAGATATTGTTCGGCGGTCGCGTGCTCCTCCAGCGTGGAATGGACAATGGCCAAGTTGTTGAGCATCCGCCCTTCGTACATGGCGTCGCCGAGTTGGCGATAGATCTGCAAGGCCTGCTCAAAAAACAGAGTTGCGCTGCGCCATTCATTGCGCAAACTCGCCACCACGCCGAGGTTGTTGATCGCATTGGCCTCCCCGCGCCGGTCCCCCAGTTGTTGGAAGAGGGCGAGCGCCTGCTCACAATAGCGTTGTCCTTGCGGATCCGCTTGGTACATGAGGATATCGCCCAGGCTGAGCAAACATTCGGCTTCGAGGCGCACCAAGTGCTGGGCGCGGGCCTCGGTCAAAGCGGCTTCCAAGGTTTGCCGTGCACCCTGTTGATCGCCCTGGCGGTAGCGCGCCACCCCAAAGATAAAGCGGGCCTTAGCGGCAAGGTCGGGCGCATCGAGGGCCTGCGCTCGCTCGATCAATGGTTCGGCAATGCCGGCCGCTGCCGAATCGCCGAGCGTGTTGAGTGCCCCGGCCCACTCGAGTTGCAATTGTGTCCCCAAGCGCTCTGTATGAAATTCTGGTAATTGTTCGTAGGCCGCTTGTAATTGGGCGACCGCTTCTTGGCTGAGCCCGATCAATTCATAAAAGCGGGCGAAGGCTGGCAGCGCGCTGGCGAGGGCGTCTTGCTGCTTGGCGGTGACCGCGTACTGCCACGCTTGGCGCAGATTATCCAGATCGGCCTGCAAGGTGATCACGGCCTTGTGCGGCTCACGGCCAAAGAGCTGGGCCGTATGGGCGCCGAACTGCTCCAGGTAATAGACGCAATGGCGTTGGTGCATCGCCTTGGGATCTTGTTCATTCATTTCAGCGGCAAACTGGCGCACTAATTCATGCAGCCCGTAGCGCCCGGCGCTGGCAGT
>CAZMRA010000048.1:21121-22883 GCA_964568485.1 uncultured Caldilineaceae bacterium | reverse complement strand
GCGGCCGAAGGTGATCCACTACGAGGTCTGAGTGGTCTATTCGTGGATGAAGTCGCAGGAACGATGTATATCCTGACGCAATCTGCGCTCTACCAACATGCCTTGCCCAATTAAAAGTTTGTTGACCCTATTTAAATAGTTGCACTTCCTAGCTGGGTTCGGTGTAGCAGTGACAGATCAACTTGTAAGAGTCTGGCGCTGCTGCTTGACAATAAATGAGCAATTGTGAACCAATCATCAAATTCGCCTCACTCGGTATTTACTCCTCACGAGCCAAGCTCGTTGTCCGCTGCAACTTTATCAACCGTGAATGCTCATCTCGCCGCAGTCGTGCGCTATTCCGGGGATGCTATTTTAGGGTTATCACCCGATGGGCTGATCGCGAGTTGGAATCCTATGGCCGAGCGTTTGTTTGGCTATACGGCAGAAGAGGCGATTGGTCAATCGATTTCGATCCTAGCGCCGCCTGATCGGCATGATGAACAACGCCAGGTGATGGCGCATCTGCGCCAAGGCCAGCCCGTCAGTATTGAAACGGTGCGGCGCAGCAAAGATGGCAAGCTGATCCCTGTGATCAAGAGGGCGGGGCCGATCTGGGACGAGACGGGCCAACTATTAGGCATCTCGGTGACCCTCGTTGATATCACTGAATTGAAGCGGGCTGAAGCTGAAGCCCAAGCGCATGAAGATCGCTACCGGGCCTTATTTGAATCGATCGATGAAGGGTTTTGTGTCTTGGAGATGATCTTCGATGAGGCAGACCAACCCCTCGATTATCGCTTTTTAGAAGCGAATCCGATGTTCGAGCGCTTGACCGGCTTGCAAGATGCCATTGGCAAAACTGCCCGCGAGTTGGTCCCGAATCTGGAAGACCACTGGTTCGAGATCTACGGTAAAGTTGCACTCTCGGGTGAAGCGGTCCGTTTTGTGGATCATTCAGATGCGATGGGCCGTTGGTTTGATGTCTACGCCTTTCGGATTGGTGGACCCAGCAGTCGCAGGGTGGCACTGGTCTTTAATAACATCACCGAGCGCAAACAAGCCGAGCGCCGATTGGTCGAACTCGCTGAGGAAGCCGATCGCTTACGCCGGCTCTACGGTACCATTTTGGCGACCATTCCCGACCTAGTTGCTGTGTTTGACCTCGACCATCGCTTTACCTATGCCAATCAAGCCTTATTGACCACCTGGGACAAGACTTGGGATGAAGCGATTGGGCGAACTTGTTCAGAAATCGGTTATGAACCGTGGCATGCGGCGCTACATGACGAAGAGATCGATCAGGTGATCGCGACCAAACAAGCTATCCGCGGAGAAGTGCCTTTTCACGGTGCCCAGGGCCGTCGGATCCATGACTATATTTTTGTGCCGGTGCTCGGTGCGGATGGCAATGTAGAGTTGGTTGCGAGTACTACACGCGACATTACTGAATCCAAACAGGCCGAAGAGACGTTACGTCAGCTGAACGAAACGTTGGAGCAGCGGGTGCTCGAACGGACATTGGAGTTGCAGCGCAGTAACGAAGAGTTGGATCGGTTTGCCTATATTGCCTCGCATGATCTAAAAGCGCCATTGCGGGCGATTGACCATTTGGCAAACTGGATTGGTCAAGATGAGGAAAATCATCTCTCGCAGACGTCGCAAGTACATCTCACCAAATTGCGGGCCCGCATCCAACGCATGAATAAACTTTTGGACGATCTACTGGAATATTCGCGGGTGGGCCGCCAAAGACACCCATCGGAACTGGTCAACGTGGTCG
>CAZMRA010000048.1:0-21111 GCA_964568485.1 uncultured Caldilineaceae bacterium | reverse complement strand
GGTTCCAGGTATTCATTCATGAGCCAAGGCCAGAGTTAACGACCGAGCGTGTGCCGCTGGAGACAGTCTTGCGTAATTTGATTGCCAATGCCTTTAAACATCATCGCGAGCCAGCGAAAGGCGAAGTGCATATTTTTGCCGTGGAACGAGGGCAATGGGTAGAATTTTCGATTCAAGACAATGGGCCAGGGATTGCCCCCAATTTCCATCAACGCATCTTCGAGATCTTTCAAACCCTCAAGCCACGCGACGAGGTAGAAGGGAGTGGCGTGGGCTTGACCGTCGTTAAAAAGCTGGTGGAAGTGCAAGGGGGACAGATCGAAGTCGTTTCGCGCGAAGGCAAAGGAGCACTCTTCCGCTTTACTTGGCCTAAATTCAGAGAATAAAATTTTGTGTCAACAAAGTAACTTATTTCTTATTACCCTTGAACCAGAATATGCTATAATTTTGTTCGTATGATACGGAAATCTGTGGTTCAGTCTAATTCGCCTAATTCTTCTCCAGTGCGTGTTCCTCGGTTCGTTGCGATTGCGCTGGCGAGTTATGCTCTCTTACTCTGCTTAGTGACGGCTGCTGTTGGTTTCTGGCTGTATGATTGGGCCCGTGAGCGGACTATCGCCAGCTCGCCACAAGAAATTGTTGCCTGGTCACCGCGCCAATTTCCCAATCCAGTTACAGACGGTGCACCAAGCGAGCAACCAAATCCTTTGGATAGTGAAGGCGCTGTCCAGGAGAATCCCGAGAATACCAACAGCGAAAATTTGCCGCCGATCAATATCTTGTTGTTGGGCACGGATGCCGATGTCGATGGTCCACCCCGCACCGATACCATCATTTTGCTGACCATTGTCCGGCAAACTCAAACCGCGGGGATGTTGTCACTGCCGCGTGACTTGTGGGTGCCAATCCCCACTTATGGCACCTATAAGATCAATACGGCGTACAGTATCGGGGAAAGCAATGGCTACCCCGGCGGTGGCGCGCAACTAATCAAAAACACGGTTAGTGGCTTTATTGGCCAGCCCGTTCCCTATTATATCCGGGTGAATTTTCGTGGCTTTGTCGAAATCATCGATCTGATCGGCGGGGTTGAAGTCAACGTTCCCAAAGTCATTTACGACACGGCCTATCCCACATCTGATTATGGCGTCGAAACCTTTTATCTGGACGCTGGCTTGCAACGACTCGATGGCGAGTCGGCGCTCAAATATGTGCGCACGCGCAATGTGGATGATGATTATGGTCGTGCCCGCCGCCAGCAAGATGTGATCAAAGCCGTCGTTGATCAGGTCTTAAAGGCGGATATGATCCCGTCGTTAATCACCAAACTGCCAACACTGGTGTACACGATGCGCAGCAGCATCGAGACCGATATCCCGATGGCCGATATGCTTGAACTGGCGAATTATGCTCGCCAAGCCTCGTTAAAAGATATTCGCCAGTTGGTGCTCGATAGCAATTATGGGGAAGAGACATACGCGGCTGATGGGGCGTGGATTTTGTTGCCGGATCGCGAAAAGGTACGTGCAGCGCTGGAACAATTCTTCCAGACTCCGACCTTTACCTCACAGTCACAGGAAGACTCTAGAATCAGTAATTCTGTGGCCCTTGCCCCTCAGCAGTTCAATCAGCACCAGTCTGTGCGGATTGAGATCTTGAATGGCACGGGTGAGCCAGGCGTTGCCGCCCGCACGCGCGATCTGCTTGAAGCGCGTGGTTGGCATGTGGTGTCGATCGGCGACGCGGACCGCGATGATTACGGCCAAACCCGACTGATCAATTACAGCGTCTCGCCTCAGACAGTGAATGAGTTGACGGCTGTTTTAAAGGTACAACCAGCCCAAATTGCGGTCCCGGCTGACCAATCATGGCCTGTGGACATGCAGATTGTGGTTGGGAGCGATTTGTTGCCCCACATCAGACCTTAGCCCTGAATCCCTTACGCACAATTTGAGTGCGTTTGTGCAGCCAAGTTGCCACCTGCAAAATGGATAGTGCAAGCAGTAACTTGGCTGTATTCGTTACCAACTCATGTGGCGAACTTGGGTCGGGTCGCCGCTGGGCGCATACACAATCCCGCCCTGGAAGCCCTGTACGATCCACGGACTGACTAAAAATTCTTGCGTGACGGGCATGCCTAACGCATTGCGGCGGGCATACTCGGCCAGCGGCGAATCGGCACGATATTCAATGCCGAGGCGATTCCAAGCAGCTGATCGCAATAGCCCAAGCTGGACTCGTGCTGTCGAGTCGCTTTCTTCGCCAGTAAGTGATCGCGGTTGCTCCATCGCACCACGGGCCTGTGAGCCGCCACCGCCCACAATCGGCAGGAAGATGTTAAAGTCACCGGGTGGTTCGGTGGGTTTGGGTGGTGGTGTGGGTTCGGTAATGCGCACCGCTTGCCACACCACAAAGAAAGAGATGTGCTGTTTGGCCGGCATGCCGCCACCGCAAATGACCTCGGCGGCTCCGCTCGGTGCCCAACACCACGGACCCGTTTCGCCCCGTTCTGGCACGTAATTGCTGCCCGGCCCTAGTTCCAGATTGGCCCAGCCGGAATCTTGCTTAGTGCGACGGATTTCGTAACCGCGATAGGTGGGATCCCCCAACTTCTCATAGCCATCCGACCAGAGGAGGATCTCCTGATCGCGAATTAACTGTCCATCCAAGCCGATGACCGCGCCAAAGAGGTGGTGATCCGCACCGGCTTCGCCAAAGTAATCGGGTGCGCCCCAAGGTTTCAGGTAGCGATCACGTGCCCATTGATTGACCGAGCCTACTTTGTTCGATGGCTCCCACGAGCCATCGCGCGTGGTAAAGATATCTTTGATCAAGTACTGGACCTCGCCGGATGGCCGGTCGGGCCGTTCTTCAATCGACCGAATCCGCAAATTGAGATGGGCTACCCAATCGCCCAACTGCCGGGTGATCACTGGTGGCTGCGGTATGGGCTCCGGTTCTTCATCGGGGGGAGGCGGTTCGACCGGATCGGTCGGCTCCACTGGATCAGTTGGTTCGACGGGTTCGGTTGGCTCTTCCGGCTCGGTGGGTTGAGGTCGCAACGTGCTGCCTGGGCTGGTTGTTTGGTCGCCATCCGTGGCAGCCAGCCCTTCGGTGGCAACCGTGACATCTGCCCAAGTGCCGCGTTCGCTACGTTCTGCTAAGCCTTGGGCGACATCCCCGACAATGTCATAGCTGCCCCACGGCGCATTGTGGCCGAGTGTAAAGACCGTGTAGCCCAAAATCTGACCGGAGAAGCGTTCCAAATAACGTCCAGCCCGCAGCAGCTGATCGACATAGCGCTTGGCATCGGTGAAGCCTTGCCAGCCTGTGGGCTGGGAACGCCCGTCGATCAAGCCGTCGATACCATACTCAGTGATCACAAACTGCAGGCGCTTGTAAGGTAAACGGCGCAAAACTTGATGCTCCAAGCGGAGGGCGTACCAATCCCGGGCTGGGCTAAAGAGGTCGGGCGCCCCATATTGATGAATAGCAACAACATGGCCATGCTCCTCGGCATGGGCCAACGCCGGGTAAACCAACTGCCACATCGCCATGCGGTCGTTTTCCGGAAGGTCCGGATTGCCCACACTGAAGGCCAGAATGGCACATCGATAGTTATGCTCCTCGGCGAGGGCCATGCGCCGTAATTCAAATTCATTGAGCAAGGGCAAGCCATCTTCGCGCTGTAGAATCTCATTCGCAAATTGCCAATAATCAACTTGCGGTGCAAACCGCTCCATGATCTTGTTGTGCGCCCACTGGGCCGCTTCTGTAGGGTTTTGCCGGATGCGCTGTTCAATCTCTCCATCGGGCGCATAGACGCGCCCCACGATCACTGCTTCGGGGCAGGCTTCGCGCAGCAAGACCATTTCACTAGGGCTGGGGTCCAATACCAAGATGGCGCGTGGCTGCCAGCGATTGAGCACATCCAGATGTCGATGTACACCGCCGATAATATGGGGGCCAATAATGGCACCACGGGATTGGGTGAGCCGATCAAGATAGGGTTGAGGATTCGTGTAGCCACACCAGCCGTCCTGCAGGCTGAAGGGGTGAATCCGTAGCCCGAAATGCAGATGGGGGGCTTGGGCAGCGCCGCTCTGGCCGCTGCGTCCAATGCTCTGGCCGGCGCGAATCTGCTCCCCGTTACGTACGAGTGCTTCAGCCAGATGGGCGTAAAGTGTTTGACCCCATTCGTGACTCAGCAGCACATAATGCCCAAAGCCATGCTCCTCATGGCCAGTGGCCAAAACTTGGCCGTCTTGCACGGCGAGGATTTCTGTACCCAGCGGCGTGGCAAAGTCGATGCCTTGGTGGCCGCGCAAAGCGACTCCTCCACAGGTTACAGTCGCATACTCGTCCGGTTGCTCACCAAAAGCTTGGAGGATGGGGAAAGTGCCAACAAAGGGATTGTTGCGTAACATGGTTGGGCTTGCTCCTTCTCCTTGGGAAGACTGCTATCAAATCAGCATGTAGCCTGATGAGTAGTCCGCTCAAAACTGGTTGGTGTGGTTCGTAGAAGCTTTGCCGACGCACCCATAGACAAGCCAGCCTGTAATCGCTGTATAAAATGTAGTGGGTTGCGCGTTAGGTGATCAAATTGGCTAACAAGCCGAGTGTTGAATTGTAAACTGCGTGCACGATCATCGCTGTGGTAGTGTTGGTTCGCATCCGTACCACGCCAAGCACATACCCCAACACCAGCACAATCAGCGTCGAAAGGCTGATCCCATAATTGCTGTGTAAAAGGGCAAAGAGCACAGTCGTCAGCAACAGGCCAAAACGGGGCTGTAAGGCACCACGTAATAGAGTCTCTTCACCAATCGCTGCAGCCGCCCCTACTGTAAAGATGCCGAAAGGACTTTGAAAGAGCGGCCCCAGCAACTGTTCACTCAGATCAGAGACGTCGGTGTTGGCGCTTAAACCGAATAGGTTGCTGATTGCCTCAATAATGACCACAGACGGAATCAGCAAGAGGCCGAGACCAATGCCTAAGCCCACCTGCCGTAGACTTGGCACAACCAGCCCGAGGCGTTGCAGCGTCTCTCTCCCAGAGCGGCGGGTTATCCAACCAACGCCCAAGCAGGCCAAGAGTGCAGTAAAGATCTGCTGGGCCCAGAGCGAAATCAACATGATGCCCGATGCATTGCTGTTTTCTTGGCTCGCTAATTGCTCCGCCAGATTCCCCAGGCCGATGCCAAGGGTAACCAGCAGATTGACCAGCACGAGTGAGCTGAGCGTAAGTGCCAACACATGCACTGGATTATCGGGATCAATGGGGATGAACCGAGCCACGAAACGGCGCACTGGCAATTGTAGGAGCAAAATGCCAAGCACTCCGGGCAGCCATAGCCCAATCGCAAAGAGCGAGAGCGACGCCATTTGGCTCAAAGGGTTGTCTGGAGTGAGCAGCTCGGATTGGAACGTGAGTACGGCATCTACCAAGTGGATCAGGATACCGGTCACAACTGCTAGCCCGTAGAGGACAATCATGATCCAGTAGGCAACAGCCGCCAAGCTTTCGTAAGGTTGGTCTTCTTGCCGTCGGCGCTGGGCGACGTTGGCAATCACAACCAATAAGCTGATTAATCCAAAGCCAGCGACCACAAAGCTGATGTCTTCCAACTTACTTTCTCCTACTAGTGCCCAAAACTTACTGGCGTTGTTGCATTACACCGCCGGTGTGCCCGCTGGCTGGTAGGTTTATGGCAAGCAGGTCAGTTCACTAGTCTACTGCTTTGTAGGCACTGCCGCAAGTCCATTACCTACGAAATTGTTATTTTAAGTCAATTCGACAACCAGCCTACTTCCCAGTATACTTGTTTGCATCTGCATCCAACCAGCTCCCATCAGGGCTTATGCCCGGCTAGGAAAGTTAGCGAGAGTTTAGATGGGCTCGTTGGCGCCTCCACCGTTTTCTAGAAAAGTTGGCGTGTTCATTTGTCTATGTGTGATACTCAGCATCGGCTTGGTGTGGTTTGCAGCTCGCATACCAAACCGATTACTGGTTGGAGATAGACATCATTCATGAGGAATGTTCTATGACCGTCACCGATGCTCCTCAGCAGATTGAGCGGAACCGTGCCGCGGCCGTACTGCCTGAAGCCACGTTCGCGCCGACTCTGCCGAGCGAACGTCTCGTTCAGCATCAACTAGATTTATCCACATTCTCCCTGGATGATCTAAGCAATTCCCCCGAGGTTTATAACCGCGAACTCGCTTGGCTCGATTTCAATTGGCGTGTATTGCACGAAGCGCTGGACGATCGTACGCCATTATTAGAGCGGGTCCGCTTTTTGGCGATTACCGCCAATAATCTAGATGAATTTTTTCGCAAACGCGTAGGGGGCCTCAAGCGCCAACGCGCTGCCGGGCTCGCCAATCTCCAACTCCAAGGCTGGACGCCCGAGGCGCAATTGCAATGGATCGCCAAAGCGGTGCAGCCCATGCTTGAGGCTCAGAGCCGCTGTTTGGTAGAACAACTTTTACCTGCGTTGGCCGAGCATGGCGTGCGTATTTTTGACTACGAGGATCTGACAGAGCAGCAACAGGCGCGCTTGCGGCAATATTACCAGCAAGAAGTGGCGCCCATCCTAACGCCACTCGCAGTTGATCCAGGGCATCCATTTCCCTTTATCAGCAATCAGAGCCTGAGTCTCGGTGTGATGTTGTTTGACCCGGTGAGTGGCGAGAGCCGATTTGCACGCGTCAAAGTGCCACCCAACCGTCCCCGTTGGGTGCCGCTGGAAAACCCCCAACATTTTGTGCCGCTTGAGCAGGTGATCATCCACAACCTAGATACGCTCTTCCGCGGACTAGAATTGGTGGCGGCGCATCCCTTCCGCGTCACGCGCAATGCTGATATCGAACGCAACGAGGAAGAGGCAGAAGACCTGCTGGAGCTGATCAGTGAGGAATTGCGCGAGCGCAGATTCGCCCCGGTCGTGCGCCTCGAAGTAGCTGCCTCGATGCCTGAAAGTATGCGCGAGATGCTGCGCAGCGAGTTGGCTCTCGAACCGGATGATATTTATCCCGTGAAGGCATATTTGGGCTTGGGTGATCTCTTTTCCCTGGCCGACCTCAATTTGCCTCAACTCAAAGAGGAACCGTGGATGCCAGTGGCGCCTGTGCGCTTTGCCGGGTTGGATAGCAAAGCCAGACCCAGCGAAATCTTCTCCGTGATCCGCTATGGTGATTTGTTGGTGCATCATCCATACGTCAGTTTTGCTGCGAGTACGCAACAATTTATCGAGGCCGCAGCGCGCGATCCACACGTGTTGGCGATCAAGCAGACAATTTACCGGACCAGTGCAGACTCGCCCATCGTCGGGGCGTTGATCCAAGCGGCTGAGCGGGGCAAGCAGGTGGCCGTGCTGGTGGAGGTCAAAGCTCGCTTTGACGAAGAACGCAATATCCAAGTGGCGCGTGTCTTGGAGAATGCCGGTTGCCATGTGGCCTATGGCTTAGTAGGCCTTAAAACCCATTCGAAATTGTCCCTGGTCGTTCGCCAGGAGGACGATGGCTTGCGCGCGTATGTCCATATTGGCACGGGGAACTACAATGCCAAAACTGCCACCCTGTACACTGACTTGGGGCTCTTTAGTGCTAATCCGGAGCTCGCGGCTGATGTGATGGACCTGTTTAACTTTCTCACCGGCTATAGTCGCCAAACCACCTATCGCAAATTGCTGGTGGCGCCGGTGAATATGCGCCAACGATTCGTGGAACTGATCGACAATGAAATTGCGCAGGCGCTCAAAGGCGCACCCGCACGCATCATCGCCAAGATGAATGCGCTGGAAGATCCGGCGATTGTGCGCAAACTATATGAAGCCAGCCAAGCCGGCGTCTCCATTGACTTAATCGTGCGAGGGAATTGCCGGATACGTCCTGGCATCCGCGGCGTGAGCGAAAATATCCGCGTGATCAGCATTATTGGGCGTTTTCTGGAACATTCTCGCATCTACTATTTTGCCAATGGCGGCAACCCACGCTACTTCATTGGCAGCGCCGACTGGATGCAGCGCAACCTCAGCAATCGTGTTGAAGCGATCACCCCGATCGAAGATCCCCACTTGCAGGAACAATTGGAATTGATTTTGCGCTATTCGCTGGCAGATCATCGGCAGGCGTGGGAAATGCTGCCTGATGGGCGCTACCGTCAGCGGCGTGCTGCGGCAACGGAGCGCCGGACCGAAGTGGCTCACGGTGTACAAGCTACGTTGATGGCGCTGGCGCGCTTAACCACGCAGTAAACAAAAAGTGAGCAGTAATTGCTTATCTACTACTCACTTCTTACTTTATTTACTGCTTAACCGAGCATGTGCTCAATGGCAGCGCGTTCTTCGAGCAACTCTTTGCCAGTTGCCGCCAACATTTGCTGATCAAAGTCACTGAGGGTCAATCCTTCGACCACGCTGATTTGGCCATTGCTCACGGTCACTGGATAGCTAAAGATCACCCCTTCTGGTGCGCCATAGGCTGGGATGCTGGGAATGCCCATGCTGGTCCAATCGCCTGCAGGAGTGCCATGATACCAAGTTTGCACATGGTTGATGGCCGCATTGGCTGCACTAGCCGCGCTACTTTGGCCGCGGGCTTCGATCACTGCCGCGCCGCGCTTTTGTACGGTCGGAATAAATTGTTCTTTGATCCACTTGTCGTCGTTGATCAACTCGGCGGCAGATTGGCCGTTGATCTCGGCATGATAAGCATCAGGATATTGGGTCGTGCTATGATTTCCCCAGATGGTTACCTTTTTGACATCGGTGGTGGCGACACCGGCCTTTTGCGCTAATTGCGTAACGGCTCGATTGTGGTCGAGGCGGGTCATCGCGCTGAAGCGCTCGGCTGGAATGTCTGGCGCATTGCGTTGGGCGATCAAGCAGTTGGTGTTGGCGGGATTGCCGACGACCAGCACGCGGATGTCGCTCGCCGCATTGTTGTTGATCGCCTTCCCTTGCACGGTGAAAATATTGCCGTTGGCTTCGAGCAGATCTTTGCGTTCCATCCCTTTAGAACGTGGCCGCGCACCGACTAACAGGGCCCAATTAGCCCCAGCAAAGGCCTGATTGGGATCATCAGTTAGCACTGTACCAGCCAATAAAGGAAATGCGCAATCGTCCAGCTCCATTGCAACCCCTTCGAGCGCCTTGAGCGCGGGGGTGATTTCCAACAATTGCAGAATCACCGGTTGATCTGGCCCAAAGAGATCACCATTGGCGATACGATAGATTAGGGCGTAGCCGATGTTGCCGGCGGCTCCGGTTACGGCAACTCGAATTGGTGAAGGCATGAAAAACTCCTATCAACTTGAACTTTGGTAAACCTTAAGAATTCTGTTCGGGTGAACTTTTTTGACGAATTAACGTTTATGATGAAAAATCAACCTATCTCTTGTCGTTACTATAGCATACCGTGATTTTGCTGATTGAGCAATGTCTACTGGAGCAAACTACACAAGAGGAAACGTTTTAATCTGCTGATAGGTATTTCGGTTTGCCCGAAAAAGTTGGGCTTGATATTGATGAGTACATAAGTTTAAGGAGAATGATTTTCATGAGGAAGTTAAGCCGAAGGCGTCGTGGGATACTGGCGCTTGTACTGAGTACAGTCTTCTGGTTGCATCTCCCCGGTGCGCCAACTTCCCCAACACCGGCCTTGGCCGCCCCGAATGCCGATCCAGATGAAGAGATCGTCTATATTGATCCCAATGGCGTGATTCGAGTGTTGGATACGCGGGTCTCGGGGAATAACCCGGAAGTGCGTTGGTTTAGCCCCGATGGTGGCTGGCGTGATTTGGCGCTCGTAGACGTGAATAACGACGGGGATATGGAGATCGTCGCGGTTGGTGGTGGCAGCGCCGATGGCAAACTGGCGGTGTTCGATCCAGTGGTCGCCTCGGGGTTTGTCAATCCCGACCAGAAGATCAACGAGATCCCTTGGGATACGCTCTTCCGTATGGATGTGCCTGGCACCCCACGCCTCGTCGCTAGTGGCGAGTTTGATGAAAACGTGCCTGGCCATGAGATCATCTTTACGTACGACATTCGCCCGGAAAATCGGGAGAATCCGAACGATCGTACCCAAGTCATCATCCTCAAGGCCAATAGCCCCACGCCAGATGGCCGGGGCTGGGAAGAACATCTGCGCATGAAGTTTAGCCAATCTTGGCAGCAGATGGCCGTTGGGAACCTGGATGGGCGCTCGACCGATGAGATCGCTTTTGTCTCTGAGGATGATGCCAATATGAAAGTCTACCGGATTGATGGTGGCCCGCGCCAGATCCATGAATATGGGAGCAACAGCCGTCCGCCCAAAGCGGTGGCCATTGGCCGCTGGAATGGTGATGGCACCAGTCCCCGGTTAGCCTGGTCGCGCGATTCTGGTCCACCGCTGGGGGCAGTCTTTGTGCAGCGTTGGCGCTCTGACCGCGACTTTGACGATCTGTTCGGTGAGTCCTTCAGCCCATCGCCCCGCGTGATGTTCTTCGCGCAGATCAATGGGAACAGTGAGGAAGAATTGGTCATGTTGCGCAATGTGCCCAATAACGGCAGCGCAGCCCGCATGATTGTCCGTGGGGATAAGAGCCGCGATATCCCGCGCGAGCTCGAACAGCAGCTGGATCGCGACAATGGGTATCGCGCCGGTGCCGCTGGGGATGTGGATGGTGATGGCCTTGACGAAATTGTCTTGATCCGCGAGAACCGGATCTTGGTCTTCTACGAGCCAGATCGCTCAAATCGCAACAACACGTACGAGTTGGCCACCAATCGCAGTGCAATTCAGATTGGCAACTTGGACGCGATCGGCTTCATTTCGGGCCCGCAATTCGGTTCTGACCGCAGCCAGATCGATGGCATGGTGGAAGCAGGCGGACAACAGAAAACTGAAGTCTTTACGCTGATTAACACCACCAGTACCGATGCCGTCCCCTTCTCGATTAATGTGGTGGGCAATCCTTCTTGGTTGACGGTTACACCGGCAGCCGGGGTAACTCCTGCTCAGATCTTCCTGACCTTTAATTCACTGAACGTGCAAGCGGGTGATTATCGGACACAATTACAGATCTTCAGCAGTGATAGCAGCGTGTTGAACCAACCCTTTACGATCGAAGTTACCTTAAAGGTGACCGCCGCGCTCGTTTCGGTGCAACCGCCAAGCGTCGGCTTCAGCCATGCTTGTACCGCCGACACCGTTTCGATCCCGTCGCGGATGATTAATGTAGGGGGTACGCCGAACATCCGTTACACCGCGGCCATTGTCGATTCGCCTGAGTTTGCGGCCGCGCAAGCGACACTAGCCAGCTCGATCTACAATGGCTATATCGATGATGACGGGACACTGATCTTGCGCGATGAACAAGGCAATGAAGCTGCGCTACCGCTCAATGGCGAATTGAACAGCGACTTGGCGACTGCTAGCGCAACCCATATCGATTGGCCATCAGGTGTGCCGTGGCTCTCGGACAGTTCATCTTCTGGTTTTATTCCAGATACGATCACCTTGCAGGCTTCATCGCTCTATTCAGAAACCGTCCGCTATGATGAAGCACTCCTGGTGTTGGTGGCTGATTCGCGAGCTGGTGCGCCTCCAGGAAATGTGCGCGTTGTCCCGATCTCGAACCTCTGTGCAACGGATACAATCTATCTGTCGCTGGTTGGACGTTAAGTAATTGCGTCTAGCTAGCTGTCGTAACAAGCGCGGTGGCTAGCTAGTTCATGGTTGGCCACCCCACATGCTCCTTTAAGAAGAGTGTTGCTGGGGTGGCCGGAAAAACTCAGTAACCTACCCCTGGCGAAGGACGGATTCAAAACTCCGTTGTTTGACTATCCGCTAGGCTACGTGTAAGATGAATGGTCAGAATCGAGCATTCATCTCAATAGTATGAGTGAATAGAGGTTTTGGGCTATGCGGCATTGTCCAGTACACTGGCTCGTGTAGCTGAGATACCTTATTTGTGTAATTTCTAGGTGACGGACCAACTAGTTGGATGGATAGCAGCTGGGCTTTTTGATCAGTAGCAAGTCCTATGCCATGGCTGGCCCGTAATGAAGTAGTGCCAAGGAATCTGCAATGTTATCCAAATATGGCCGTCGACTCTTTGCCGAGCCTGTGAATCGTACGGCCCAGTGGCTGCATTACCGCGGATTTACGCCAAACGCAGCGACCTATACCGGTTTTCTCTTAACGGCTGTCTCTGCGCTGGTGTTGGCTACTGGCAATTTTCTGGTTGGTGGTCTTTTATTGTGGGCTGCAGCCATGTTTGATATGCTGGATGGTGCGCTCGCCCGGCTCACCGAGCAATCCAGCACCTTTGGCGCATTTTTAGATAGTACACTTGACCGTTACAGCGAAAGTGTTACATTTTTAGCCCTGGCCTTTTTTTATTCGCGTTACAGCAGTACGCGGCTCGAATTGGTGCTGGTCTTCATCATCTTGGTCGGTTCGATGATGGTGAGTTATACCAAAGCGCGCGCTGAAGGCTTGAAGCTTGCCGTGAATGCTGGCTGGTTGCAACGGCCCGAGCGGATCTTTTTATTGATCGTTGGTTTGATTACAGGGTGGATGATGCCCATCTTGTGGGTATTAGCCATCTTTACCAATATTACTGCGTTGCAACGCATTTATGAAGTGTATTGGCAGACTCATCCCCTATCCGCACCTTCAGCTGCACAAAAGTTTGTCAAATCAAGCGACAACTCACCGGTCCAGGGGTAGTGTGGGTATATTCGTTTGAACTAAACTCCCAACGGCCAATCTGTGCAAATTAAGCTGAGCCAGAATTGGCCGTAATTTTTTTTATGATTCTCCGTCAACATGAATGGATGGGTATTACTGCTCGCGTTACTCCGCACATCATCGCCTAGTGGCGAGCTTGATGATGCGCAGTTATTGGCTGATGCCGTTAACTATGATGAACGCGCTTTGGGCATTCTTTACGATCGCTACGAGACCAAGATCTATACCTACATCTATCGTCGTACAGGTGAGAGCTCGTTGGCCGAGGATCTGACAGGGCAAGTGTTTCTGAAGATGTTGGAAGCGATCCGCAACCGCAAAGCATGGCACAGCTCATTTTCGGGCTGGCTTTACCGAATTGCCCACAATGTGGTGATTGATTTTTATCGTCAACGCGATAATCAACCCCAAGTTTCGCTTGATGATAAACCACTATTGCCAGACCTCAACGACAATCCTGCACAAGCGACCGAATTGAAGCTCGATGTGGAACGCCTACGTGCTGCCATTGCTCGGCTGACGGATGAACAAGCCGAAGTGATCAGTTTGCGCTTTTTAGAAGGCTATAGCATCAGCGAAGTCGCTGAGATGATGAACAAAACTGAAGGTTCGATCAAGGCTTTACAATACCGTGCTGTCGCTAATCTGCGGCAGCTTTTGCTATTAGAACAATAGGCAGTTGTATGGATCCACAAAATGGGCCACTCGGGCTAGAACCCGAACAGCTCTTTGCTGAAGCAGCCGAGCGAATTCAGGCTGGTGAACCATTTGAGGTCGTTGTCGCTTCGTATCCGGCAGCGGTTCGTCGGCAGTTGCGCGAGCTCTTGGCCATCGTGGTGGTGGCCAACGAAATCAGTCAGGCTGAGGTGCCAGTTCCCTCGGAGAGTCGCTCGACGATGCGCCGCACGGCCTTTTTGCGGGCGGCCGCCTTGCATCGTGCTGAGCATGCGCTTGCCCAGCAGGCGACCAATACACCGCAGCCAACGCTATCGCTTTGGTCGAATCTCCAGCAGTGGTTTGCGGGGTTGTTTATGGGGAACAACTTCCGTCCAGCTGCCGCGGCCTTGACCCTCGTCTTCGTGTTGTTGGCCTCAACTTCGTTGGTGAGCCTCGCCGAAGCAGCCGTTCCCGGAGATTTCAGCTACCCGGTGAAACAGTGGATCCGCACCCAGCAATTGTATTTGGCCGCCCCCGAAGACCGAGCTGCAGTCCGCCAGAGCCACGAGCAAGAGTTGCTTGAAGATGTTGAGAAGGCGCGTCCTGTTGTTGAGCAGACGAATAATCCGATCCATTTGCGTAGCGTCCTGCTCTTTCATGGCTACGATGGTGATTATTTAAATATTGGGGGGCTACGGGTATTAAGAGAAGGTATGCAGATCTTGGGGACACTCACCCCTGGCGCAACCGTGACGCTGCACTACCAGATCCTGCCCGGAAATACCATGGATACTGACAAACCAGTGGTGCAAGGGCTCTCTCTGGAAGTGAACCAAAGTCTACCGCTCGAACCGACACCGCCGCCACAGCCGACTGTGGCCCCCACGCCATGTGTGGTTGGGAGTTCTCCGTCTGGTTGGTTGCCAGTCAATCCACTTGCCAACGAGACCGTCGCAGAGTTCATCCAGCGGGTGGGCGTCAGTGAGGCGGAATTCCGGGCTGCCAATTGCATTTTTGGCAACGTATTTGTCGGAGATCACCAGGTTTTGATTCCTGCATCCTCGACGCCCGTTGTCCCAGCGACACCAACCGCCACTCTGGAGCCATCACCAACGGTGGCTGCGAGTGTGATTGCGCCTACACTGGTGGTTTCGGTAACTGTACCGCCTACCGCAACGCCCGATCTAGAACCGACAGCCATCATCACGCTCACACTGGTGCCCGCGCCCACGGAGACAGCAGTCATTTCAGCTACGATCGAGCCACCGGTCACGCCGGGGATCACACCGGTCATCAGCCCGACCGAGGAGATTACTATCCCGACGCCGATTGTCCCGACGTTGGTGATAACGATTACGGAAGAGGCGACACCAGTGGTCACGCCGCAACCCACTTTGAGCGCGACCCCGGTTGTATCTGCAACCGAAGAGATCGAATTGACTGAGACGCCAACGTCGGTGGACTCAACGACGCCGGTAGTCGAGCCAAATACGCCAGAACCGACTACATCTGAGCCTAATACGCCGGAAGTGATTACGCCAGAGGCAACCCAGGCTACGCCGTTGCCTAGTGCCACGGTGGAGGAAGAGGTCACACCAGCGCCGAGCGCAACCCCGACAGTGGCACCCCCCACCGCTGCACCAACTGTTGCGGATGAACTGGTCGAGCAGCCTGTGCAGCCGCCGACGAGTGCACCGACATTGCCGCCAACCCCGCAACCCCCACCGCCTCCGGTCGCAACCGAGCCCCCGCCGGTACCCACCGAAGAACCGCCCATCACTGCACCACCAGAGACTGGTGCAGTCGACGCGGCTGGGGTAGCGCCAGTTGAGTCTAATCCGGTGGAGCCCGAGTTGCCCGATGTCACACAACCTGAAGCTGATTCAAGCGAAGTAGAATCAGCTGAAGTGGCGGACCAGGAAACGAGTGAATAACCTGTGGGTGGCAGTACTTGCCGCCACCCGATCGTTCTTGCAATCCAGCGGATGTGACAAGCCTCCACCCACGCTAGCAACTACTTCGTTTGCCTACTCTCCTCTTCTGATTGTGTAGCCCTGCTGAATCAGCAAAGTGTCCCTCTGTTGTAGGAAAATCTCTGCGCGCTATGATACAATGCGGGCGATTTTGTCAATGAATGCCAACAAGTCGGGTCCGCTAACAAAAGGATAGCCGTCTTTTGGTCATGGTCACCACGCCGAGATGGAGCTTGTCTGTGACACAATACGATCATGAAACTTATCTGTCACCACTCACATGGCGCTATGGTAGCACTGAAATGCGCCAGCTATGGAGTGAAAAGTATAAACGCCAACTTTGGCGGCGAGTTTGGGTTGCGCTTGCGACCGCGCAACACGAAGCGGGTTTAGTCACCGCTGAACAACTGGCCGACCTCCAAGCACATCAAACGGACATTGATATTGAACGGGCCGAAGCAATCGAGCGCGAGATTCATCACGACTTGATGGCTGAGATCAAAACCTATGCTGAACAGTGCCAGGTCGGTGGCTCGATCATCCACCTCGGTGCCACGTCGATGGACATTGAAGACAATGTTGATGCGTTGCGGCTGCGCGAGGGTCTGGGCTTGATCCTGGGGCACTTGCGCAAATTACTTGGTCTGCTCGCCGACCGGATCGAGGCTGAAGCTGAGCATCCGGCGATGGCATTTACCCACATTCAACCGGCCGAGCCCACCACTGTTGGCTATCGGTTGGCTCAATATGGGCAAGATTTGCTAGCGGATTGGGAAGAGTTGTCGCGTGTACAACACAATCTGCGCGCCAAGGGGTTGAAAGGTGCGGTCGGGGTGAGTGCTAGCTATGCAGAATTGCTCGCCGACACCGATTGGACACCCCAACAGCTTGAAAAACGGGTGATGGAACTGCTGGGGATCGAGCCTTTTGCCGTCGCAACCCAAACCTACCCCCGCAAGCAGGATTGGTTGGTGCTCAACGCCTTGGCTGGTCTGTCTGCAACATTGCATAAATTTGCCTTTGACCTGCGGATTTTGCAAAGCCCACTCTTTGGCGAATGGAGTGAGCCTTTTGGCGCACGCCAAGTTGGCTCCAGTGCCATGCCCTTTAAGCGTAATCCCATCATCGCCGAGAATATCGACAGCTTGACGCGCTATGTGGCGAATCTGCCGCGCGTCGCCTGGGATAACGCCGCGCTCTCGCTGTTGGAGCGTACCTTGGACGATTCGGCCAATCGTCGGTTGGCGCTCTCGGAGGCCTTTTTGATTAGCGATGAGGTGGTGCGGCGAGCGATTCGCCTGATCGAGGGCTTGCAGATTTGGCCGGGGCCAATTGCCCGCAACTTGCGCGATTATGGCATCTTTGCAGCGACCGAACGGGTGTTGATGCAAGCGGTAAAAGCTGGTGGTAACCGTCAAGAATTGCATGAAGTCATCCGTTCGCATAGCCTGACAGCTTGGCAGGCCTTGCAATCGGGCCAGCCCAATCCCTTGGCCGAGCTCTTGGCGCGTGACGAACGCATCACCCAGTGGATTCATGTGGGTGAGTTGCCTGAGCTGCTGGAGGCTTCGGCGCATGTCGGTGATGCCCCCCTGCGGGCCCGTCAATTGGCCGCTCAGATCCGCACGGCGCTTGACCGCGCATGAATACCAATCGCGTCATCCTCACTGCTAATCCAGAGTTCAGCGCGCTCGCCTTGGATGAACTGGCGAATGTAACCAGACCACTGGAGTGGATTTCCCTGGCTCCCGGTGTGCTACTGGTAACATTAGCGGTAGATTTTCCCCAATTGGTCGCTCGTTTTCAAAGCCAGCCACCAATCTTTATCCGGCATCTCTGCCCGGAAGAGACCAGCACTGTCTTGACTGGAACAGAGGCTGATCTGGAGTTAATTCAGCAGGCTGTGCTCGACGACATGGTGGCGCGGGTTGACCCGACTGAACCACTTTCGGTCCAGACCCGCATCTTTGCGGAAGTGCCTTACAAGCCGTTTGACCTCAATACTACCTTAGCTGCCGCCCTCCACGAAGCGACCGGCGTCCCGATCGATGTTCGTCATCCGCAGCAGATTTTGTCTGTTGTCTGTGCTGATGCCACTGAATCGGCGCTGATCGGCCTATCCACGCCGCAAGAGAACTTGTCCGATTGGGCTGGCGGGATGCGGCGATTTGCGCGTGAGCCCCAGCAGATTAGCCGGGCAGAATTTAAGTTGCTAGAGGCGCTGGAAACTTTCCGCCTCGACTTGCCTCCGAATGGGGTGGCGCTGGATCTGGGAGCAGCCCCAGGCGGTTGGACACGGGTATTGCGCACCCGGCACCAGTATGTCACCGCGGTGGACCCGGCAGAATTGGATCCACGGGTAGCCGTAGATCGCTATGTGCGCCACCGGCGAATGACCGCTGAGCAATATCTGCTCTCTGAGCCAGACACCTTCGATCTGATTGTCAATGATATGCGCTTGGATGCCCGCGACTCAGCTCGGTTGATGGTGAGGTACGCCGAACATCTTTACCCGCATGGTCACGTTATCATGACCCTCAAATTGCCTGAGTCACCCCCGCGCACGTTGATCGACCATGCTTTGGCCATCCTGCGTCAGGCGTATGATGTAGTGGGTGTCCGTCAACTCTTTCATAATCGCAGTGAGATCACGGTCTGTCTGCGACTACCTGCTTAATTGTACTTGAATCACTTATGCGGATTGCACTGCTCGCCGACATCCATGGCAACTGGCCAGCGCTGCAAGCGGTCGTCACCGAACTTGAGCGTCTTCAGCCTGATCTAGTCGTGGTGGATGGCGACTTGATCAATGGAACACCATTTAGTCCGGCTGTTGTTGATTATGTGCAACAGCAGCGTTGGACTGTGGTCCGGGGCAATCACGAGTTCTACTTTTTGGACTTTGGAACCGAACGCGCCATTTTGGGGAGCGAAGACGAGCGGCGGTGGGGACAATTGCACTGGTTGACCAAGCAGTTGACGCATGAGCATGCTGTCTATCTGGGGCAACTGCCGGATGAGTGCACGCTCTACATGCCGGGCCAGCAGCCATTCTTTGTGACTCACGGTGTACCTGGGCAAAATCGGGTTGGCTTTCACGACCAAACGCCAGACAGTCAAATTGCGCAGGAGCTAGCCAGTTTGACCGTACCCACGTTGATCACTGCGCATACTCACGTTCAACTAGATCGCCAGGTGAAACCGTCACCGGGGCATCCACTGGCACAGCGCGGCTGGCATGTGATCAATCCTGGCAGTGTAGGCATGCCCTTGAACGGCGATCCGCGAGCGCAATTTGCTATGGTGGAAGGTGTGCCAGAAAGCACAGAGACGGGTGGTTGGAGCGTTACCTTCTATCGCGTCCCGTATGATCGTCGTCTGACGTTGGCTGCGTTTCGCGAATCGGGCATGGCCGCGGCGGGCGGGGTGATCGCCCAGCTCTTTTATTGGCAGATTGTCAGCGCAGAACTGGAAGTGAGCCTCTTCTTTCAATGGGCGCGCCAAGCCGGGCTTGATCCCGAACTGGCAATTGATGAAACGTTTACGGCCTACCAAGTAGCCACCGGGCGCGATGAATACATCCGCGCGCAGAATCCGCTCGGTAACCAAGCGCTGGCCTAACCCTTGAAATGATGCGCCACCGTGCCAAAATTGTTCACGGCACACGCAGAGGAACTATAGAGAAGCCTCTGTGTTTAGTGTTAAGTTGCCATGATTTGCCTGTTTGCCAGGTAGTGCAAGGTGCGCAACGAAGGTCGCAAAGCTAAAATCTGATCTCGAATGGCCACGAATTTGCTTGGTTGTCAAGCAATTCGTACTAAAAATCAGCGGAGTACCTTTATTTATGATCCGATTACTGACAGAGGCTGATCGTGCAGCGGTTATTGCCTTATTGCAGCAGGCCCCAGCCCTCAATCTGTATATGTTGGGCAACTTGGAACAACTAGGTTTTCAGCATGAGCTGTCCCAGTTTTGGGGAGATTTTGCGGACGAGGGCGGAGAATCCGGGCAATTGCGCGGCATCTTGAACCGCTACATGACCGGCTGGGATGTGTATGGCTTGCCTACAGCTGATTGGGCCGCCCTAGCCCAGGTGATCGATATGCACCCAATCCAAGCCGTGCGCTTGCAGGACAACCCCGGCGGCGTCCCAAGCATACTGCCTTATCTGAAGCGATATCACGCAGCACAGAGTGTTGTTGAGACATTGATGGCGTTGGCACCAGACCAGTTTGTGCCGCCACCCGTGCCGCCAGGTATCACTGTGCGCCGGGCAACCATGGATGATCTGCCGGCCTTGGTGGCTTTTTATGCTCGAGCCGAAAACATGACCCGGACTGCGCCTGCAGTGGAGCGGCCCCTGCGAGATACTCGCCTGTGGATGGCAATGGCTGGTGAGGAAATATTATCTACTGCGCTAACCAATGCCGAAACGCAAGACTTAGCGATGATCGGGGGAGTCTTTACCAAGCCCAGTGCCCGCAAACGCGGCTTGAGCCGAGCTGTTTGCGGGGCCCTCTGTCAAGATCTCATCACCTCCCAGCGTCAACCGATCCTCTATTGGCGCAATCCACTCGCCGGCTCGGTTTATCGCCAGCTGGGTTTTCAGAAAATTGGCCAATGGCGCGCCGTTTGGTTAGAAGGGTCGGCCTCAATTTAGCGGATGGGGAGCTTGGGTTGGCAGCAATGGATGGGGGCAGTGGCTCGGTGATGTAGGAAAATCCGCCGTTTTAGGCTAGCAGCTATTGAAGAACGAGGCCGGCTTTCACCAGTACATCACGCAGGGATGAACGGGCCCGGCTCAAGCGAGATTTGACCGTTCCCAGCGGTAACCCCAGCAATTCCGCCGCCTCGTTATAATCATAGCCATGAATGTCCACTAGAATGACGACATTCCGGTGCCACTGTGGCAGATTGTCGATTGCTTGTAACAGAATGTCGAGGTTTTCGTGCTGCAAGGCCACGGTCTCTGGATTCTCTGCTTCGCTCAAGATATGACTAGGTACACTCACGATCGCCCAGTCGGCAGTCTCGTCCAAACTGACTGCGGCGCGGCGTTTTTGGCGGCGGAGATGATCGTAGCAAGTATTGGTGACGATTCGTAACAACCAAGAGCGAAAATTTCCATCTTGAAAGCGAGGCATGGCGCGATAAGCCTTGATCAATGCCTCTTGTACCGCGTCAGCAGCTGCTTCTTCAGTGCGAAGAATTTGTTGGGCTAATCGTTCGGCAGCGGAGCGGTATTGTTCGATCAATAGATTAAAGGCCCACTCTTCCCCTAACCGTGCTGCATGAACCATTGCTCCTAGATCGATCGTGCTAGCTGCAAGCGTGGATGCCCCCACTTGCTGATAACCGCGATGCAGGGCAGTGGAAAATTGAGACTCCGCATGAATTAGCTGATTACCCATAGAATGCTACCTTATATCTATTCGAAAGATCAGCGTTCACTCCACCAATCTTCTCTTTGGAATGAAATGGCCTGACTGCTTAGACGTACGTTGATAACACCTTGTTGATGTGCGCGAACAGTCGTCGGGGTGACTGTGTTCTGCTAGCTTGCGGCGATTGGGGATCCGCAAACGGATGATCGACGCAGAATTGTTGATTGATACCATACCCTAAAAACTATCCGTAACCTGGCTGTGGATCCCGGAACTGGGCCTGCCCGCATAGCTCGGCGTAGCGTTTACGAAAGCGTTGCGGGTTCGAGGCAGTCGTTCTAGGCAAAGGCAAT
>CAZMRA010000047.1:0-22922 GCA_964568485.1 uncultured Caldilineaceae bacterium | reverse complement strand
CCCCCGAACGGACCGATAACACCGCGGCGCGATCGTTCCCCAACGACCGCGCCTCCCTATAGTGAACCCACCAGCAATGGCTAAACTCAAACTAGACCTACATGACATTTACAATCGGGGCGACCAGATCGACGCCGAACTCAACCGCATCATCCAAGAAGCTGTCGAGCGCCGCATTGAACTGGTCGAGATTATCCCTGGCAAAGGCAGCGGCCAATTGAAGAAGCACGTATTGCGCTTTCTCAACCAGGGCCATATCAAGGCGCTCTATCATCGCTTGGAAAAAGATGATCGCAACTTCGGGCGCATCTTTGTCCATTTTCGCCACGACAAACGCCGTTAAGGGCCGGCCCCAACTTCGCATTGACGCCGCGTTTCAAGCCCTGCTCGTTGCTGACTGAGGCGCTTGCTCCTGTTGCCATAATTCGCGCAGCGCCGGGCTGGTGACGAGTAACTCGTCCAGCCTGCCTTGGGCGACCACGCGGCCGGCCTCCAGCACCACAATCTTGTCGGCACGCTGCAGAGCCGCCCGCCGATGCGAAACGACCAAACAGGTCGGGCGGGCGTTGGTGGCTCCATTTCGCTGTGTCGCCAACCGCGTCCACAACTGGTGCTCCGTCTCGACATCCAACGCACTGGAAAGATCGTCGAAGACCAGCAGCGGGAAGGGCTGGAACCTGCCCTGCACGAACATGCGCGCCGCCGCGGCCCGTTGAATCTGCCCGCCCGAAAGCCTCACCCCGCGGGGCCCGACCAGCGTCTCCAATCCAGCCGCCAGCTGGGGCAGATCCGCTTCGAGCACCGCGGCATGAATGGCCGCCTGCACCTGCTCCTCCGAGCAGGGCAAGCCCAGCAGCAAATTGTTGCGCAGGGATTCGCTAAAGATCTGCGGCGTTTGCGGCGTGTAGGCGCAACGAGGCGGCGTGAACCAGCGAGCGAGATCCGGCACCACTTGGCCATTCCACAAGATCTCACCGGCAGTTGCTGGCAGCAACCCCAGAATCGTCCGCAACAGCGTGCTCTTGCCCGCGCCCATCCGCCCAGTGATCACCACAAATTCCCCGCGGCGGATCTCCAGATCCACTCCGCTGATGCCTTGGCCCGTCCCCGGATGGTAATAGGTCAGGCCCCGGACCTGCAAGTGCTGGAATTCATCCTGCGGCGTGACCGTGGGTAAGGTCAGCGGCGGTGGCTCGCTATTCAGATAGACTGGCCGGGCGGGCAACAAGGCCTGCGCCGCGTCCGCTTGAGCCAGCTCTTCGAGCCGCCCGATCGAGACGGCTTGCGTTTGGTAATCGCCGATAAAGCTGCCAACATTGCCAAAGAATTCGGTGATAAAGCCCACGTAGTACATGAAGAGGGCGAAATCGCCCACAGTGAAGCTGCCTGCGCGGATGGCCAACCCACCGATCAGCAAGATCAAGCCCACCCCAATCTGCGCCGATTGAAAGCTGGTGGTGTAGGAAAGGGTGTGGAAGAAGCGCTCGCGCACTTCGGCCTGCCCGCGGCGTTCGTTGATCCGCCGAAAATGGCGGACGGCATTCTCTTCGGCATCGGCCACTTTGAGGGCTTGGACAGCGCCGAAACTTTCCCCCAAAAAGTCCTTGACCGCATCCCGCGCCGCGCTGCTGGCGGTGTAACTTTGCAGCAAGCGGCGCCAAGCAAATTTGTTGAGCCACAAACCCAACAAGGCGGGAATCACCGCAGCCAGCGTGATCCCCACGTTGATGCGCAGCATGATAATCAGCGCGACCAAGGCAAAGATACCTTGCCCCGCAATATGGGGCAGCCAGGTCGGAAAGTCTTTGACTTCACCCACATCATCGCCGAAACGGCTCACCGCCTCGCCGCTGGAGATAGGCAAGGGCAGGGCGCCGGGCCGGTTGAGAATACTTTGCATCAAGTTGAACTGCAAAAGTGCACGCAGGGGTTCTTGAAATGCCAAATCGCCGACGCGCGCCGTGTAGTTGGCCAGCACCCGCGCTACCTCCACGCCCACCAGCAAGGCCAGCAGCGACCAGACACTTTGCGTTGCCGGTGCGGCCCCCGAAAGCGTATCGAAGATCAGCTTTTCCAGCCAGCCAGGCCCCAAGCGCAAGACAAAATAGGCAATCCACGCGACGGCATAGACTGTAAAAGCGCCGGGCCGCAGCCGCAAGAGTGCCGCCATAAACTGCGGCGTCGAGATCGAGGGCTGTTCCGGCGAGACATGTGATTCTTGATTCATCAGTGGCTTGCCTCCAGTTGTAGCCCGGTGCGCAACAGCTGCGCAAAGCGGGAGTGCGGATCATTTGCCAACGCCTGCCGCGGCCCATATTCGACCATCCACCCTTGTTCGAGGATCAAAATCTGCTCGGCGCGCTGGACGGTCTCCAGCCGATGGGCGATCACAATGCCCGTGCGATTGTGGAGCAACCGGTCGATCGCCCGTTCCAGCAGCTGCTCGGTGACCGGATCTAGCCGCGAGGAGGCTTCGTCGAGGATGACCAAGCCGGGGTCTTTCAGGAAAACGCGCACAAAGGCCAGCAATTGCGCCTGCCCGGCGGATAGTCCCACGCCGCCACTCTGCAGTTCCGTATCTAACCCGGCGGGCAAGGCCGAGTACCAGGGCCACAAGCCCAAGTCGCGGATCGCCGCGAGGATGCGCTCGTCGGGGATGCTTTCGTCAAAGAGGGTGAGGTTAGCCCGCACGCTGGCATGGAAGATCTGCACCTCTTGCGTCACCATACCGACTTGGCGGTGCAATTCCTGCAAACTCAGGCTGCGGATGTCCCGATCGCCTAGGCGGATCGAGCCACGGCTGGGTTCGTAGAGGCGAAAGAGTAGCCGAGTCAACGTCGTTTTACCGCTGCCCGTCCGCCCCAACAGGCCCAAAACCTGGCCTGGTTGCAGGCAAAACGAAAGATCGTGCAAGACGGCATGATCGCTGGCGGCGGCGCCATTCGAGTGTGCGGTTCCATAGGCAAAGGAGACTTGATCAAACGCCACGGCCAAGGGTTGCCCCGCAGGCAAATCGCTGCTTGTGGCGGGCGAAGCGGTCACGGACGGTTGCAAGGCCAAGAGATCGCGCACGCGCTGAATGCTAGCAGTCGCCTGTTGCAACTCCTGCACTTGATCCCGCATCTGCTCCAACGGATCCCGCAGAATCGCCAGGTAGTAGGTGATCAAGTACACCGTGCCGAGCGTGATCTCACCCCGTTGATAAAACCAGACGCCCAGCCCGAAGCCCAAGACGGTTGCCAGCACAAAGAGCATGTGTGTCACCGAGAAGGTAAAGACACCAAACATGTGAGCCTTCGAGAAGGCCCGATAAGCAACCCCTTGCAGTTGTGCCAGCCGCCGCAACACGTACGACTCGCCTCCATTCGCTCGGAGATCTTCTAGACCCGTCAGCCGCTCTTCGATAAAACCGTAGAGATCGGCCATGGCGCCGCGTTGGCGACTCCACAGGCGGACATTGCGCTCCTGGACCGCCCACAGAGTAAGCAGGGTAAGCATCGCGTACAGGATGGCCGCCGCGCCCATGCGCCAATCCTCGCGCCAAAGGATAGCGATCACACCGAGGATCAGCAAGAGGTTGGCGAGCACCTGCAGGGTGAGATACGAAAAGAAGTTCGCCAGCTGGCTCACGTCGCCATCCACCCGCTCGATCAACTCGCCGGGCGTGCGGCTGTTGTGAAAGCTCAGATCAAGCCGCAACACATGCAAGGCGAGATCAGCGCGCAGGGCGTTGGTACTCGTCCAGCTCACCATTTCGCCTACATAATTGGCGGCTAGATTGAGGCCAGCTTGCAGAATGCCGAAGAGAATAAAGACGAGGGCAGCCAGAAGCAAGGAAGTTTGCGAGACACCTCCCTGGGCCGTATCCAGGACATAGCGGATCAATTGGGGATTCACAAGTTGCAGAACAATGCTGCCAACGATTAGCGAAGCCAGCAACAACACACGAAGCCACTGCGGCCGCAGATAGCGCGCCAACAGCTCAAAGTGGATTTTGAACCACATCATTATTGCACTCCAGATTTGTCAACAACCAGCAATTGTATGAACCAATGCGCACTAAGCGCGTCAAATTCCACGCATGTCACTGGAACGGCATGTTGATTCAGGTGCAATGGCTGGGTCAACTACAAGCGCGCAAAAAGGCTCAGGATCGACCGCCAAAGCTAGCTTAACGAATCTGGTTTGCAACAAGTTGTTACGAGTTACTTGGGCGTAACAAGAAGGTGCAGCCGTTGCCAGTGAGGGTGGAATTTTGTCTTGATTGTGGTTGTTAACACGACCCTACCTCCTTTCGCTACACCACCTGTCGAATGCTCGCATGGGCCGGGGCAGGCGGACGTGGACGAAGTTAACCGCAGATTGCGGGCGAGCGTGAACGGCCAAATAGCAACTTACCATAGATGCCGGAGCGCTGTCAATAGCGAAAAAATTAGCTAGCCGCTCGCCCTAGCCTTTGCGCACGTATGGCAGATAGTCGCGCATACGATTCCAGTGCTCAACGGTGCGGGCGATCAGGTCGGCGCGGCGTTCCTGGGGTGCATAGTGGAGTTGGGTCACGGCATCGCTGAGCGCAGTGACTTCGCGGGCGACAATCCGATTCGCGTCCAAAGTGTCGGCTGGGCGATCGAGCACAAAGTGAGCTAATCCCTGACCATACTCTAAGATCGTCTCACCCTCACCCAACGGACGACCGGCATGCTGGCCCCAACGGACCACCCCTAGCCACGGATCTTCACGTTGCCGCCGCCAGTGGCGGACGAATGTCCATCCTCCCCAGAGCAAGCCCACAATCGGCAGCAACCAGAACAACATCTGCCAGTTCCAATCCAAGTCCCATTGTTCCGTGACGACGGGGGGCGGGGCGACTACTGGCACGGAGGGTAGCGACGCACTGCTCGTAAACTCTGGCAGACCAACCCGCTCTAGTTCAGGCCGACCAGCGGTGGGCTCAAAGGGAATCCATCCATACTCGGGGAAAAAGACTTCAGGCCAGGAATGGGCCTCCGCCTCGGTGATGACCCACGTGCCATTGACCGGATCCCACGAGCCGCTGGCATAACCGCTGGCAAACCGTGCGGGCAATCCAGCCAAACGGGCCAAGATGATAAAGGCCGTGGTGTAATAATCGCAATAGCCGCGGCGCAGCTCGAAGAGGAAATAATCAGCCAGATCATCGACATTGCCAGGCGGCTCATTCACATCCAGATCATACTCGTACTGGCGCAGATAACGCTCGATCGACTGTGCTTTCAAAAAGGGGGAATCGAGGCCCTCCGTCAATTCCGCCGCTAGTTCGCGCGTACGGTCGGTGATGGTATCCGGCAACTCGAGGTGGAGTTCATAACCAGCGGGTAAGGGCAGCTCGTCGCCCCAGGCGGGCAGCGCTAACAACTGCTCGGCGCTCACCGCCGGGATCGCAGAAACCACGGTGTAATTGCTGGCGCGGGCGCGCAAAGCAACTAGATCACCATCATTGCGAAATTCGGCCCCATAATTGATCCCACTCTCCAGTTGTTCGGCAGCCCCATACAAGACCGAACTCTGGATCATCAACGAGATGGTTTGCACCAATTGTTTGCGCCCGGGCAATTCTTCTTGATTCAGCCAGCGTTCATTGGCTTCGTATTCAACACGGGTTAAATCGGGGGGATTGCTCCAGCCGCGACCATCATAGCGGGTCAGCGTCACTCCCCGCATATAGTGGCTTGGCGGGGAAGGTAAGTCAAAGGGGGCGCCAGTATAGAGATATTCTTCATAACCGGCGCTGTCGCTGGTGCGCACATACATCACCACGCTATCGCCCAGCCGAACATTGCCACCCAACAAAAATTCGTTCGGCAACCCGGCTAGTCCCCCACCACCACTGCGCCGCGAAGTGCCCCGCAACCCGGGAAAGAGGCGCTCGCGCAGATCCTCAAAGCGGCTCTCGATCGGCTCAATCAAGCGATAATAGCCCCAGACGAGTGGTTCGAAATAAAGATTGGGCACCACACTCGCCATCACGGTTACGACGGCGACGATCCCCAAAACTGCCACCAAGCGATCGGCAATCAGGCCGGGGCTAAAATCCAGCCCTAACCGTTGCCAGCGTTCGATCAAGCTCTCATGTTCAAGCAAAAGATGAAGCGTCACGGTCAAAAGCAGACCGCTCAACATCAACATCCGGCCTGTGCTGGTATAGAGCAAGAGTGAGCCCAGTAACCACAAAGGCACCGCCGCCGATAAAAATCCCCGCCGCGTCACCCGCACCAACCACGTCAGGATCACCGCCACCAGCCAAAAGACACTACCAGCTGCCGCAGCAAAGATTAGATTATCTTGTCCAGCCCCACCGCTGCGCACCGCACTCCACCAGAGGGCAAAGCGGGTGATCATCACCCCCCACTCGTTAAGGATCGATTGTCCCAGCCCGGCCCATTGATTGGTCAGCGCGGCATTCAACAGCTCACCGAAAGAGGGAATCCAGCCGACCAATAATTCGCTCAAGACCACCACGCCGGTGAGCAAGATCGCTAACGCCTGCAAGATCGAACGCAGCCATGGAGATTGGGGGCGAGTGATCAAGCCGCGCCAGCCCAGCCAAAACCAGGTCGCCAGCACTGCCAGCGGCCCGACGAGATCCAAGCCGACTTGGATGCGCCGCAGATCTTCGAGACGATTTTCGCCCAAGGCCCGCGCCGGAAGCGCAGCCAAACCGAGACAGACCAGCAGGACCAACCAACCACCATCGGGGCGGAAACGGGCCAACAGTTGCAGCACCAATCGCCAAGCCCAGTGCGTCTGATCCTCAAATTCGGTGACGGCGCGTTTGTCGAGCAAATCCAACTGTTGCATGGCTCAACCTACCTCATCCTCAACCTCATAGGTGACGACCCCACCGGTTGGGGTGCTGCGCACAACAGTGCGCTTACGGCGAAAGGTAAGCGCAGCAGGCAAACGCGTACCAGCTGGTATCACCTGCACCGGGACATCATGCCGGGCCAACAGTTGCCGGATCGCATCGCCCACGGCACTGTGGGGATTCGCCCCATTGCCATCCGCGGACTCGCTCTCAGGCGGCGTGATCAACACCACGCTGCTGGCCAGGCCGGTCGATTCCAGGTGCACCAATTCGGCGGTCCAGTCTTCCGCCCCGGGCGCAGGCGTGATCTGCGGCGTGATGATCACCACAGTGCCGCGGCGCCCAAAGGCCCGGCGGCTGGTGCGTAAAAGCTCGGCCAAGGGCAGATCGGTGGCAGTGACCGGCGCCAGCGCCGCCAAAATCCGCCACAATTGCGCCGGGCCACTCTGCGGGGAGACCACCACCGCCTGTTCCAATTCAGTCTGTGGAGACAGCGCCTGCACAGGGGCCGCAGACTCAGGGCTGGGATTGAGGGCATACAACAGTGGGTTATGATCCGAAACGGTGAGCAGCCCAACGGTGCGCCGCTCCGGTCCGCTGATCAATTCCGCAGCCAAACTGGCGGCCACCACCACGCTAAATTCGAGAGTATCGATCTCGCCCACCTGCTGGTGCGCGGCTCGATTGAGATCCAGCACAATCCAAACGCCGCCGCTGGGTTCGATCTCCAACTCTTTGATCATCAAGGCGCCGCGATGGGCAGTCGAGCGCCAATGCACATACCGCAAACTATCCGTGGAGCGATAATCGCGCACGCTGGCCGAAGGCAACGGCCCACTTAGCGGACGCCGGCGCCGCGCGGTGCCGCTCGTATCTCCATAGGGCAAAGCCACCACCGGGAGATGCACCACTTGCGGATAGATCACCACCAATTCGGCGTGATCATCCTGCATGGTCAAACGGAAGAGCCCGAGCGGATCACCCAAGATCAATTCGTGGGGCCCAAGCCGATAGACGCCCCGGCGGCGGCATTCGACGGTGCTGACCCAACGATAGTTGGCCATGCCACCGCAGCCTACCACCCGGCCCGCCGCATAGCCCAGCAAGGTGGAATGGTCGATAAACTCAGCCCACAGCACCGGCCAGATACTATGATTTTGCAGGGTGAAGGCCTCGCTCAGGGTATCCCCGGCAATCAAGACGGCGCTGAGGCGGCGGCGCTCAATGGCCACCGCACGCGCTTGGCTGCGCACCCAAGCCAAGCCGCTGCCATAAAGCCCCAGCAGCCCGATCAGCAAGACGATCCAAACTGGATGGGGCGCGACCAATTGATTAAAGATAGCAATGGGGACCAGAAATAGCGGCCAGATGACCCGGTGTTGAATGTCGACCCCGGCTGGCAATCCGCGATTCCAAAACGCCGACAACCAGGCAGAAAGCCCGGTGGCCGATTCACGTGGCTGGCGCAGACTGGAAGATGCAGCGGTGGGTTGAGGGGGTGCTCCAGACAAAGAGATCACAGCTTGCTCCAACGCGAGTGGTATGCAATACTTGTGTACAGCTCAACTCATCGGAGATGCTTGTGCAACAACCACCAGCCTGGTAACCAAGCTTTGCAGCACTGATTGGCGGTCTTGCGGTGAGCATCGATTTACTGTGGTTGTCGGACGAAATCTAATTCACTTCCGGGAACAGCGGGATTCGAGCGTAGTATACCAGCAATTCACTCACAATGATGAAAGTTTGCTTCCATGCCCGTCAGCCTTGATCCACCTCTGCCTGCACCAGCGCAACTCGCCGATGGCACCATCAATGCCGTGGTCGTCCAAGCGGCTCATACCTTAGGGGCAGCAACCCTCCTGACCGTGGCCTTGCCCAATGCAGTCGCCAACTCAGCCAGCAGTGGCCGTTATCTTTTGGCCCGCTGTGGCGCCCAAACTGAGCAAGAACGGGCAGAACTGTGGAGCTTTCCCTTGCGGCGTCCCCTCTTTGTGGCCGGAGTGAGTTATTCGCCGCCAACTGAACAGGAAGCCGACAGCACGTGGCTGGATCTGCTACTGCCGCCACCGCTGGATGCCAGCTATCGCTGGTTGGCTGCGCTAGCGCCGGGAGACTCGCTCAATTTATTGGGGCCGCTGGGCAATGGCTTTGAGATCGCGCCGCACATTCGCAATCTCTTGATGGTGACCGATAGTGCTCACCTGCCCCTGCTGTTGGGGCTGATCGATCAATTGCTCGACCGCGGCAGCCGCGTGACCCTATTGCTGCGTGGCGTCGATGCGATCGATGAGGCCATCCGCAACCGTTTGCCGATCCCAGTCGAGCTGCGGCTGGCGAACGATGCACAACAATGGCAAATGCAACTACGCGAAACCGTCCAGTGGGCAGATCAAGTGGTGGCCGCCCTGCCCCAGGCCAGCTATGCCGAGTTTGCCGCGCAACTGCGCCAGCATCGGTTGCGCTTACCCCAGGATTTTGGACTCATTCTCACAGAGAGTAACTTGGTTTGCGGCATGGGCGCTTGTTTTGCCTGCACCATTCCCCTGCCCGATGGTGGGCAGACACGCGCTTGTGTACACGGACCAGTCTTTGCGCTGCCCCGGTTGTATGCTTAACGAGTAAGTAACTCCAGTGGATTGGCAAGCCGGCCAAAGTCACGGATCTCAAAGTGCAGATGGGGACCGGTGCTGTTGCCGGTGGAACCGACGCGACCAATCGCCTGGCCTTGCCCCACCACCTGGCCTTCCTCGACCAAAATTTCGCTCAAGTGGGCATACAGGGTGATGTAATCGATATTGTGATCGATGATCACAAACCGTCCATAGCCTTGATTATTCCAGCCAGCGCGGATCACTACGCCACGATCCGCGGCAGTTACCAGTGTGCCAGTGGGTGCCGCCACATCGATGGCCCGATGATCATAGCGATAGCCCTGGGTCAACCAGCCATAGACTGGCCAAACAAAATACCCCGTACCGTAGGGCCAGTTTGCGGGCACGTTGTCTGGGCCAGCCGGCAGCGCACGATTCGCCCCACCAACGGCATAGGCGACAAAAGGAAGCGTATTGACCGGCTGGTGCAGCATAAATCCGACAAAATCTTCCGCCGAGGCCAAACCAGCCGCGCCATCCGAAGGGCGCCCCCCAGCGTGAGCCGTAATCGGCACGCGCAGGTGCCAGCCCTCTGGCAAGAATCCGCCCGGCAAGGAGGCCCCATTGAGTCGGTTCCAGGGCAGCGCCACCAAGTGTTCCGGCGGAATGTGATAGCGCGCCGCAACCGAGACCACGGTCTCTTCGCCCTCCACGGTATGACACACCGTGCCCGCTGGAGGAATTTCCAGGACATCGCCAATCACCAACGGTTGATCCGGCGTGAAGGTTGGGGAGATTACACAAGGCATCTCAGCGAGATCAACGCCGATCTCCAGTGCGACGCTGAGCAGCGTGTCACTAGGGCGCACGGTATAGGTGAGCCCGGCGCTGGCAGTTAGGTGTTCAACGGTTGCCGACTCAGGCGAAAGGGGCGGCGTCGGCGTGACAGTCGGGAGACCAGGCAAGGCTGTCGGCGTTGGCGTGGTAATGGCTGCCGGATCGACTGTGGGCACGGCTTGCCAGTGGGGACGGGCCTGCATAGTCCCGGGCAGCAACAAGGCCCCCAACAGGACGAGGCCAATCACGCCCCAGCTAATTCCCCGTCTATTCATCCTGAATTTCATCGCTTTGTGGTTTAATCTGCACGATTTGCCCCCCAGCAACATCTGCAACCCAGACATTGCCAAGCTCGTCAACCGTAATCCCGATCGGTTTGATGCTCCCCGCACGTGCCATATTATGCAGCAACCAGAGCCCGATCTGTTCCCCTTCGGGGGAGAGTTGGGCTACCGTGGCCATTTCGGGCTGCGTCAGGTAGAGCAGACCGGCTCCATCCACAGCAAGATGTGAGCCATCCAAGCTGTTGGTCACAGGGATGTCCCAAGCCAGCAAGCGGCGACCATCAGGGGCAAAACGCACCAATTTGTGCAGAGCAGCATCGGTGACGAAGATTGTACCATCAGTGCCGACAACAATGTCAACTGGTTGACTATCTGCACCCGGCCAGACGGCAATATCTTGCACGACGGCCCCGCTTTGATCCAATGCGATGACGCGACCAGCGGGCGTATGGGCAACCCAGATGCGCCCCTGCTCATCCACAAATAGGCCACGCGCCCGCTCCAGGCCGATCTCGGTCACGGGAAGATCGCGCAAATAATTGCCTTGCCCATCAAAGATGGTAATGCTGCCCTGGCTCGCATCCAGGACATAAAGCTGCCCTAATCGATCCACTGCGAGATCAAATGGTTCGATAAAAGGCCGCGTCGGATGTGTCACTTCGGCCAAAAGTTGCCCATCCCCTGCCAAGTGCAGCACCCGTCCAGTTGTCGATTCGGCAACAAAGAGTGTGCCATCCAAGCCAGCCGCAAGCCCTCGCGGTGTGGTCAGCGTCTCGTCCAGTACACTAAAATAGCCGGTGAGTGGTGTATCCAAGACAGCAGGTGGCGCGGGTACACCGGCATCAAAGGCCAGTGCGCTCAGGCTGGGAAGTGTAATCCGCTCATAATTGGCCTGAGGCGGAAACAAGACAGCCGAGGGCACAATCTGTTGATGCATGCCTGGCGGCACCCAGTAGAAATTGATATGCGTGTGATCCGTGCGGTCGGTATAGCGTATGCGCAGATCATGCAGGCCGGCGGTGAGTTCTACACTCCCCTCGGTGTAGATATTGCGCTCGGTCGCCTCGGTGATCAACTGTTCGTCGATCCACAACGTCGATTCGTCGATCGACTCGAGGCCAAAACGATAGAGCCCATTTTGCGGAATGGCGATCTTACCCAGCCATTCAACCGTGTAGGGACGAGCCAATGTGGGCACATGGAAATAAAGCTTGAGTTGCGGATCGATCTTGGCAAAGGCTTCCGGACCTTGCCACTCACCATTAGAGAAATAGCGCCCTAACAAGCCATTGCTGGCGACCGGCGGCACATAGAGCGTACGTGCCGGAATAATTTCGGCGCTGCGATCCGGTGGGCGCCAAGACAAGCTGATCGTGCCACTGCCGCCTTTGGCCCGCACACGCAGGTTGTGATTGCCTTGGGCCAAGACCAAGCCAGCGGATTGGAAGTCGGTGCCCGCTAAAATGCGCTCCTCACCAATATAAAGTTCTGCATAGTCAGGTGTTTGCAAAAAGAATTGATAAGGCCCATAACTCTCAGCACGGAGCACCCCTTGCCATTCTGCTGAAAAAGGCAGGGGCAACGGGGCGTCACTCTCCCAATCGGCGAGTAACTCGGGTTCTTGCCGGGTGAGCAAAGCCGGCTCCGTCCATTCACTGTCGCTAAAGTAGCGGGCCGTGAGCCCCTGTACGCTGGCCAGATCCTGCGGCGAGAGCAAGGCATAATAGATGACGGTCGGCCCACCAAACGGCGGCTTGATCTCTTCGAAGTAGGCGTTGGGATAATAGCGCTGCGCCTCGGCAAAGAGCGATCGGCTGTCGGCGTTGATGATCAGCGCAATTGAGCGATCGGCATTCCAGGGCAAAGGCAGATGATCGGTGGTCTCGAGGCGATGATATGGCTTGACGCCGCGTGCGAGAAAGTTAAGTGTGGGATGGCCATGGAAAAAGGAAATCACGTAGGCATCGGTATCGGGGCTCAACGTTTTCAAGCGTTCAGCCGCAATGGTCTCCGGTGTGGAAAAAGCATTCCAGGAAGCGAAGTCATTGGCTTGCTCAAAGAAATAGGTGTGAAAATTGCTATACCCGGTGACCAACAGCAAAGCGCACAGCGGGACTGCCACCGCATTGGGGAAATAGCGCCCCCCTTGTTGACGCCACGTTTGCCAAAGGGCAACCAACGGCAGCGAGGCCAAGAGATAGGCCACGGGCTGCGAACCAATAGCGCGCAGCGATTGGGGCGCTTCAAAATCGAGCGACAGAATGCCCCCCAACAGCGTAATTCCCAGCCACAGCAGCAAAAAGAAGGCGTGCAAGCGGCCGGGAGGACGGAACAGCCGCCAAATGGTGATGCCCACCCCGAGCACAAACAGCGCAGCGCTGTAGGGATCCAACATGGGCCGGGCAGGTAGATTATGACGGCCATTCGGATCGCCCCAGTAGTTAAACATCAGCAGATGTTTGCGGGTGTTTTCCAAGAGGGCGGGGATGCGCTCTTCTGGCTGCTTGTTGGCAAAGATCGAGGTATCGCGCGTGCGCTCGAAGTACATCTCAGGCTTTTCATAGGCGAATTTCAGCACGGGTGCGATGATCAACAGGACCATGCCGGCAAAGATGGCAAGCCCAGACCAATGCCGTCGCCAAAAGCCGCGCACACAGAGGAGCAACAGCAACACGAAGAGACCAACCGCCGCCACAAACAGCTGAAAGGCGGCATAAAAACACAACCCCAACCCCAGCGCGGCTCCAGCCAACATATAGTCCCGATAACGCCCGCTGCGGAACGCACGCAACAGGAAACCAACCGTCAGGAGAGCAAAGAGTGGCGTGCTGGCGTTGTACATCCCAATCCGACTGAAATTGACCTGCCAGCGTGAGACCGCCAGCAAAAAGGCCAAGATCAAGCCAGCGGCGCGGCCAAACAATTCACGACCGACCAAGTAACCAGCCGCCACGGTGCCTATCCCCATCACCACGCTGACCAACCGCACTGACTCGGTCGAGACATCGGCATAGTGGAAGGCCGTGGCAATCAAATAGAGATAGTGGGCAGGGGCGTGGATCGAGTTGACGAAGATGGGGTAATAGCCTGGCGTTTCGAGAATACGCAAAGCCTGCAAGGCATTTTCGGCTTCATCGTACCAAGTCCCAAAGGGTAGCTCGGTAAAGCGCCACAAGCGGAAAACGATCGCCACCAGCAGGATCACAGCGAGCGCAAGCAGCTGAGGCGCTTGCTGACGCCAACGAGTGCGCAGTTCATCTCCCCTAAATGAGAACGACGGTAACCGTTGCCAATCGAGCAGCCAAGCCCCGAGCATAAAGACCGCAACACTAGCCAAGTGTAATTGCCAAAAGATCAGCGGTGGGCGCTCGACATTCTCGATCCGTTGCAGGGCAATCACGCCCAGCAAGAGACCAATCAACAAGAGGGCAATTTGGATCCAGGGTGGGCGTGTTGTTGCTTCACGCCGCGCCACCAGCAATGGGGTCTGGAATTGCAGCCGCGGCAAGGCTCCAACAAAGAGCAGCAAGGCCGCACCATAGAGGATCCCAGCTTCGACATAGGCATCCGTGGCCAACACGCGCTGTCCCCACAAGGCAAGTCCCAGGGCTACACAACCGAGTAGAAACGCACGAATGGTCGGGGCATGCGACATAGATCAACCAGCAAATTGAAACCATGAGGAACCGCAGAAGCTGCCGATCTACACAAAATTTCAAGTTTATCAGTGTGCTCGACAACTTCTGCGGATGAATTTTAGGACAATACTATTCTCTCAGCAGCACCGAGAAACTGCTAGCAGCTTCTTTGGTCTGCCATAGGTTAGGGCACTAATGGGAAGGCCATCACACGGTTGTTTGCGGCATCAGCCACCAAGATGGAGCTACCCGCCAGATCCGCTGCTAGCCCCACTGGCAAGCCGAAACGGTTAGGTTCTGTGCCAAAACTGCCAAAACTGGCTTTCAGTTGGCCCGCACTACTGTAGACAAAGACCCGATAGTATTGCGGATCGCTCACATAAACATCACCATTGGCTGCGACAGTCAAATAGGGCTTCATGTAGATATCGCGACTGTCCCAGCTGGGCACAGGGAATTCAGCCAGGAAGGAGAGGTCAGGCGCCAACTGCTGGATACGCCGATTCCAGGTATCGGCCACCCAAATCGAACCATCGACCGGGGAGACAGCGACGCCGGTTGGTTCCTCGAAGCGGCCCCCCACCACGCCGCCGCCACCCACTTGTTGGATCAGCGTGCCGTTGGCGTCGTATTGCAGAATGCGCTTGTTGCCCGTATCGGCCACCAGCACATTGCCAGCGAGATCAATCGCGATGCCGCGTGGACCAAAGAGCGCCATCGCATCGCCCAACTCGCCATTGGTAGTATTGAAATAACCCCACTTGCGCAAAAAGGTGCCATTGCTATCAAAGACTTGGATGCGCCCATTCCAGGTATCGGCGACGAAGATTTCGCCATGGGGTGCCACAGCTACCCCCCATGGCTCGTTGAATTGTCCGTCGCCATTTTCAAGCGGACCACCGCCATCTGGATCGACACAACCGCTGCCATCAGCCAAGTTACAAGTGGAACCGAAGGCGCGGACAAAATTGCCGGCGGCATCCAAAATAACGATGCGGTTGTTGCCAGTGTCCCCGATCACCCGCTCGCCATTGGGGCCTACCGCCACCACGCGAGAATTGAGCAGCGGGGCATCGCCATAGATGCCACTATAGATCGTCGTCGCGCTGAGATCAATTTCATTCGCGCGAGCAACTGCTTCGAGTTGATCCACCGGGGTCGTCATTGGGGCGACACCTAGATCCCAGATCTGCGCGGCCAGGTCGCGGCGTACCCACATCTCAAACTCGTGGCGATGAGGCCAAGCCGACAGATTCCGCTCGCTGCCAAGCGTGCCTTCTGGAGTCACATCGCGATAGCGCCGGTAGAAGAAAATCTCCCAGTTGCGTCTGCGCTGAACTGGATCGATGACCCCGCGCAGCACATCACGGAAAGTCAGGTTAAAGTAGCCCATGTCGGGCCACCAGATCAAGCGATAAGTACGCTTAACATAATCACGCGTGACATAGGGGCGTACCTTTTCATAATTCTTCGGCCCGACAATGATCACCGGCGCGGTCATGACATCGCTGCTCGGATTTTGGCCGTAGTAGCGGGCATTGGGATACTGGCGCATGTACCAGCTCATCGGCCACGAACTTTCATCATCGTACGCGACAACAATGTTGCGCCCCCCCACTGTCCGCTCGCTGATCGAGTCGATCTCCTTGAGCGCCAGTTTGATATCCGGCGAAGCATGCGCATAGACCAGATATTCAGTGGCCATGTCGTAGTTGATAAAGGTCAACCGGTAACTGGTGCGCACAGTCAAGAGGAAAAGCAGTCCTAACACGCCGAGCCCCAAGAGACGCAAGGCCGACGGCCAACCAAGCCGCTCGCTCCCTCGCCAGATCAAATAGCCGATGCCGATGACCAACACCACCCCAAAGAGCCACTGCAAGGTCGTGGCCAGAGAAACCAGCGAGCGATCCGCCGACGGGCCACCCCAAACCAGCACGGCCAGCACAATCACCAGCGCGGGCGCGAGGCCAATTAGCCAGACGGTTTGAGTATGCACAGCTGTACGCCACGGGATGCGTTCGATCAGCTGGCCGAGAACCCACCCACCAAAGAGCGACATGGGCAGCGCCATATGGGTAAGTAGCCAGGGCATCTTTTCTCCTGCCACCGTAAAACCAACCCATGCCCCAATAATCCACCAGATATTAAAGATGACGAAGTAGAGGATCAGCTGCGGTTGTGCGGCCTGCCCCTGCATTGCCATCTGCTGGATGCCTGGCGTGACGAGCGCCGACGCCGGATCGATGGGCTCGGCTCGCGTGAGCGGAACAGACGCTTCATCCCCATCCTCGGCGTTATTGGCAAGGAACGGCAGCGGCCAGCGCACAAACAGGCGTGCCACCATGATAATTCCAGTAAGGCTCAAAATAATTGGCAAGAACTCATAAATCCAGCCAATAAAGATGTAATAATACCAAGGCTGGCTGCCGCGCTCGACCTTTTGCTGCGCCAGCCAATATCCCAGGCTGCCGACAATCCCTGAGGCCAAACCATTGCGGGTATTGGTCAAGAAAGTGGTGTAGAAGAGAATCGCCACCACCCAGAAGAGCACCATCAACTGGACCCAGGTCATAAAATCCAGCTCGGTTGAATTGGCAGTAGCTTCACCGCCCTCCTCATCAGAGGGACGGCTGCCGAACCAATACCAGGCGATCGCCACACTCAGCCCAGCCAGGACGAGGACGACGGCAATGTAGGTGAGAATCACAGCCGTCGAGGTATTTTGTGGATTTTGATAATCGATTTCGGTCCACGAGAGACCAACCGACGTAGCAATCAGGTGAATAAAGGGCGACAGGAAGGGCAGAACAAGGGTCACCATCAACACCGCCAGATCCGCGGCACGGTTGCGGCGCAAGAGCGACCACGATTCCTGCGTGAGTTGGGGCCAGATCAGGATAATCGCGAAGACAAGGGCTCCTCCCAACAAAGCAGCCCCGAGCAGATCTTGGTCCTGCTTATGAAAGAAGTACCAGAGGGCAAAACCCACGATCAGCGGCACGGCGGCGCGAGCCGAACGCACGCCAATCACCTGCCAGAGCGCCAGTCCCGTAAAGAAGATCCCCAGGATCGCCCCACTAATAAAGTGGGCCTCCATCGCCAGAATGCCCAGTACGGCACCCAAAGTCACAGCGATCAACCAGCGGCGTTCGCTGGATTCCAGATATCGAAAGGCCCCATAAATCCAGACCATCAGGAAAAAAGCGATGAAAATATCATCGCGGATATAACGGCTGTGAAAGAGCAAACTTGGGCCAATGGTGATTAGGATCCCCGCGGCGAGTGCGCCGATTCGCCCAATATAGCGCCGGAAATAGTAGGTCATCCCCACCATGGCCAGGCCGATCAAGGCGGGAGCCAGGCGGGCAGTGGTATCATTATCGCCAAAGAGAAAGTAAAAGAGCGCAGTTAGATGATAGCGCAACGGCCCGTGCATCATCGGGTTGTGCTCATATTTACCGGTATCATACAGATAATAGGCATAGAGGGTATGCAGGCTTTCGTCGTGGCTCATCGCCCGCACCCCAAGATCGACAAAGCGCAGGACCCCAGCCACAATCAGCAGCAGTGTCCAGGCTGCGACCTCCCAATTCAGCCGCAGCACAGTCAATAAGGGCCGATCCAATAGACTGGGTCCGTTACGTTCTGTGGCCGCGGGTGATACCAAATTACCTTCCATAACAAACTCCTAGCGAGTGATTCACGATTCAATAGCAGTCAAGCGCCGCGAGCAGCCGACTGCTTGCAGATAAAAGCGCTTTATTCGCCAGCCTTCACCCACAACACGACTGCCTCGGTTGGAGGGATCATCTGCACTTTGCGATACGTTATCCAGCGGAACAAGTTACGCAGCCAAGCGCGCCACGCATATTCAATCTGTTCGGGAAACACCTGGCCAGCGGGGGCCGTCTCTTGTATGGCCACTAATGTGCTGGGCAACCAACGACCATGGACCAGATAGCGACTGCCCATGTAATCGACCAGTTGCTGGTCATTCACATCCAGCCCTTGGGTGATCACCAACGGCGCTCCAGCCACAACAGCGCTTGAGACTTCGGGGGCCAGTACCCAACGCAAATTGCGCAGATGGCGCAAATACCACCCCAGCACGGGATCGGGCGTGCCGCGCATCTGCACCAGCACGGGCATCTGGTTCGCATCGCCGGTGCGGTAAGCACTCAACAAGTGCACATTGCTGGCCAGATTGCGCACATCATCCACAGTAAATTCGGCAAAAAAGCCGTCAGGCTCGCTCAGCAATCCCCGGTGGTTGAGATGCCAATTGCTGCTCAACGTGATGAGCAAAAGCAGCACAATCCCATAAGATCCAACCAACAACCGGGTGACCGGCCAGCCCGCCCATAGCGCATACAGCACAACGGTGAGGCCAAGCAGCAACAAAAAGAGCAAAAGCCCGCGCACAATGTTCCACTCGAACTGGCTTTGCGAAAAGAGAGCCGCGCCCCAAAAGCTCGCCGAGGTCAACAAGACCGTTGCCAACGCAATCAACAACCAGCCTTCGCGCCAGATACTCGCCTGCGCGGCCCGCTGCAGGAAAGCCGCCGCCAGATCCGCTGCGGCAAAGAGCAGGGGCAAAGTGATCATGGGCAGGTTGATCGGGTCACGCCCGGGCAGCAAGTTTAACAAGATACCCCACACCAGCCATGCGGTCAAGAAAAAGCGCCATGGACCTACACGCAGACTAGGCTCATGCGCCACCAGTGGACTATCTGCGGGTGTCCACCAGAGGCGTAGCAATCCTAAGCCCCCCAGGATCAGCAAGGGCAATTGGTCGGCCCAGAGCCGCAGCCCCAACCAGCTGAGGGGATAGAGCGCATCCTCGCCGCCCCACCAAGTGCGCAGCCAGACGGTCAAACTGGTGCTGATCAGGCCGAGGCCCGCCGGTTGGGCGAACCAGGCGGTTGCGCCCAATACAGCCGCGGCCACCAGCCAGAGCAGATCAGTACGCTGGCCTAGACCAAGCGCTCGCAGATGCTTGGCTTGTGGATCATAAGCGGCGACGAGCAAGGCCAACACCACCAAAAAGCTCCAACTCAGGGGACCGCTGACCAGCAAGAGCCCCAAGCTGAAGGTAGTGAGGCGACGCCAGCGCAGCAGATCTGCCTGAGCCGGGGTGGCCTGCAACAGGGAGAGCAATCCCAATAGGCTCAGCCAGCCAAAACACAAACTGAAAACTGCACCATCGGCCAAACGGCTAAAGAAGGTCAACCAGGGGTCAAGCGCTACTAGCAAAATAAGCAGCAGTGTCACCTGGCGCCCTAACCAAGGGCGAAACCCCCAACTAGCAACGACCATCACCAGGCCAGCCAGCAAGGGCACAGCCCGAGCAATGGCATCGCCACTGCCCACTAGCCAGAAGATGGTCGTGCTGATGGCATAAAACAAGGGCGTCGCCGGTAAAGTAACACCAGGCGCACTCTGATTAGCTGCGGCCAACCAAGCAGGCCAGACATTGGCCGCCTCCAAGCCAGTCAGGGGTGGTTCTCCCAAGGCAAATGCCCGCACAAAGAACGCCACACCTAGCCACAGCGCAAAGAGCAAGTGCTCAATGGTGAGGCCTGCCCCCAAAGTGCGAGATGCCGACACTTCAGCAAGCGGCTGCTGTTGTTCGGCGATCGATTCGTTAGGTTGAGAAGCCAGATTCAAAGCCATTGAGTTTAATCCATCTATCGTGTAACGGCTATCCGTAAATTTTGCCCAAAGTAGGCACCGGAGCCCAGGCCCGGCATCACTTCAGTTACTCGGGACTAGCACAGGCGTTGGTTGCCTAGCTCTCCTTACCCACCGCGGCGCTCATAGATACGAACATCGCCTTGCTCAAAGACCAAATTCATCACCTGCAACAAACGCTCTTCTGAAAAGGGCGTCATTTCATAGGTGGTGCGCTCGTTGCTGCCGACATAGACATAATCGATCTGCCAAGCCGCCAGCGTTTGGGCAATCTGCTCGGGCGAGCCGCTGCGGTAGATCAACTCTAACGCTTCAGCACGACCAGCCGCCATCTGCCCGAAAGCCCGGCCGCGCCATTGGGACTCGTGTCCATCCCAGCCCAACAAGGTGGGGCGTCCGGTTGCCGTGCTGAGGCGTGCGGTGTGGGCCTGATACGGTCGGCCAACAGCTTGGGCAATCAAGGCATCGGGGGCAGTATTCGCTTCCACCCATTGAATCGCTGCCAGTTCCGCGGGATTTTGATTGGCTACATAAGCAACCGCATCAAAGGTGGGCGGGTTAAGCGAAAAGCCTTGGGTTTTGCTGTAGGCACCAGCCACTGGAAAGAGCAGCCCCGCGGCGATCAACAACGCAGAAAGGGTCGCCAGCCCAGCAGCTAGCGAATTGCTCCGGCGCCCCGGCGCAAATGCCTGCACAACGGCATAACCCGTGCTCAAGCCAAAGAGCAACCACGCCTGGTAATAAAACTTAAAAATCGTATTCATGCGATAACCGAAATTATCGCGCAAAAAGACAAATTCCGGGCCGTAAGCCAGCAACAAGCCGATCGCCGCTAAGAATAAGACGAACAAGGTGGCACGACGGATTGGTTCATCGTCAAAATTGCTTGCTGGGCTCCGCAGCAACTGCCAGCCCATGGCCACGACCACCGTCAACAGCAGGCCAATCAAGAGAAAGGTGTAGCCTTGGGTCGCCCACCGTTCCAGAATAAAAGGGAGATAGCTCGTGCTACCCGCGGGCAAGGCCATATAACCAAGCAACTCTTGCCCCCTTGCCGTGAACAAGGCAAGGCTCAAGCTAACACCCAGAAAAATCAACGGCCCACCAAAGATGACGGCGGCGCTCGCCAGCAAGTGACGCCCCGTCGGCCGCGCCAACGGCCAGGCCAACAAGATCAACGCGCCGAGGCCACAGAGAGCAAAGCCGAACATCAGCGCAAACTGCGCCAAGCGGGTCGGATAAAAGAAATTGGGGATAAAGCCCCCAGCTTGGCTTTGAGCAGTCAAGAAATAGGGCAAATAGAGCACAACCGTGCCAATCACCATGAGCACGGCCAAACCACCCGCCAGCAGCAATGTCTGTGGGCGCAGCGTTAGGGTTGGCTCCCCTCGTTGCAGCACGGCGAGAAATGCCAACGTCACCAGCAGCCAGTATGGCGGGAAGTCCCAGGTGTTGAGAAAGACCAACGCACCCACCGTGGCTATCAGCAAGCACAAGCCAAACCAACCGAGCGGGATCACCCCCAGCGCGTGGCGCCCCAGCTGCCCCAGCCAGGTCAATGGTTGCGTACGCCACGCAGCGGATTGGGCCGGGGATTCGCTCGCCGCCATCAAGGTGCGCGGTGCAAAAAAGAGATTCTGGGCCAACGCGATCACCAAGATCACAAAGGGCATGGCCAAAACGTGCGGGTGATTGTCGCCCAGGACATAACTGAAGCTGGGAAATTCGTCGATCACTTCGCGATGTTCGCCGAGCAGGCTTAGATCCCGCAGTACGCGGCTGCTGCGCCACCACCACCAATCAAAGTCGATAAACCAGCGGCCAGAAGGCGGTGTGGCCGGCGGAAAACCATTCACGCCAAAGAAGCTGGCGACCGGCGCAACATTCACGCCCTGGGCATAGAGCCACTCGAAGATGATCTGGCCATTTCCCGCCAAGCCGACCGCAATGGCCGATAGCAAACCGCCTACGAGCGCCAAACGCACGCCGTGCCCCGCGTGGCGTAGCAAATTGTAGCCGATGCCCAGCGCGCCAATCAGCAACAGACCGAACCAACTGGCTTGCCCCACGTTGTAAGCGATATTGGGTGCCTGACCGGCCAGACGGGCTACCGTGGTCAGCAACCAGTAGCCGAAATAGTAGTAGCTGATGGCATAACCGCTGAGCCAAGCATCTTGTGGGGGATAGGTGGGGCTCCGCCAGATGCTGTTCATAAGCATGAGATCCATTGGCTTTTCGGTGTGAGCTGCCGCTGGATCGTGGGCGCGGACATAAGCCCAGGCGGCAAAGGCCAATAGAAAGAGCAGTTCGACCACCAATACATATTGCGAGGTAGGGAGCGCACGGCGCCAACGCGTTCGCCAGTCCAGCTCCGCTGTATCCTCGGGCCGGCGCACAAACCAGCTCAGCAACGCCACGCTGATCAACGCCAGCCAGGCTCCGCCAAGTTCGTTGCGCAGCAGGCCATAACTGGTGCCCAGCCACAAGATCAGCCCGACCAGCAGAATGCCCAAACTTTTGCTAAAGGCATAGCCTCGATCCGACACATTGGCAAAAAGGCTCCCGGTCAGCGGCAGCACGGCCAAGGATATCAATTGAATGGTCAAATACCAGCTAAAAAATTGCCAAAGCATGCTCGATGTGTCCGAACATCAATCAGTAATCAATATAGCGAAGCAGGGAAATCACCCACGAGCCTGCGGCACATAGTAGCCCTCATCCGTGAGTTGCAACCGACCGGGCACCGCATAAATGGTGCTCTGCTCATTTTCGTACAGCACCGTCAGCCCCCCTTCATCAGCCATGCGTTGCAACTTCTCTACGCCAGCCGGGTGCAAATAGCGCTCCAGTTGGCCAGCATAGATGAGGGCAATGTCCAATTCATCGATGATCTGCTGGGTGCGCAGGGGATCGGCCGTGTTCCAAAATTCGCGATACAGCTGATCGCGCGGGCCGAGATCTTCCCCATAGCGCTGCTCGCCCTCGTGGAAGCCCGAAAGACCACTTAAGCCAGTCATCGAAGCGATGCGTGTGCCAC
>CAZMRA010000046.1:22792-23161 GCA_964568485.1 uncultured Caldilineaceae bacterium | reverse complement strand
TGCTTCGTCGCGAAAGCCGGCGTTAAAAGCCGGTTGCCCACAACAGGTCTGCTCCACCGGAAAGATCACCTCAACGCCGTGGCGTTCGAGCAAATCTGCCGTAGCCAAGCCGACTTCGGGATAGAGCATATCCACCATACAGGTGACAAAAAGGGCCACCCGCTTTGGTGGCTGCGCAAATTGCTGTTTATGCATTGTTTTCGTTGCTTCGCTCATGATACAAAAGCCATACGCCACAATTATCGCACGGCTTGCGAGGGAGTGCCAAGTAAAGGGGAGGAAAACGTGGCTCGAAGCCACAAGCAGAAGTGGCGCAGCAGGGCATGAAGGGCTTCCCTTGAGTCTGCTGTCTCGTATTCCCGCACCCGC
>CAZMRA010000046.1:0-22782 GCA_964568485.1 uncultured Caldilineaceae bacterium | reverse complement strand
ATGAAGGGTCGTCATTCACCCTTGCCGACTGCTCCCCATCACCGAACATTCGTTCTGAAAACACCAATCACAAATTGACACTTTTGCCGCCATTTGTTATAATAAGTCCCTGAACATCGCGCAAAACGACACCTGTCCTGAGCTCGTGTGCGATCTTAGTCCAGTGTGTAAATCTGTGTTGAATTGCCTGCGGTGTGTTGATAATTGCGAGCCGTTAAGTAGTGAGAGCGTGCCTGAAGCACCAGAAGGGAATGAATCGTTATGTACCAACAGATTACATTAGTCGGCAACCTTGGCCAAGATCCTGAAATGCGCTATACCCCTAGCGGTGTACCGGTGACCAGTTTTAGTCTGGCGGTCAACAAGAGCTGGGTCGGTGCGGATGGTCAGCGGCAAGACAAGACACTTTGGTTCCGAGTCACCGCATGGCGTAAGTTGGCCGAAACAGCCAGCCAATATCTGACCAAAGGCCGCCAAATTTTGGTCGTTGGTGAGGTCGAAGAGGCCCGCCCCTGGACCGATCGCGACGGCAATCAGCGTGCTTCCTTGGAAGTCACTGCCCAGACCATCAAGTTCCTCAACACGCGAATGGATGGGGCTGCTGGTGGCGATCCGAACTCCAGCATGGGTCAAGGTGCCCCGCTTGGAGATGGCCGCGAGCTGAGCGATGAGGATATTCCGTTCTAGCAGATTGGCCCGCTAGGCAACTGCGGGCTACGGAAGCATAACCTGACACTTGCACCAATGAGCCCCGCACCCTTCGGTCGGGGCTTATTCGTTCCTCCGAAAAGTTCAACTTTTGCAACTGCTTGTGAAATTCACAACAATGGCGTATACTGGTGGCAGGTAGTCGACGGCAGGAAGCACATTCAAGGGGATGAGCATGAAAAAGCTGGATCCGAGTGCCAAACAGAAGGCGCAGGCCTACCGAGAACAACAAGCCTCCGAACCCACAACGCCCGATACAGAACGTCCCTCACTGAGCAGCGAAGCAGAATACCACGATCTCGTCGGGCGACGGATCGATGAAGCCATCCGCAATGGCGCATTTGATAATCTACCTGGCAAGGGGAAGCCGCTTAATCTCCAGCGCAATCCCTTTGTTCCAGAGGGGATGGAGATGGCCTACTCCATCATGCAAAAGAATAACATTGCGCCTGAATGGATTAGCGATCGGGCGGAGTTGTTGCGCCGCATTGAAGCATTTCGTCAGCAACTTCAAGCTGCCATACAGACTTATCAAGCCAAGCGACAAGCCGGAGGTACGGCTGCGGAGCGAGCCCAAGTGGCTCAAACTTGGCATCAAGAACTCCAGAAATTTAGCACCGTGCTCCAGCAGCTCAACCGCCAGATTGAAATTATCAATCTCAAGCAACCGGTATTGCGCTTGGAAGTCTTTAAGTTGCGCCTCGACGAGGAGATGGCTCGCGCTGGTTGGGTGGCGGATTAACTCGTTCGCAATTGCAGGTGGCGTCGAAGCCAAAATTGATTCGTTGTACACAAAATCGCCCGCAGGCTTTTCAGATGATTGAAAAGCCTGCGGGCGATTTACTTTTTCTTCTATTTCAAACTACCCATGCCGCTGCATAAAGCGATGCATGCGCTCTAAGGCCTCTTCAATGTCCGACATGCTGCGCGCGTAGGCACACCGCACATGTCCAGCCCCGCCTTCGCCAAAGGCACTGCCGGGGATGACCGCGACACGCTCTTCGCGCAACAACCTTTCGGCGAACTCGTGTTCATTCATCCCGGTATTTTCAACACTGGGGAAGGCATAAAATGCCCCGCGAGGCTCAAAACATTTTAAGCCAATTTGGTTGAGGCCATCCACAATCACCCGGCGGCGGCGATCATAGCTAGCGACCATCTCCTGCACATAGCCCTCTACTTCAGGATTGGTCAGCGCTTCGAGGGCGGCCGCCTGCCCAGTGGTGGGGGCCGACATAATTAGGTATTGATGGATTTTGCGCATCGCCCCCAGAATTTCGGCCGGCCCCAGCGCATAGCCAATCCGCCAGCCGGTCATCGCATAATCTTTGCTCATACCGCCGAGGTGGATGGTGCGTTGGGCCATACCCGGCAAGCTGGCGAACATCACATGTTGATGGTTGTTATAGACGAGGCGATCATAAATTTCGTCGGAGATCACCAGTAGATCATGGCGCTCGGCGATCTGGGCGATTTCGAGCAAGCCCTCGCGATCCATCACTGCGCCGGTCGGGTTGCTGGGGAAGCCGATCAAGATCGCTTTGGTGCGCGGAGTGATCGCCGCTTCGATGGCCGCGGGGTTGATCTGGAAATCATCAGCGGCATAGGTGGGAATATCGACCACCGTGCCGCCGGATAACAAGACACTCGCCGTGTAGGCCACAAAGCAGGGTTGCGGCACAATCACCTCGTCACCAGGATCGAGAATCGCCTGCATGATCAGTGACATGGCTTCACTCACCCCGACGGTGATCAACACCTGGGTTTCGGGGTCATAATAGGGGCCGTTGTAGCGGCTTTGTAACATCTGAACGACCGCTTCGCGCAATTCCAGCATCCCGGAATTGGAAGTATAGGCTGTATTGCCACTGCGCAAGCTTTCAATCCCGGCGCGTAAAATAGGCTCGGGGGTGACAAAATCAGGTTCGCCGATGCCCAGAGTAATCACATCGGTCATGGTTTCGGCAATATCGAAATATTTACGAATGCCCGAAGGGGGCACCGAAACTACTCGCTTGCTCAGTCTGCTCGCGTGCGGACGCATTTCGTTTGTATTTTCACTTTGAATTGGTTGTTGAATGAGGTTGGCTGGTTGAGCTGGCACGAACACGCTGTTCATACGAAAGATCGGCCTCCGTAGCCGGAAAGGTACACAAATTATGATCCAACACAATCATCTGGCAGGCGTCGACGAACACGCCCACAAATCCACCAAAAAAGCCGGTGAGCGCCGTTTGCAACCTGTGCCCCAGCCGTAGGCCCAAGTTGCCGGCTACTTGCGGCAGCCAAACCTCCGATACCAAATCCAACCATATTGTTGTCCTATTGATTACGTTGCTCGCCTAACATAACGCTTTGGAAACGCTTGTTGTTTCATGACTCGCACTTCCATTGCCATCAAAGGGCAGGTTTGCGCGTATGCCAATCGGTGACTTGCTCGTAGGCATAGGCTGCCCGCAAGATGGTTGTCTCACCCAGGTGGGGCCCAATCAACTGTAGGCCGATGGGTAAATTCTGCTGATCAAACCCACAGGGGATGCTGATACCGCAGATACCAGCCAAATTGACGCTGGTGGTAAAGATATCAGAAAGATACATGGCCAGCGGATCGTCACTCTTTTCGCCGATTTTGAAGGCGGTGGTGGGCGAAACTGGGCAGGCAATCAAGTCGACGTCGTGGAAGGCGTTGGTGAAATCCTGTTTGATCAAGGTACGCACTTGCTGCGCTTTGAGATAGTAGGCATCATAATAGCCCGCACTCAACGCGTAGGTACCTAGCATGATGCGCCGCTTGACTTCAGCACCAAAGCCTTCGCCTCGGGTTTGGCGGAAGTTCTCGAACATCGCATCGGCCCCGGCACTGTGACCAAAGCGCACACCATCGTACCGCGCTAGGTTTGCACTGGCTTCGGCGGTCGCCACTAGATAATAGACGGGCAACGCCTTGTCGGTGTTGGGCAGGCTGATCGGCTTGATCTGCGCGCCAAGTTTTTCCAGCTCTTTCACCGCAGCACGCACCGCAGCCTCAACCGCCGGGTCCATGCCCTCAATGAAATACTCCTTGGGCAACCCGATGCGCAATCCCTTAACGCCAGCCTCCAATTCCGCGGTATAGGCTGGCACCGGATCAGGCAGGCTGGTACTATCTTGTGGGTCGCGTCCGGCGATCACTTCGAGCAGCAAGGCGGCATCATAGACGCGCTTAGAGAAGATCCCCACTTGGTCTAAGCTGCTGGCATAAGCGACCACCCCATACCGACTGACTCGCCCATAGGAAGGTTTGAGGCCCACCACGCCGCAAAGCGAAGCCGGTTGTCGGATACTGCCGCCGGTGTCGGTACCGAGTGCGGCAACTGCCTGCTCCGCAGCAATGGCCGCGGCCGAACCGCCACTGCTACCACCGGGCACCCGTTCCAGATCCCAAGGATTGCGGGTGGTGCCATAGGCGCTATTTTCGTTGCTCGACCCCATGGCAAATTCGTCGCAGTTGGTTTTGCCGAGCATAACCATTCCCGCAGCCTCGAGCTTGCTCACTGCGGTCGCCGTATAGGGCGGGGCAAACCCATGCAGAATACGGCTACCACAGGTCGTTTGCACATTGCGGGTCGCCAGCACATCTTTGATAGCGAGCGGAATGCCTAACAAAGGGAGATCCTCCCCTTGGCGGCGGCGTTGGTCGGCCTGCTGGGCTTGACTGAGTGCTTGTTCGGCGGTCACCGTGATGTAGGAATTGAGGCGTTCATCGGTGGCCGCGATGCGTGCCAGATAGGCTTCGGTCAATTCGACGGCGGAGAAATCGCCCGCGCGCAACCCTTGGCGAGTCGCCGCGAGATCGAGCGTGTGAAGCTGAGTTGTGGTCATGGTATGGCCCGTTAGCAATTGTACACACTTGGCCAGAAATCTGGCTTCTCTTTTTATTCATCAAAGACGGCACGCACACGGAAAAAGCCATCAGCCTGATCCGGCGCATTGGCCAGGGCTTGCTCAGTGGGCAAGCTGGGGCTGGGCACATCCTCGGCCAGGACATTCTCCAGCGGTAGGACATAGGGGGTCGGGGGTACGTTGCTTGTATCCACTGCTTGTAATGTGGCCGCGTACTCCAAAATGGCGGACAACTGCTCAGTATACTGTGCAATTTCTGCCTCAGTCAGCTTTAATTTTGCCAACTCAGCCACGTGACGCACTTCCGCTGCGGTAAGACTCATGATAGCGCCCTTTCCAAAGAAGACGAAAAAGACCGTCAAAGGATGCACAGTTGGTGCGATAAAAAAACGCCGTGGAAGGCTCCACGACGTTGGAATCCAGTGTTCCAAACAAGCAAAACGCCGTGGTAGGTGCCCACGGCGCAGGATTACGACACTAACACCGGGACACACGCCTAGCTGCTGCTGCTGCGTTACCCGCTGCCGGATTGCTTAGCTTGAAGGGTTTCAGAGTGAAGTGCAGAATCATTCTCTACTGATTTCTCGCTTACCTATTCCTACAGCTCAGTATACGTCCGCCGCGGTACGGTGTCAAGATCGAAACTTTTGGATCGACAAATCGGTACACTCATTACTCGTTACACGACTTGCCCAACCACCAATCAAGTAGGCTCCCAAAACGGTGTCAAATGTGTGCTTGACAACCATTTCAGTCGATGCTATGATCGCCGACATCCGGTATAGACCTCTATAGCAGACAGATTGGTTATTTACTGTGCGGATCGACAAGAGCAGTCCGCTGCCGCTTTATTATCAACTTGCTGAATGGCTCAAGGAGCAAGTGCAAACGGGCGCTTTGGCTCCTGGCGAGCAGTTGCCCTCCGAACGGGAGCTGAGTGAGCAAGCTGGCATCAGTCGGATGACAGCGCGGCAGGCCGTCGCGTATCTTGTACGCCAAGGTGTGCTTGAGGTCAAGCCTGGTGTGGGCACTTTTGTGGTCGAACCCAAACTGATGCACAATCCGTTGCACTTGCTGGGCTTTAGCGACGAGATCATCCGCCAGGGTGGTGCTCCTTCTTCGCATGTATTGGAGCAAGTACTGGCCACTCCGCCCGCAGAGGTAGCCCAGGGATTACAATTGACTCCCGACGCACCGGTCGTCAAAATCGCCCGGCTGCGCCTATCGCAGGGCATCCCCTTGTTGCTCGAGACTGTCTTTTTGCCTGCAGCACTCTGCCCGGGGCTGGAGGCGGTTGATCTGCGTGACCAATCGCTCTATCGGCTCTTGGAAGAGCGCTACGACTTGTACCCCACCCGCACCCAGCAGACCCTCGAAGCAACCCAGACCAACGAATACCAAGCTCGGCTCTTCAACATCAAGCCAGGGGTTGCGATGATCCTGCTAGAGGGGGTCACCTATCGCGAGTCCAATCAACCGATCGAATACTTCCAAGCGCTTTATCGTGGGGATCGGTTCAAATTTGCGCTCGAAAGCCTCCAGGATCGCTTGGGGGCCGGCAATACCAGTACGCCACGCATCGATATTGTCTTGAATCGCCGGAAAGATTGAGCATGGCGGCCAAAGGGAAGCCGCAGCGCACAATGTAATTTTATTGCACGCTGCCAGATCCCAGCCACGCCTTATGCACGCCACTGTAAGCAATTGGTCCGCGAGCCACATTTACCCCTAGCTCGCATAGCTGCCATTCAAAACTGTTTCCTCTGCTGAGTAACCAAGATTTATCAAGCTGGTAGGATATTCAGAATCACCAGTGATCAACGTTCTTCAAGGAGAGGCCAAGCTATGACAGAGACTATTGATCAACGCTATTTTATGCCCTCGTTCGCCACGTCCGGTTAGGGTCTCTTAGCCGCCTGCGCTACACTATAGTAATCTCAATTTACCAAGCGTGGACCCAAAAAAATGATTAGGAAACCACAGATAGCTGATTTTCACCAGTAAAATTCCATCATCTGTGGCGGAAACTTCTAAAATCTACTTGGTATGCTTGATCTATTTTTGATTGCTGAACGATAAGGAGAAATCTGTGTCTAACCCTGTTCGCATTGGTGTCGTTGGCTGTGGCAGCGTCATGCAGGGCCCCTATACTCGCCAGATCAACCAAATGAAGGTACGTGGATTGGTTGAAACCGTGGTTGCCTGCGACGTTAAGGAAGAGCGCCGGGCGCGCTTGCTCGGCCCCGATTTCGGATATCAGCGCTTCACTTCTGATTTTGAAGAGGTGATTGCAGCTGAGGATGTGGATCTGGTGCTGGTTTCGACCTCCATGCAAGAACATTACATGGTGACCAAAGCCGCCCTACAAGCGGGCAAACATGTTTTGGTCGAAAAGCCGATGGCGACCAACTTGACTGAAGCCGCCGAGATTGTCGAACTTGCCAAGACCAGTAAGGGTTTTCTCGTACCAGCGCCGCATGTGATCCTCAGCCCCACCTACCAGAAGATGTGGCGGCACATCCACAGCGGAGATATCGGCACCCCCTATCTGGCGCGCGCCTTTTATGGCTGGGCCGGGCCAAACTGGGGCAAATGGTTCTATCGCCCAGGCGGCGGCTCGATGTTTGATCTCGGTGTCTATAATGTCGTCAGCCTCACCGGGTTTCTGGGGCCAGCCAAACGGGTGACCGGGCTCGTCGGCACGGCGATCAAAGAGCGGATGGTCGAAGGCGAAATGATGAAAGTTGAAACCGACGACAACGCCCATATCTGCATCGAGTTCGAGAACACCTGCTACGCAGTGATCACCACTGGCTTTACGATTCAGCGGTATCGCACACCGGCGATCGAAATCTACGGCAGCAAAGGCACCATCCAAATGATGGGCGACGATTGGGATCCCGATGGCTACGAATTGTGGCAAAATGAAGTCGGTGCCTGGAAGATTTATGGTGAAACCGATCCGAATTGGCCATGGACCGATGGGATCCGCCATCTTGTTGAGTGTATCCAGACCGGGCAACAGCCAATCATTCGGCCGGAACATGCCTATCACGTGATCGAAATCATGGAGAAGGCGCGGCTGGCTGGTCAAGATGGGCAAGCCCGCACGATCGAGAGCACCTTTATGCCGCCCAATTTTTCCGAGCCGGAAGCACCCGCCGAGGCACCCCACCTGCGGCATGATCCCACTTAAATGGTGAGTTAGGAATCATGAATCAGTAATGGTGAATCACGGAGGCGTGTATGTTGCTGTCGTCGCCGCTATACACTCATCATTCGCCATTACTGGTTCTCAAAGCATGAACACCGCTACCGCTACGTGTATTGCAATTGCCTGCTATCTACGCTGAGCATGTATAATGGCGAGCCGACGTAGAATTGTGCCGACTCATACTGAATAGTTTCAAGCAAAAATCAATAACTTACCAGTGATGATTCATACCCATGGCTTATAAACCTTCACCACGCCCAACCTTCTCCGAACCCACCCATTTGCGCTACAGCGAGGTGACCCGCCATCTGTGGGGGGATCCGGAAGCGGGCGAAGTTGCCGATTGGATTTATGTCTCCAGCGATAAGATCCACCAGTTGATCTTTGGTCTGGCTCCAGGCAAGGCCTTTCGCCACTCTAATGAATTCCGCACGATCTTTGGGGCCGATCTTGTCTATTATGTCTTGAGCGGCTTGATGGTCATCGCCAACCCAGAGACTGGCGAAGTTCAGCGCGTCCGCCCCGGCGAAGCTGCATTTTTCCGCCGCGACACCTGGCACCATGCCTTTAACTATAGCAATGAGCCGTTGCGCGTGCTCGAATTCTTTGCGCCCCCGCCGTCGCAGGGCACATCCGGCGCCTATGCCCGCACCAAGCCCCTGCTGGAACAGATCCGCTACGGACAAGATGAGTTACTCGGTCAGTGGCCCATGGCGCGTGCTCAAAGCCAACAGGCCCAAACGCTGACCGTAGTCAGGGATGAATCGTTGCTTTGGCGGCTAGAGGGCGAACCCGGAGATGAAACGCTCGTTGGTTTGTTGGTGGCTACTGAACATCTGACCGTGGGCAAAATTGTCCTGCGCCCCGGACAACATACATCCCTGCATCGCCACGGGGGCGACGAGTCGCTTTATCTGCTGGAAGGAACCCTCAACGTCTTTTGTCCAGAACGAGAGGGACAACAATGGTTCGAATTAGCGCCGCAGGATGGCTTTTATATTCCTGCCAATACGCCCCATCAATATTATAATATCACCGATCAACCGGTCACGCTGATCTTTGGCGTTGCCCCCGATTATCTACCAACATCAAGCCAAACTTAAGCAGGAGAGCTTATGATTGCGAAGCGCAGTGCATACTTGGGATGGTGGTTGTTGATGGTGGGGCTTGTGATGCTCTTGGCGGCTTGTGGTGGTGGAGCCGCGGCTCCGACTGAACCGGCCGTCGTTGCAGAGGCAACAAGTGAACCACTCTCGGTGGAACCAACGTTGATCCTTTCGACACCGACTACGATTACTGCTCCATCCCTCGCTGTGCTCAGCGTGGGTGTGAATGCCCAGTTTAAGCCCTTTGTCTATTACGATGACCAGGGTCGATTGGTCGGCTTTGATGTTGATCTGATCGATGCTCTGGCGGATGCGGGTAACTTTGAATTCGGGTATGTAGACCTACCGTTGGAAGAATTGTTAGCTCAAGTTGAGCGTGGCGAAATCGACATTGCCATCAGCGCGATCACGATCACGCCGGAGCGGCAAGCATTGTTCAACTTTAGCGAACCCTATTTCGGACAAGGGCAAGCGGCTGTCTCGTATTTCAGTGGTGGGCAAGGGATGGCTGTGCGTGTGGATAACATGACGATCACCGGCACGCTTTCGCTCAGCGAGACTGCCCGCGTCGGCGTCAAAAGTGGCACGACCGGGGCGACCTTGGCTGCAGAAACGCCCGCCGAAGTTGTTGAATTTTCCGAGGCTGAGCCCGCCCTAGCCGCACTCAGCGCCGGCGAGGTTGAAGCTGTCATCCTGGACATTCCAGTGATTGTCAACTACATCAAGACCAACCCCACCGCGGGCATCAAATTGGCTGGCCGCCCGCTGACCGAAGAACAATACGGCATCGCGATCAGCCCGACGAATTCCACCGCACTGGAGACCATCAACGCGGCTCTGGCGCAGATCCAAGCGGATGGGACGTTCGATGCGATTATGCAATATTGGTTTGGTTCACCCTAAACTTTCGCAGCAAACGCTATGAGCGACCTCAAGTATGCCATTGGCCTAGATGTTGGAGGCACCAAAATCGCCGGCGGCTTGGTAGAGACCACTACCGGCCAGGTGCTGGCGCGGCGTGTGACGCCAACGCTAGCCGATCGCGGTGGCCAAGCCGTCTTGGACGATACGGTTGCCCTCACTCACGAATTGTGGTTGACCGCGCAAGAACAGGGCAGGTCGGTCGCAGGGATTGGGGTTGGGGTGCCCGAATTGGTGGATCCGCAGGGGGCGATCACCAGTGCCTATAATTTTGATTGGCGGACGCTGCCAGTCCGTGCGGCATTGGAACAATTCGCCCCGACGATCATCGATGCCGACGTGCGGGTTGGTGGGTTAGCCGAAGCCAAATTTGGCGCAGGTATTAACTATCAGCTCTTCTGCTACATCACCATTGGCACAGGCATCAGCTATTGTTTGATGCAAAATGGCCGACCCTATCTCGGCGCACGTGGCAATGCCTTAATGTTCGCCAGCAGCCCCTTGACCACGCATTGCACCAATTGCGGCACCACACTCCGGCCTGTTTTGGAGGAATTCGCCTCAGGACCGGGGTTGGTCGCTAGCTATCGAGCAGTACAGGGAACGACGGTCACTCGTGGGGAAGATGTCTTGGCAGCTGTACAAGCGGGCGATCCCCAAGCTGCGGCCATTGTTCGTCATGCCGGTGAGGCAATGGGCGTCAGTCTGGGGTGGCTGGTCAATGTGCTGGACCCGGAAGCCCTGGTAATTGGTGGCGGGTTGGGCACAGCACCCGGTCTCTACTGGGAGAGTTTGGTCATCGCCACGCGCGACCATATTTGGTCCGATACCAACCGCGACCTGCCAATCGTGCAAGCTGCGCTTGGCCCCGACGCCGGCATGATCGGCGCAGCGGCGCTGGTATTACCTTGAACCCCGACTTACTTAGCAGTCATCACTAAACGCTGAACAAGACCACACCCAGTCATAAATTGAAGTTCAAGTCATCCATTTGGCCATTGTCAGTGCGGTATTGAACAACACAAGCAGCTCGTGCAGTTGGAAATCAACCCGACACCTTACCAAATCCGTTTCGCCTTCATCTGATTGCTTGTTACAACCAAGCTCGCACCTGGTAGTTCGGGGCGGGTAACGTACGACATGAGTTCAGCCATGACCCTAACTTTACGTGACCGTTATCTTGCCGTCAAAACGCGACGCCATTGGCACAGCTGGCCGGTGATCCGTCACTGGCGTACCTTGCGCTATCGTCGCTTGCAACCCGTGGACGGCGGTAAGTCATCAGGCCTTTCCACCATCCGCTACTACTGGGCCGACTTTTTGGAGCAAAATCGGGCGGATATTCGTGGCCATGTCTTGGAGATTGGCGAAACCGCGACAGTGCGGGCCTTCGGTGGTGAAGCCATCACCCAGGCCGATGCGCTGGATCTCGCCCCGCACAGCCCCGAAGTGCGCGTGGTGGCCGATCTCAGTCGCGCCGACCATGTGCCGGGTGAAGTTTACGATTGTTTTGTCAACCAATTTACCACTTGCGTGATCTATGACATCGATGCGGCGTTGTATCATGCGATTCGCTTGCTCAAGCCGGGCGGCGTTCTCTTGATCAACTTTTGGTGTCTCGATTTTTATCTGCATCGCGGGCTGGATATGGGCACGGGCGCGCCGCTCTATATGCATCACTGGTTCACCCCCATCAATGTGCATGACCGATTGCGGCGTCTGGGCTTGGGTGAAGCCGATTATCAATTGTCGATCTACGGCAACCTGCTCACTCGTCTCGCCTTTCTGCTCAACATTCCAGCTCAAGAATATACCGAGCGCGAATTAAGGACGGTTGATCCCGGTCAACCCTTGCTGATCTGCGCCCGGATTGTCCGTCCCCTCCACTGGCAAGCCGAACGTCCAACCTATTGTGAACCAAGCTGGATACCAGCGGTGCGCCCAGCAAGCATGCAAAGTGACACTGGTCATTATGGGGATGAGTATCAGTAGCCAGACGATTCATGAGCACCCCCTGTCGTACCATCTATTGTCTACCGTTTGAAGCTTATTCATTTGTCTTTCCAAAAGGAGCAAACACATGAAGGGGCAACTCAGTCGCCGAGATTTTCTCCGTCTGTCATCAGTAGCGGCAACAGGGACCTTACTTGCCGCTTGTACCGTACCAGGTGCTGCACCCTCGGCCCCCGCGGGCGAAGCTGGTGCGCCTAGCGCTGAAACCATCAATCTCCGGTTGGCCGAAGGCAGCTGGATCGGCCCCGAAGGCATTGCCTTCTGGACGGACACCATTATTCCCGCCTTTGAAGAAGCTCACCCCAATATCAAGGTCACCTACGAATCGGCCGAATCACCGGATTACGAAGACAAGCTCTATACCCAAGCCGTCGCTGGCGACGCGCCCGATGTCTTTTTCATTTGGTGGAGCGCCGGGTTGATGGAAGAGGGGCAATTGCTGGCGTTGGATGATTACTTCGATGCCGAATTCTTGTCCGACTATTACGAAGGCAACCTTGTCGGTCAGCAATACGAGGGCAAACTCTACGGTATTCCCAAATATGTCTCGACTGTGGCCATGGCTTACAATAAAGACATTTTGGATGCCGCGGGTGTGCCCTATCCCGACAACACCTGGACGTGGGACAACTATCTCGAAGCCTTCCAGGCCACCACCGATCTCGACGCTGGCCAGTATGGCACTTACGTCGCCCATGAGTTCCTGCATCACTGGGTCTGGGAAAATGGCGGCGAGTGGATGAACGCCGATCTCTTTGGCACCAAGTGTCTGCTGAACGAAGAGCGAGCTTTGGCCGCGCTCAAATTCAACCATGATCTGATCTACGGAGATAACCCCGTAGCCCCGCTGCCCGGCTCGATCCCCGAAGTGGGCTGGTCGGATGTCTTCTCCACCGGCAAGATCGCCTTTATGGAATCACACAGTTGGACGGTTACCAACTATATCGCCCAGAATGGCTTCAACTGGGACTTTGTTGACCTGCCCCTGGGGCCGGATGGCGGCAAGGCAGGCACGACCTTTGTCAATGGCTATTCCAGCTATGCTGGCACCGCCAACCCCGACGCTGCCGTTGAATTGATCCGCTTCTTGACAGCGCCTGAACAAGCGCGCACCATGTGCCTCAGCCTCCTCGGCTTGCAGCCCGCCCGCCGCAGCGTTGCATCGGCCTGGGATACGGAATCCGAAGGGGCAAAGGCCGGCTATAATGTTGCAGCGTTCACCAACATTATGGACTCTGCCCGCCTGACGCCAATCTTCAAAGATGACAAGCAGATCCTGACCGAGATCTTCAACCCGGTTTGGGATCAGATCTGGATCACCGGCGATACAAGCCTAGAAGAGGGTGTGCAGACCATTGTTGAGCGGATTGATCAGCATTTCGGGGCCTAAGTAAACGCTCGGAAGTTTTCGCAGTCTCCTCCACAGAGTGCCCAGGTTTCACCGGGCCCGAGCAAAGCCTGAGAAATCTCGGCACTCTGTGGATGCCGATTCCTTTTTGTGCTTTACTTGGTTTGGATGGTCGAGCGGATCCGCATGGCGATGATGCATCCACAAGCGCCGCGGCCGCTCGCCATTCGGCCATCGTCCATCCTCTCTACCAAAGGGGAGCGTAGATGAGTGCCAGCAGCATAACAACCAATGAGGGGACGACTCGCTCCGGTCGTCTCAGTGCGTTAAGGCGACATGAAGAGTTAGTCGCCTACCTATTAATCTCGCCCTGGATCATCGGGTTTCTTATATTTATCTTAGGCCCGATGATTACCTCGTTTGGGCTGAGCTTTTTCGAGACCAACCTCTTTCGCGCCGAGTGGGTTGGGCTCGCCAATTATAGTCGCCTGTTGGAGACCGATTCCACTCGTTCGCTCTTCTGGGTTTCGCTCTACAACACCGCCTATTATGTGATCTTCAGCATCCCGCTGACGATCTGCGTGGGCTTTGCGATCGCCCTCTTGCTTAACCAAGAGATCAAGGGGCGCTCTTTTTACCGGGTAATCTACTATCTGCCATCGATCATTCCGGGGATTGCGGCATCGATGGTCTGGCTCTATCTCTTCCAGCCCGAATTCGGGGTGATCAACTGGGTGCTCGGCCTGGCGGGCATCGAAGGACCACGCTGGCTCTACGACACTAAGACAGCCAAAATGGTCTTTGTGATCATGAGCATTTGGGGCGCCGGCAGCAATATGCTGATCTTCCTCGCCGGTCTGCAAGGGATTCCCACGGAGCTGTACGAAGCGGCGAAGCTCGATGGTGCGGTGGCTTGGCGCTTGCTGCGACATATCACCTTGCCGATGCTCAGCCCCACGCTCTTCTTTGTGCTGATCACCAATATCATCGGCTCGTTTCAAGTCTTTACGAATGTTTACGTCATGACCAGTGGAGGTGGTGGACCCGCCAATTCGACGATGATGTATGTACTTCATCTTTATTTGGTGGCGTTTCGCCAATATCGGCTAGGCTATGCCAGTGCCCTGGCGTGGGTGCTCTTTTTGATCTTGCTGCTGTTGACCCTGCTGATCTTCCGTTCGTCTAGCTTATGGGTTTATTACGAGAGCGAAGTCGGAGGGAAACGCCCATGAGCATCACACTTAAACAAAATCAAGCTGCCGTGGGCAGCACCACGCGCGATCGGCAGCGCCAACATTTACTCACTCACATTGTTTTGTTGGTCGGCGCAGTCGTGGTGCTCTTCCCCATTGTGTGGATGATCTCCACCTCGCTCAAAGACCCGGTGCAGGTGAAACAATTCCCCCCGGTTTGGATTCCCAACCCACTCGTCTGGGAGAATTACATCAACGCGGTAACGATCTTCCCGATCCCATTTTGGATCTTTGTGCGCAATTCGTTTTTCCTCACCGGCATGAACGTGCTCGGATCGATCCTGTCGAACACGGTGATCGCCTTTGCCTTTGCCCGCTTGCGCTTCCGCGGCAGCAATGTGCTGTTCCTAATTGTGCTCAGCACGATGATGTTGCCCGAGCAAGTGACGATGATCCCGCTCTTTATTCTCTTCTCCAAGCTGGGGTGGGTCAACACCTATTTGCCGCTGGTTGTGCCCCAATTTTTTGGGAATGCGTTTTTTATCTTTATGCTGCGCCAATTTTTTACCACCATCCCGCGCGAACTGGATGACGCGGCTCGACTCGATGGCTGCGGCATCTTGGGGCTCTTCTGGCGGATTCTGCTGCCTCTGTCCCGCCCCGCGATTGGGATCGTGGCGATCTTCGAGTTCACTGGTTCTTGGAACTGGTTCCTCGGCCCTTTGATCTACCTCAGCCGCATGGAAACCTTCCCCCTCGCGTTGGCGCTTTCCTTTCTCAACGCCACCTATCGAGTACTCTGGTCGGAGTTGATGGTCGTTTCGTTTATTGCCATGTTGCCACCTTTGATCCTCTTCTTCTTCGCCCAGCGAGCCTACATCCAAGGCATTGTGGTGACGGGAGTCAAAGGCTAATTAGCAGTTACTGTTCATGCTCCAGGGGAAATGTTCCTCATAGCGAGCATGGTATGTATGGTTGTACACCGCTGCATGGTTGTACAGTTATACAAAGGAATGAATTGATATGTCAGAAGCAACAATCACGTTAACCCAAGCCCAGATCGACTTCTTTCACGAAGAAGGCTATCTTGCACTCCCTGCCATTACCACCGCGGCAGAAGTCGAACAACTCCAAGCGATCTACGATCGCCTCTTTGCCATCAAAGCCGGGCGCGATCAGGGTGATCATCTGGATCTGGTCACCGTGGACGATGACGAAACCGAGGAGATGCTGCCGCAGATCCTCAATCCCTCCAAATATGCGCCCGAACTGGCAAACACCCAATTTCGCGCCAATGCGGAAGCGATCGCCAAACAATTACTCGGACCGGATGCCCGCTTTACCGGCGATCATGCAATTCGCAAAGCCCCCCACAGCGGGGTTGAAACTCCCTGGCACCAAGACGAAGCCTATTGGGATCCCGACAAAGAATACAACTCGCTCAGTATTTGGATCCCGTTGCAAGAGGCGACGATCCACAATGGCTGCATGCAATTCATCGGGGGCAGCCAATCGCAAGATGTACTGCCTCATCACCCCATTGGCAACGACCCAGCCGTGATCGGACTTGAGGTGGACGATGCCGAAGAGCGCGCCAAGAACGCGGTCATCTGCGAATTGCCTGCCGGTGGCGCCACCATTCATCACAGCCGCACCCTGCATTTCACAGGCCCCAATCACACAGATCAACCGCGCCGGGCCTATATTCTTGCCTTTGGTACCCCAGCCAAACAACGAGCGCAGACACGCGATTTCTACTGGTTGCGTATGCAACAGACCAAGTGGCAAGAGCGCGCCAGCAAAGGCCGCATGGGTCAATCCTAAACGGCTGATTATGTCCTAGATCGACGAGATCCGCGCGAACCTTGCGCGGATCTTTTCAGTGGCCTCAACGTCAGATTGTGCACCGGGCATGATTGCACCTTTTTTGCCCAATGGTGATAGACTAGACCATCCAACCCATGGATGTGTATCCACCCAATCCGCTTGTTTATCAACCGCAGCTGATTTGCTTAGCAAGGAGAGACCATGCTCCCGATCATCGATACCCATCAACATTTGTGGGATCTAGCCAAATTTCGGCTAGCCTGGACCGACAGCGCGCCTAAGCTGGCCCACAATTTTCTCACCGAGGATTATCTAGCAGCCACTGCCGGCCTCAATGTGGTGAAGGCAATTTACATGGAAGTGGATGTAGACGCTGCACAACAACGCGCGGAAGCCGATGCGATCATCGCCTTGAGTGAGCAGCCCGACACCCCTACCGTGGCCGCAGTCATCTCTGGACGCCCCGCCGATACCGAAGCCTTTGCCGCCTACATCACCCACTATGCGGCCAACCCGGCCATCAAAGGGGTGCGCCAAGTCTTGCATGGTCCAAGCACACCAGCAGGTTATTGTCTGCAGCCGGGCTTTGTGGAGAGCATTCAACTGTTGGGCAAACTGGGCTTGAGCTACGATCTCTGCTTCCGCCCGGCCGAGTTACAGGATGCCATTCGCTTGGTCGAGCAATGCCCCGAAACGCAATTCATTCTCGATCACTGCGGCAATGCCAATTTCTACATTGTGGCTGGCGAGCCCACCACCGCAGATTCGCCGCACACCCGCCAACAGTGGATCGATGACATCGGCGCGCTGGCCGAACGCTCGAATGTGGTCTGCAAAATTTCGGGGATCATCGCCAGCGCTCGCGCCAACGACTGGACAGCCACGGATCTGGCGCCCACCATCAACCATTGTCTCGATTCCTTCGGGCCGGATCGGGTCATCTTTGGCGGGGATTGGCCGGTCTGCACACTCGGTGCACCCTACGCGTCTTGGGTCAACGCGCTCAAGATTGTCATCCGCGAGCGCAGCGAAGAGGAGCAACGCAAGCTCTTCCACGACAATGCTGTTCGCATTTATGGGTTAGCAGCATGACGCTCGCACATTGGCAGGAGCAAGCGCTGGCCTATCTCGGTTGCGCTGTGCGCCGGCCCGATGTGGCGACGCTCAACCGTTTGATCGCGGCCTACGTGCGGCGGGTACCCTGGGAATCGGCCTTCCGCATTGCCAAACGCGCCCGCACCACTACGCTCGCCGATGCGCCCAGGTGGCCCGAGGAGTTTTGGGCCGACGCCAGCGAACGAGGTGGTGGTGGCACCTGCTTTGAGAGCAACTATGCCTTTTTTGATCTGCTCCAGGCGCTGGGTTATGAAGGCTATTTGACGATCAACGACATGGGCGACACCTGTGGCTGCCACACCGCAATTGTGCTGCGTTTTGCTGATCACTGGCGCTTGGTCGATGTTGGCATTCCACTGCACTGCTCAATTCGCTTTGCATTGGATAAAATCAGCCGAGCCGCAGGGCCATTTCACACCTATTTCATCCGGCCAGATGGCGCGGATAGCTACCAGATCGAGCGGACGCGCCATCCGCAGCGCAACATCTTCACCCTGCGCAATCAGCCAATCGAAGACGCCGTTTATCGCGCCGCGCTCACCAACGATTATGGACCGAATGGCCTTTTCCTCAATCGGGTCGTCATCAACAAGCTGATCGACGAGCAGATCTACCGCTTTAGCAGTACGGCAGAAAAGCTATGCGTGGAGCAATTTGATCGACAGGGGAACAAGGTGGAATTGCCGTTGACTGAGCATGCGCTAGCCGCCGAATTGGGGCAGATCTTCGGTATGGATGAGGATATCCTCGCCGAAGCACTCGCTACGGTGGCACCGCAAACCACTTAAGCAACCAACTGTGGAGAACGCCAATTTTACTAAGGTGCAGGGTGCGCGTTATGCCAAACATCCACGCGCACCCTGCTACCGGTTTAGCAGATCAAACCTTCACGGGCGGCTTCGCCATGCGCAATCGGTTCTTCGCCGATCCAGCGCGGGTCAAGCGGTTCCGATGCTAGTTGATAGCGCGTATCGGTCGAAAGGCGCACGCGGTTGGTCTGGTTGTCCATACTGGCATGCAACAGTTGCATACAGAAGATCAACACATCGCCCGCACGGTATTCGTGGCTGAGCCACCGGCCCCCGATCTGTTCACGCACGCCAATGGCATCTTTGCTAAAGGAGCCGCCAGTTGTAGCCCAACTCCAGGTGCGCTTGGCCTCGGCTTCCTCACCATTGACGCAATAGGTATCCACGTCGAATTCCCAATATTCACCGAACACGTCCGTCCGCTTGTGGGAGCCTTCCAGCACCATCAAGCCCCCCATCTCCCAGGGAACATCGCCCAGCGGCGTCCACGCGGTATAGAGGTTGAGCGTGCCGCGACTCATAAAAACAATGTCACAATGGGGCGTGGTTGCCGTATCTGGCCCACCAGACTTGGCGCGCAGCCACGTATAATCCAAATGAGTGGCTGGTGCGCCCAAGAAGTGATCGAAGAAACGCATCATCGCCTCACCGTACACCAGATTCTGGATCGCCGCATTTTGGGCGGCCAGATCGGGCCGGAAGGAGAGCTTCACATCCGGCTTACAGATACCATCCATCAACGGGTAGCTGAGATCCAGCAGATCTTGTTCGGCCATGCGTTCGAGCACCGAGCGCCGCGCCGCCATGACATCCTCCCGATCGAGCAAGCCGGGCAGATAGAGGTACCCATCTTCAGCCATGCGCTGACGCAAAGCGGACGCATCATTCAGCAGATCAGAGGCATCGTACAGTTCACCAAAATAAGCGGGTGAGGTTTTGAGTTGCAGCCCTCGATAATAGAGTGGCGGGAAAGTTTGGACGGACATAAGGCGGATATCTCCTCCTAGACCTAAAGACAATCACAGGATTGGAGATTGGCTTAGTTGAACGACTGCAACAACCAGCTAGCCAAGCCCGGTTGCCAATCGCGACCCACCAATCCCCCAATCATTAGACATTAACCAAAAACTGGCTCAAATACTTTTTCGTCAACAAAAGCATCTTCTCGCGCAGCGGCGGTTTGCTCCAGAGTGGGCCGTGCGGTTCGAACGAGAGATAGCCCGTGTAATTGTGCTCATAGAGGAAGGCCATCACCTTGCCCCAATGGATGTCGCCCATGCCTGCTGCGGGCTGCGAGACCAACTTCCCATCCATGTAAAGATGCTCTTTGATATGCACATGGAAGATGCGGTTGCCGTGATCGCGCAACCACGGCAGATAATCGTCGCCGTGATGTTGAATATTGGCCGGATCAAATTTGATGCCAACATTGGGCACATGCTCCCACACTTGCTGGTATGCCTCAATGCTCTCGAAAAAACTATTGCCATGCACAGCATACAATGCCAACTTGATCCCAGCTTTGTCTAGACGTTCGACATAGGGCGGGAACGTTTCGGCAAAAGCCTGCACATTGTCGGCCAGCGAACCGCCAGGGATCTGCCCACCGCCCGTAATCAGCGTGGGTGCGCCGAGGATCTGCGCAAACTCGATGGCACGATCCAGGTGGCCAAGGCTAATCTTGCGCTCTTCGGGATCGGGCGAGGTGTGATTCCAGCCCCAAATGCCCAATGATGCCGCACCTACGCCATGACGATCCAAGATCTGGCGCATCTGCTGCACTGTCTCGCTAGTGAGATCTTGAAAGGGCTTCCAGTAATTAAATTCCAGACCAGCAAAACCATTGGCCGCCGCAAACGCAGCGTCAGCTTCCAACTGGGTTAGATCATTAGCGGCAATAAAAGCAAGCTTCATACGGTTTGGTTCCTCCAAGATGACTACACATGGTTCGGGATAAACGTTGGGAGCGTGGTAGCAATGCTAGTTAGCATAGGGGAAGACAACCGGTACATCCCAGACATTTCGCAAGTCCGCAGAGTTTTTATCTGCATTTAGAAAAAGCGGCGCGCTTTGCGGGCGGTCACAATCTCGGTATTCATGCCAACCCAATGTAAGCTGCCACCGTAACGCCCATGTTCCATCTTGATGCAGCGGTCCACGACAACTTGCAAACCCGCATCCTCGGCCAATTTGGCCGCTTCTAAATTGATGATCCGCAATTGAAACCAGACCGCTTTCGCCTGAATCTCGATGGCTTGTTTGACAATCTCCGGCGTGGCCGGCGCGGGCCGGAAGATATCGACCAGATCCACCGGTTCGGGGATGCTCAGCAGATCGGGGTAACAACGCTCGCCGAGGATCTCGTCGGCGGTCGGGTTGACGGGAATCACGCGGTAGCCTTCGTATTTCAAGTACGAGGCGACAAAATAGCTGGGCCGTTGCGGATCTTTGGAAAGGCCGACCACGGCAATGGTGCGGGTATCGGCCAGCAAGTTGCGAATCATCGCTGGGTCTTGATAGCGGCTCTGTTGTTCCGGCGTCAACACCGAATTGAGCCGAATATCACAAGCGAGCGCCTCTTCAGATGAACTCATAAAACGACTCCAATCGAAAACCGGAATACTGCAAACTGAGGCCAGAAGATCAATCTTCAAGCGCAGCCAACGCCTGCTCCAGATCCCACAATAGATCGTCGAGGGTTTCGAGGCCAATCGAGAGCCGGATCATGCCGGGGCCGACGCCCGCAGCTTGTAGCTCGGCTTCCGACAATTGTTGGTGCGTGGTGGAGGCGGGGTGGATCACCAAACTGCGCACATCCCCGACATTCGCCAAGTGCGAAAAGAGATGAAGCGACTCGATCAATTGCGCCCCAGCCCGCCGCGGATTCTTGGCGCGCAAGCCAAAGGTAAAGACGGCACCGGGACCTTTGGGCAAATAGCGCTGCGCCAATGCATGGAACGGACTGCTCGTCAATCCGGCATAATTCACCCACTCGACGCGCAGATGATCGTGGAGATAACTGGCGATCGCCTGCGCGTTGGCCACATGGCGATCCATGCGCACGGAGAGCGTCTCCAACCCTTGGATCAACATAAATGCGTTGAAGGGGGAGAGCGCGCCACCGGTATCACGCAAAGTCTCGGCGCGGGCCTTCATCAAAAAGCCATAGTGGCCAAATGTCTCGTAAAAGCGCAGATCATGATACGAGGCCGAGGGTGCGGCAATGGACGGGAAGTGGCTATAGTCAAAGGTACCAGCCTCAACGATCACCCCGCCGATCGAGTTGCCATGCCCACCGATAAATTTGGTCGCCGAATGGATCACAATGTCGGCCCCAAAATCGATCGGGCGGCAGAGATAGGGCGTAGCAAAGGTATTGTCGACAATCAACGGAATGCGGCGGCTGTGGGCCAAGTCGGCCAAGGCCCGCAGATCCAGCACGCTGCCTTGGGGATTGCCGATGGTTTCGCCATAAAGGGCCCGGGTTTTGGGTGAAATGGCGGCAGCCCAGGCATCTAATTCCGTCGGCTCGACAAAGTGAACCTTGACTCCCAACTTTTTGAAGGTGTGGGTGAACTGGGTGACGGTGCCGCCGTAGAGATGCGCTGAAGCGACGATTTCATCGCCTGGTTCAAGCAGCGTCATCAAGGCAACAAATTGGGCGGCCATGCCACTGGCGGTGGCCACTGCGCCTGTACCATTCTCCAGCGAGGCGATCCGCTCTTCAAAGACCGCGGTCGTTGGATTGTTGATGCGGGTGTAGATGTTGCCGTACTGTTTCAGCTCGAAGAGCTGAGCCGCATACTCCGCATTGTCAAAGACATAGGAGGTCGTCTGGTAAATCGGCACGGCACGCGCCCCGGTGACCGCATCGGGAATGTGGCCGGCGTGCAGCATACGGGTTTCGAAGCCAAACTGGCGTTTTCTAGGTGGCATAAGCTTGTTCCACGAAAGCAGGTTTTTGCTGACTTGAATTGTAACATGGCAGCGGAAGTGTGCCAACACGGTTGCGAGTAACAGATGCCTCCTCACCCGCCGATAGCTCACTCCCAAAAAGCGCAAGAAATGGGTGGAGAGGGAGCCAACATTCAGTTATACTAGCTGTAGTGTATGATTAAAAAGAGTGCGGGAGAGCAAACGATGCCATCAACCGATTATCAACGAGTGGCCGAGGCCATTCAATATTTAGAACACAATTATCGCGAACAACCCGATTTGGATCAGTTGGCCGCGCACCTGCAATTGAGTCCGTTTCATCTGCAACGGCTCTTTACCCGCTGGGCCGGCATCAGTCCCAAACGCTTTGTGCAATATCTCACGGCCGAGCATGCCAAACGGCTCCTGGCCGAATCTCATAGCGTGTTGGATGCCGCGTATGACGCCGGGCTTTCCAGCCCCAGCCGCCTGCATGATCTGCTGATCGCGACTGAAGCCATGACGCCGGGCGAATTTAAGACCAAGGGCAGCGGGCTCACGATTGAATATGGCCGCCATGCCACGCCATTTGGGGACTGTCTACTGGCCGTAACCGAACGGGGTGTCTGCAAGCTCACCTTTCTGGATAACGCAGATTGGACCGCCATAGTCGCAGAATTGCACGAGCAATGGGCCGGAGCGACGCTGCTTGAAAATCCCACTCGCACGC
>CAZMRA010000045.1:0-23479 GCA_964568485.1 uncultured Caldilineaceae bacterium | reverse complement strand
CTCGCTGCATCATAGCTCAGGAGGCAAAATCCCGTCGGGAAACGCACAACCGGGCGCAACGGCGTCAGCTCGTAGATAAAGTCGCCCGCATAAGCTTGGTCAGTCGCCGCATTGATGAAGGGCGGCGGCAGCCCGTCGAGCCAAGTCAGCAGTTCGCCTGCCGGCGTTTCGATACGCCAGTTGGTATAGGCATAATAACGTTCAAAGCGATCGACCACATAACGCCGTTCACCATCACTGGGCTGCAATAGGGGTTCGCTACCACACTGGCTCTGCAACAAGGGCTGGGTCGCCGGATCGGACAAGGGCTGCAAGGTCGTGGCATCCAACCAGAGCGGTGGCTCGATCAAGCCCGGACCGCCCGCGGTCGTGCGCGGTTGCACATCGATGGCCAAGAGATTTTCCGCCGGGAAGAGCGCCACGCCCGCCACATATTGCGCGCCAACACAGTCGATGCACGCCTGTTCACTAAGCTCGGGTAACAGATCACGGACCGGTTCACTGCCCGCCGGATCGACAGCGAAGAGCGTGCCCGCTTGGATCAACACTTCCTCGCGCCGCGGATTGTAAGCCGGCACACCGCCCAGTGGAAGCTCCGTCACGGTCTCCAAGCTTTCGCCATCAATCAGGCGGACGCGCTGCTCGGCAGCCGCCGCAGGTGAAGTGGCAATTTGGCCGACAAAGAGCCGGTTGTTATCGCGATCCAGAGCGAGATGCGTGGCATCGGCGATGGTGGCGACAATGGTCAGGGCCACCGTATCAACCACGCTGATCGCGGGTTCAGGCTGGTAATAGCGGCTGGCTGGCGCCACATACAACCGATTGCGCTCACTGTCGAGGAGCAATTCGCCCGCTGCGGGCAAAACTGCCAAGGTCCGATAGGTGGTCGCATCCAGAATATGCAACTGGCCAGTCGAATCGGTGACATAGAGCTGATTGGCGGCGGCATCCAAGCGCAGATCGAGCAGGCGATCGTCAGGCCCGGCCAAACGCACATTGGCCACCAGCTTTGGGAAGACTATGTTCGTCGGTGCACTGGACGCGGTGACCGGCAGCGTCGCCGTCAATGCCTGGGTGGTCGTCAGTGGGTCGGTGGGCACACTCTGTGCTTGAGCTATCCCGGCTTGCAGGTACAGCCCCACCACCACGCCGATTACGATCCAGCCAATTTGCCCCATTATCTGGTAGAATCGACATCTAGTCATCGCCAATTTACCCACAAACTGGCCAAATCGTGATACACTCTGAGATATGAGCAAGGCATTGTCAGACATCCTCATTTTGGATCTTTCGCGGGTGCTTGCGGGGCCCTACGCCACCATGTTGCTGGGTGACCTCGGCGCCCGGATTCTAAAAATTGAGCAGCCAGGCAATGGGGATGATACCCGCCGTTGGGGGCCGCCATTTACGCCAAATGGTGAAAGCGCTTATTTCTTTTCGGCCAATCGCAACAAAGAGAGCGTCACCCTCAACCTCAAGGATCCGCGCGGGCGCGCCTTGTTATTACAACTAGCCAGCAAAGCCGATGTCGTGATCGAAAATTTCCGCGTCGGCCTGACCAAACGGCTGGGCATCGATTACGAAGCGCTGCGTGCCGTCAACCCCAAGCTGATCTATTGCTCGTTGACGGGTTATGGCCAGACGGGTCCCTATCGCGACCGGCCAGGCTATGATACCGTAATCCAGGCCCAAGGTGGTGTGATGAGCATTACCGGCCCGGAAGATCAGCCCGATGCGCCGGGCGAGCCGTACAAGGTGGGCGTAGCGATCACCGACGTGACCACCGGCTTGCATGCTACTATTGCCATCTTGGCGGCGCTGCATCATCGGGAGCGCACCGGAGAAGGGCAATTCATCGACATTGCGCTCTTCGATGTCCAACTGAGTTGGCTGGTCAATGTGGCGAGTGCCTATTTAGTCTCGGGGGAAGCGCCAAAACGCTATGGCAATGCTCATGCTTCGATTGTCCCATATCAAACCATGCCCACCGCCGATGGGTGGTTGATGCTAGCCGTGGGGAATGATGGTCAATATTGGGCCATGTGCCAAGTATTAGGGTGCCCGGAATTGGCCGAAGACGAGCGCTTTGCGACCAATCCGCAACGGGTGGCGCATCGCCGCGAATTGATTCCCCTCTTGACTGAGCGCTTTCGTACGCAGCCCACCGCCCATTGGATAAACGAGCTGCTGGCCGCGGGGGTACCATGTGGCCCAGTCAACGATATTCCCACAGCTTTGGCCGATCCGCAAGCGCAGGCCCGGGGTATGGTGCAAACCGTCGAGCATCCTGTAACTGGACCCATCCCCATGTTGGGACCTGTGCCCAAATTGAGTGCCACGCCAGCCGAGATCCAGCTGCCACCGCCCTTGTTGGGTGAACATACCGATGCGGTGTTGAGTGAATTCTGTGGTTTGGATGCAGCAGCCCTCACCAGCCTGCGCGAGGATGGGGTAATTTAGCCGGTAAATGTTAACGACTCCTCATTCGGACCTTGATATGCATCAAAAGGAGAACAATCGTGGATTTTAGCCTGAGCGACGAACAACTCATGATTCGCGATTCGGTACGCAAATTTGCCGCCGAACAGATCTTGCCCCATAGCCGTCAGTGGGAAAAAGAGCATGCCTTCCCACGCGAATTGCTGCATCGGATGGGTCGACTCGGCTATCTCGGCGTGCCGATCCCGGAAGAATATGGCGGTGCGGGCCTGGATTACATCGCCGAGGCGATTGTCTTTGAAGAAGTTGGGTACGCCGATTCCAGCGTGCGCACCACCTTGTCGGTGCAAATGTCCCTAGTGGAGTTGACCATCCTCAAGTGGGGCACCGAAGAGCAAAAACAAACCTATCTGCCCAAATTGTGTAATGGCGATTGGATCGGCTGCTTTGCCTTGACCGAGCCCAACGCTGGATCCGATGCCGGCAATGTGCAGACGACCGCCAAGGCCGAGGGCGATGAATGGGTGCTCAACGGGCAGAAGGTATGGATCAGCAACGGCACTTGGGCCGATGTAGCGATCGTCTTTGCGCAAACCCAACCAGGCAGCAAAACCAAGGGCATGGTCGCCTTCCTGGTCGATACCAAAACCCCGGGTTTTACCGCCCGCAAGATGACCGGCAAACTTGGCCTGCTGGCGAGTGATACCGGCGAAATCTTCCTGGATAATGTCCGTGTGCCCGATAGCAATCGGCTGGGCAAAGTGGGCGAAGGTTTCAAGGTCGCCATGAGCGCCCTCGACAATGGCCGTTATGGCGTGGCGAGTGGTTGTGTGGGCACGGCCCAACGGGCATTGGATGTCAGCGTGCGCTATGCGAAAGAGCGTGTTGCCTTCAATCGCCCGATCGCTGGCTTCCAGTTGGTGCAAGATATGTTGGCCCAAATGAAAGTAGACACCGAAGCAGCGCGGCTGTTGGTCTATCAAGCGGGCTGGGTCAAGAACCAAGGGCAGATCAGCACTATTCCCGTGTCGATTGCCAAGATGTTTGCCACCGAGGCTGCCAAACGCAACGCGGATATGGCCATCCAAATCCATGGGGGCTATGGCTATTCGGACGAATATGAACCTGAACGCCTCTGGCGCGATTGTCGTGTGGCGAGCCTTTATGAAGGGACAACCCAGATCCAGAAGCTGATCATCGGTCGTGATCTGACTGGAATCTCTGCCTTTGAATAATACCGACAACTTATGGAACCACAATTTGAAGTAACCTGTGCGATTCCCCGTTCGGGGCGCACCTTTGAGAATGTGCTGGCCCGCTTCCGGACGTTGGGTGCTGATCCTGAAGAGATTGACAAGATCTTACAAGTGTCGGCGCGCAGCAAAGCGTTGAGCAGCACCGATTATGGCGAAGCCGCGCACTATCTGGATTACGCCGTCAGTGAGTTGCCCTGCTTTGGGCTTTTTATCGATCGCAAACGCCATCACCGGCCCTATCGCGTCGGATTTTTGGCGCGCGAATGGACATTTAACGACGTACGCGTGCGGGTTGAGGGCGAAGAGCCTCACAACGGCTCATCCTTGATCCGCTTGGATGAGGTCGATTGTGCCGTGGTCGGGCTGGATGAGTTACTCACCATGACCCAATACTATCTGGGCGACCCGACCGCAGTCACCAAGTGGGGCATGTACAATTATCACTTGGACAAGCCAACGGATATCCGGATTGCTGGCTCGGCCCAACTGACCCGATACAATTCTGTTCTGCGCCAAGAGGTGCAAGATCTCGTCGGCTTTTTCCTGATCTCCAAACCGAGCAGCCGGCACTATTCACCGGATGCCAAAACGCCTCCCCCCAACCGCCGGGCCACCCCCTACCCACGTGATTTTCTGAATCACTTGGCGCGCGATGGGCGGCGAGTCTTTGTCAAAGGGCGCTATCAAGGCGTTGTGGCGACGGCCTACCCCGAATTAAAGGTGGTGCCCGTCGAAAATGTCGAAGATGCGGTCATGGACGATGATCCGGGCAGCGTTGGGCTGGAAGTCGTGCAAACGGGGAATACCATCAAAAGCAAAGGGCTACTGTTGCATGGCTCGCCCCTCTTTTTGTCGGAAAGTCTCTGGGTGGCCGACTACCGGCGCTATTTGAAGAATGAGAGCTTGCAACGGTTCATTCAGCACATGAACCCGATCGGCTATTTTGATCGCGAGCGCATTCGCCAATTTGCGCTTTGGTATCTAGCGCTTGAACACAACTTGGGTGATTCGTGGATCAATCGCCCATCGGTGGCCGATCTCTTCTGCGAGCAGCGCGATGTCCACAACGGCTTACGCCCCTATCGCTTGCAGACACGTTACTGGCGGCCCGATGATAGCTATAAACAAGAAGAAGCGTTGGCCTTGGTCGAGCGCTCGCGCATTCTGTTGCAAGAATATTATGAAAACTTTAAGCACGAGCTTGGGTTAACCGCAGTGGCCGCCTGAGCACCCAGCATGCTTTGCTAAGTCGAGCCTAACTCATCAGTAGCAGTTTATGTACCATCGTTTCAGCAGGAAATCCTAAGGAGCAGCAGTGACAGAACCCATTCGTTTTGGCGTGATTGGTGGCAGCGGGGTCTACCAGATCGAAGCATTACAAGATGTAACAGAAGTGGCTGTGGAGACCCCCTTTGGCACGCCTTCGGATCGTTACATTGTTGGCACCTTGCACGGCCAGCGTGTCGCCTTCTTGCCAAGGCACGGTCGCGGCCATCGCATCAGCCCGACACAACTCAATCAACGCGCCAACATTTTTGGCTTCAAACAGCTTGGCGTTGAATATCTGATCGGGGTGAGCGCTTGCGGCAGCTTGCGCGAAGAGATCGCGCCCGGCCACATTGTGATCCCCGACCAATTATTTGACCATACCAGCTCACGGTCTTTGAGCTTTTTTGATGACCCAGCGGTCGGCACCGAGGGAGTGGTGGTCCATGTGAGCCTCGCCGAACCCTTTTGCCCTTGGTTAAGCCAACTCTGTTACGAGGCTGTTCAGGCAACCGGCAATCCAGTCCACCAGGGCGGGAATTTCATTACGATTGAAGGGCCGCGCTTTAGCACCAAGGCCGAAAGCCGCGTCTATCGCCAGTGGGGCATGGATATCATCGGTATGACCACCACCCCCGAAGCGCAACTGGCACGCGAGGCAGGCATTAGCTATGCCGTGATGGCCCATGTTACGGATTACGATGTCTGGCACGAGAGTGAAGAGCCTGTAACTGTCGACATGGTCGTACGCACGCTGCTGCATAACGCCGATGTAGCCAAACAAGCGGTTGCCAATGCCATCGAGCGCCTAGCTGGAGCGGGACCTTCGCCCCAAGCCAACGCGCTGCAAGATGCCATCATGACCAACCGGTCGCTCATCTCGCCGGCACTAGTGGAACGCTTGCGCCCACTGATCGGCCAATATTTTTCGTAAAGAATTTGCCCAAATGTTCGGTTTAGGGTATACTCTCCCTGTTCAGGGTGAGACAAAAAGGCGCGCTGAGCGCAAGTTGATCACAACAACCGCTCAGGGGGCTTGTTGATAGCGTGCAGAAGGAGTGAAGAGAATGGCAAAAAAGGGACCGCGCGTCATCGTAAAATTGCGCAGCACAGAAAGCTCGCATATTTATTTGACCGAAAAAAATCGCCGCAACGATACCAATCGGTTGGAATTTCGCAAGTACGATCCGACCCTCCGCAAACATGTGATCTACCGCGAAACCAAGTAAATACGATTGCTACCGTAACCAAAGGCGCAGGGTGAGCATCTCCCTGCGCTTTTTATTACCAGCAATTCGCCCCACTGTTGCATGCGAACCAGTGTGCTTTGTAGAATAAAGGGAACCTAGACCGGTGCTAAACCGTCGTACCAACGTACTAAATGTGTAGGCTTCCCGTTTTAGGTCAACTTGTAGCGAAGTTGACAAGGATGATAATATCTATTAGTGGTATGGCAAATTTCAAGCCAGGGCAGTTACTAGGCTCTGAGCGAGGACAACGAGGACATCCATACTGAACCGAGAAATGACCATGCAGCGATTGATCCCATGGCTTGTTGTGGCTTTCTTGCTGATCGGCCCAACGCCGACAGTGCAAGCAAAGCTGACCACAGCAAGCTACGAATATCCAGCGCTTGCCGCTGTTGACCGCCCGGGACTTTCTTATGGGCTTGTGAATAGTGAGCAAGTTCCCCCGACTGTTTCCTCGCCCCAACCGACACGGCGATCTTCACAAGGTGACATCCCCCGAAATCTCTTTGCCGAAGCAACCAGTGCAATTACCGTGACCCTGCCTTTAACGGCAACACCAAGTACACGGGTAGCCACCCCGACGCTGGCAGCGACGGCAACCCTCACACCGGTTGTCACCAGCGCGCCAACAGCAACCCCGCTACCGCCAACTCCAACCGCGACGCCGACACCGACCCCAACCGTGCCCAGTGGCCCGATTGAAGGAACGATCATTGCCAATCGCAGCGATGTGGTCGTCAGCTTTTTTATCGAGGGGCAGACATACGAGTTAGCGCCATCGCGCTCGCTGGGGCTCAACTTACTGCGCGATGCGACTGTGCTCAATTTGTTCAATTGTGCGGTCGGGACTCCGGAAACATCCGAGAATTGTTTCTGGGATCCCTTCTTGGTGAACCGCGATGGTTTTTATGAGATTTTGCCAAGCACGGAGAATGCAGACAATCTGATGTTGCAGCCTGCTGGCATGCCTCCCATCGACCGCATTTGGGTGCAAAACCGCATCGGCAGCACAGAATTAGTCTTCTTTGAAGAAGAAGAATATCAGGTAGCACCTTCCGGTATTCAGGAATTTGCAGGCGAAGCTGATGCTCCTCTCACGCTTTATGTGCGGAGCTGCTTGGAAGCGGGGAATCAGACCATCTGTGAATGGTACCCGCAGCGTGTAGAGCCCGGCATCTATTATGCCTTGACTGAATTCAGCACTTCGGGTGGGGTTCCTGGCAGTCGCCGCCATATGGTGCAACTTGAACCAGTGGTTGCAGCTCTAACACCTACGCCTACACCAGAGCCGATTGCCGAAGCTGAGACTGAAGCTGAAGCACCTGCGGCATCAACACCGGGTTCCACCACCGTTCCGGTTACACAGCCTGGAGGAGCTACTGTCCCCATGGTTTGCACGGTCCTCGTGCCAGCTTTGAATGTGCGCAGTGGGCCCGGCTTGGAATATGAAATTCTAACCAAGGTTCGGGGTACAGAAAGTGATCCGGGAGATGTTCTGGTGGTTGGCCGCGATCAGACTGGCCAATGGCTAGCCGTAGATGATCGAGTCGCAGTTGGGGGCTGGATAACCGGCAGTGCTAGCTTTGTCGAGTGCCAAGGCGACATCGCCGCTCTGCCAGAAACCGAAATTATGGATGGTAGGTTAGCGACCACCCCAGAGACGGTTGATGCCGATCCTGCTGAAGAGCCGGTAGCGCCAGAAGCTCCAGTCGGTGAAGGCGAGATCGCTGAAGAACCAGGCAGTGAAAGCCCCACAGCAACCACCCCGATCACATCGACTATCCCGGATGGGCAAGCGTTGCTGATCGTCAACAATGGCTTCGATCAAGTCGTCCGCTTTACGCTTGACCAGCGCTTCCGTGTGGTCGAGGGGCCGAGTGAGTATGACCTGCAACCAGGCCAATCGGTCAGCATCTTTGTCATCCCTGGCCAAATTGCGTTTAGCGCTAGCAGCCCATGGCGCAGCCTTTCGGGGAATGACGACTTCTTTATTGACAATCAACAAGCCCGCGACTTGTGGATCTACTTCGTTCCCGACCCAGATGGCTCTGGTGAGTGGCTCTTGCAATATTAACCCATCGGGGTGAGCCGATTCGCCGGTAAAGCGACTTAATCCTCAAGCGAGATTCCGCTTGTTGCCAAACAGCGAGCACGACTGTCCAGAACAGCGTGTTCGCTGTTTATTTTTATCCAAGAGACTGAAGTCAACGGGGATGTTCTGCCTAGTGGACAAGTCCCAGAGGAGTGAGCGTTACATGGTGAGATCCTCAGGTAGTTCGCAACTGGAAACTTATACATAATAAAAAGCCGGGAGAGCGATTTCTCCCGGCTTTTGCTTGCGAGTGGGTGTGATTCGATAAGCTAAGTCTAGTCTTGCCGATAGCGAACATACAACTCGCGGGTATTCTCATCGGCTGTGAGCTCAAAAGTAGCAGGAGGCCCGACCGGAACTCGGTTCGCGTCAATCAATTGGATCTCCCAGCGGCCGGCTTGATTCTCCGCGAAGAGCACATCCAAATTGGTGAAGCGTGTATAAGGGCTGGGGTCAGTTCGGGTTACATCTGGAGCACCACCCCGAGAAAGCTCATCCACAATCAAGGGCGTGCCATTATGCACTACTTGCAAGCTGTAATCAGGCAGACCCAATGCCTCTTCCGAATAGACATACAAATAAATCCGCACAACATTGACAGCTAACGATGTGGTTGGGAATTTCTCAGCACTCTCTAGGGTGAAGAGAAACGCTGGCGTTGGCGTCGCGGTTGGCTCCGGCGTAGCCGTTGGTGTGTCTGTTGGGGGCGGAACAGGCGTATCGGTCGGCATAGGCGTTGGCGTTGGCTCAGCAGGGACAGGTGTGTCGGTCGGCGTGTCTGCCACTGCCACCGGCGGCGCTTCCACTGGCTCTTGTTGTCCCTCGGGTGCCTGCTGATCGGGTGACACAACCGGCGCTTCAGCCGCGGGCGGATTTGGCACAGCCCCGCCTAGCGGCGTGGGTGTCCATGTGGGAAAAGGGGTACGGGTAGGTAATCCTTGCTCTTGGCTGCAAGCGGCACAAGCCAATAGGATCAGTAGCATACAATACCAGCGGAGCCGCAAACGCGACCGATTCACAGTGCCCGCTGGATGATAATTCACCGATATGAAATTGCTCACGAAACCCAGGCCTCCTCGATGCGCTTCTATTGGGTGACTCCTGCTACGCAGCGCCTCATGAAACGCTCGGGGGGATGAGACGGTTAAGAACAACAAGCGTTCGTCGAGGCTCATCCGCTCAGCGAGTCTGTAGGTTCGAACTTACGCAACCTCGACCGAAAACCTACTTGCTGGTGCCAGCCTCTCTCCTAAAACAGCGTAGACACTGCGTAAGTCGTGTGGTTTTCATTTGGAGGCCAATGGTAGCGCAATTAGACAGTGATGGCAAATAGCCAGCTATTCTACGATGATGCATTTAGTCAAGGAATCCGCCCACTCACATCCTCATTACACTCCTTGTTCAATAAGTATACTCCCTATCGCTAGGTGAGGTTGCAAATGGTTTGTCAGCGGTTGTCTACTGCTGCCACAATTAGTGGATTAGCCAGCTGACCTACTTGCCCCTATAATATATTCATAACTTTTACTCTAATGAATCCCGGTTGCCATTATCAATAGCGATCATCATGAAAAAGCTCACAATCATTCGGCATGCCAAAGCCGAGCGACCAGAAGGCTATGCAACTGATTTCGAACGTCCATTAAATGGGCGCGGCCGCCGCGATGCCACCCTGATGGGTGAATTGCTGACTCACTTAGCCCCACCGGTCGATTGGTGGATCAGCTCACCTGCGCTGCGTACTCGACAAACTACCGAGCTGATGTTGGCAGAATACAAGAATGGGCCGACCCCATTTTGGGAGCCCGCCGTGTATGAGGCAACGGCAGAGACACTGTTGGAGATCATTGCCAACATCCCGCAAGACATAGAGCACGCGGTGCTGGTTGGGCATAACACCGGGCTAGAAGAATTAGTTGCCGGCTTGGTGAGTGGCGTCCCGGCCCGCCTCAATTTTCGGATGCCCACCGCGGCGCTGGTTCATTTGCAAATGGAGATCTTCTGGTGGAATCAAATTCGGTGGGGCAGTGCTCAGCTGGAGCTTCTGGTTATCCCCAAAATTTTTAAGAAGTAATCGCTAGTTGTACACTGCCTACCCTTATGACTCGGATCGCTGCTATTTTTGATCTAGATGATACGTTATTGCTTGCATCATCTGGGGATTTGTTCATCCAATACGTTCGTCGCCACCGACTTTATTTCCGCTTCTTTCGCCCGCGCAACACCATTCCATTGATCGCTAGTTATCTTCAATATCGTCTAGGGAGCCGTGATGTGCCGCGAGCAATGGCGCGCAGTGCGCTAGTAGCGCGCGGCCTTAAAGAAGACGATATTTGGAAACTAGTTGCGAGTTGGTTTGATGAAATCTTGGTGCACGCCATTGCTCCAGCCGCGTACGAAAAAGTAGCCTGGCATCAGGCGCAAGGCCACATTCCTGTAATCTGTAGTGCCAGCAGCCAATTTGCCGTGCTGCCAGTAGCGGCCAAGCTCAATATCGAGCATACAGTCTATACGCACTGGTTAAGCGAAAATGGCCGATTGACGGGACTGTTGCGCCACCCCGTTGTCTACGGCGAAGGCAAGGTCTACTGGATGCGCCGCTGGGCGGAAGAGCAGAATGTTTCGTTGGCCGACAGCTATTTCTACAGCGACCACATCTCCGATCAACCCCTGCTCGAGTTAGTAGCAACCCCAATTGCCGTCAACCCCGATCCACCACTCGAACAGTTGGCTCGCCAGCAGGACTGGGAAATCCTCAACTGGCGAGTCACATAATATTTCATCTAAGAATACCTAGCTTGTAAGCACGATGCGAGCTGGGTAAGAGATTCCATACCCTAAGGCAGATCAGGTTGGCTGAGGACTGGCTGCTCCGCTGTGCGATACTGCATCGGCCAAATGACTGGTGCTGCCGTCGGCGCTTGGCCCGGTGATGTGTATTGTAAATAGAGCAACGGGAAATCCGGCCACTGATGCCACCAGTGTGTCGGGGTGGTGGTACCATCCGGAGGGTTGGCACTGCCATAAGGGAAGTAATAATGGCCCAACGTCAGCTCAATATCACTTGCTTCCAAAGCCGCAATGATCGCCGCAGACTCCAAACTGTCGGCCCGTGCGATCGCATCTCCTGCCAGATGAATTGCGTCATAAGCGGCAAAGGCTTGGTAATCGGGCCAGCGGTCGAAATAGGCCCTGAAGCGTTCTACAAAGGCTGCTCCCGAAGTTGAAACAGCGGTGGGCCATGGCCCAATCCGAGGCAAAACGGCAAAGACACCGGCTGGAACCAACGACCAAAAATTTGGCGAGTTTAGCGCGTTGGTATTGTTCACCAGCAGCGTGCGACCTTGTGGTCCGATCCCAGCAGCCACCATCTGCTGGTGGAGTGGCAGAGCCGGTTCCCCTGGAACTGCGATGATGATCGCATCTGGAATTATATTCAAGGCAACAATGCGTGCGATGATGGGTGAAAAATTTGTCGTAGGTAGCTCGATCGTTAATTGCTCAGCGTCGATTCCAGCCATGCGGATCCAGTTGAGAATCCGTTTGCCGTAATCTTGATTTTCTGTTGTGTTCTCGCTCAGAACCAGGACAAATTGTTTACCATCTTGGTTGTAATCTCCCACTTCGGTCAACCATTTTGCCGGCATCTGCTCGACCAAGCTAAGCGAAGGGCTGATCCGAAAGACTTCGGGATATTGGTCGGCGGTAAGATTATCGGACATGACCGAAGGGAAAATTACCGGCACGCCATGTTGATGCGCCACTTCTTTGATGGCATAGGCCACATCGGCATGATGTCCACCAACCAAAAGCGCAGCGCAATCTAAGGTGATTAAACGTTCAGCTAGTTGCGTTCCCCACTGTCCATAATTTGCCGTATCATAGGTAACTAACCGCACAGGTCGGCCCGCGATCCCACCATTGGCGTTGAGATCATCAACCGCAAGGCTAAAGGCCGCTTGCATGGCAAAGCCCGTTAGCATGGCACCTGGGCGCGACAATGGTAGCAGGGCGCCAATCACAACTTCATCGGCGCTGGCCAGCTTTTCACGCTCACAAGATGAACTCATTGGCTGAGGTGTAGGTGTCACTACGACTTCAACCACGCGGGTCACTTCAATTTCGACAACTGTAGGACTAACCGGGTTATTACTGCTAGGTGGGTCAGTTGGGATGCGATTACAAGCGACGATCCCGAAGCCAACTAACAAGATGAGTAACAAATACCGCCAAAAAAGTCGCAGATCAGGTGACGCTTTCTGCACTCCCTCCTCCAAAGCAGTAAGTTCGCGGGGTGGGTGGTTGTTGCAAGGAATTGGTCAATGACCGGGGCCAAAGCGAGTATATCATCGGCGTGGGTGCGCGTCAAACTATTTTGTAAGCAACTGGCAACCACGCCTTACGATTGACACAGCAGATCGGCAGTGTTATACTCGCGGCGACTTATCCCCCCATTCTTACAATCTGCACCAAGGAGGCCCATTGTGTTGAGCACCGTTGTCCGTCATTTTATTGGGAGCTGTTTGCTTCTGCTTTTGGTGAGTGGCTGTGTTGCACCAGCAGCCCCCTCCACGGAAAGCGAGGCCACTAGCCCCACCCGAGCAGCATCCGCCGAACAACTGACCATCCAGCTGGTGGCCAATCCCTGGTCCTCTTCACAACTGAATGTCGCAATTGCCAAGTTGTTGATCGAAGAGCAGCTCGGCTATCCTGTAGAGGTTGTCAATTTGGATGAAAATGCTCAATGGCCCGCACTAGCCGCTGGGGATATTCATGCAAGTTTGGAAGTATGGCCTTCTGGCCATGCTGAAAATGTGGCCCAATACATTGACACACAACAGGCTGTCGAAAATGGGGGGCCGCTTGGACCTATCGGGAAGATCGGCTGGTTTATTCCCACTTATTTGCTGGATGAACATCCCGAATTGGCTACGTGGGAAGGCTTTGCATCGCCGGAGGCAGCGGCACTCTTTGCCACCGCCGAAACAGGGGATCAAGGCCAATTTTTAGCTGGGGATACGTCGTGGGTGCAATATGATGCAGATATTATCCGCAATTTGGGGCTTGATTTCCAAGTCGTTGTTGCGGGTTCGGAGGATGCGCTGTTAGCGGCATTGGAGAGCGCTTATAACCGCGAAGCCCCCATTTTGTTTTATTTCTACAAGCCACACTCGATCTTCGCTCGCTTTGATCTGACCGAGGTCGAATTGCCTCCCTATAGCGACGAATGTTATGCCAAGGCCGAGAGCGGCGGCATCGATTGTGACTATCCAGAAGATGTGCTGTTCAAAATCTTCTGGTCCGGACTTGCAGAGGCTGCGCCCGACGTCCACACTTTCCTCAGCAAGATGAATTACGATACCGACACGCAGATCATGTTGGTGGCTGCTGTTGAGGTCGATGGCAAGAGCATCGATGAAGCTGCGCGTGAGTGGGTGGATGCCAACGAAGCAGTCTGGAGTACTTGGTTGCCCTAAGTTTTCCGTGATCACCTAGAGTCACCTCCATTGCTTGTCAGTTACCGACAAGTGATGGAGGTGATTTTGATTGAACGCTCAATACTTGCGGATACCCCAGCGCTGCGAGATCCGATCAAGCACAATGGCAAGAATGACTATCGCCAATCCAGCCTCAATTCCCCGCCCTAGATCATTGCGCGTTAACCCATTGACAGCCTCCAACCCCAGTGCACCGCCCCCGACCAAGCCGGCGATCACCACCATCGCCAGCACCATCATGATCGCCTGATTCACCCCCATCATCAACGCAGGCAAAGCCAAGGGCAATTGCACTTTGCGCAATTTTTGCCAGCCTGTTGCCCCAAAAGCATCGGCCACCTCGGTAGCACTCGCTGCAACTTGCCGGATGCCCAAATTGGTTAAGCGAATCACCGGAGGCAAGGCATACAGCATCGAGGCGATAATCCCCGGCACACGCCCCACATTAAATAACATGATTACCGGCACGAGGTAGACAAAGGGCGGGATGGTTTGCAGAAAATCGAGGATAGGTCGCAACAGGCCTTCAAACCAATTACTACGCGCAGCAAGCACCCCTAGCGGCACCCCCAGCAACAACGTCAACAAGATGGCAACCAACACTTGACTGAGGGTATCCATACTTTGCGCCCACAGGCCTAAACCGCCGAGCAGCCAGATGCCTACTGCGCTGCCGAGGGCCAACCGCCAGCCGCCAGCCGACCAGCCGAGCCACGCAAAGATCCCAATCATCACCGGCCAAGGGATGACCGTTTGGAAGAGCGTACGCAGTGGATTGAGTAGCCAGCGCACGAGCGCATCGCTAAACGGGCCGGTGCCAATGGGCAAGCCGCCGATTTCATAAAGATTGACCGCCATCCATTTCACCGCCGCATCCACCGGGCCACGGATCGAGAATTGCCAGCCCGTGGGAAATGTGCGGGCGATGTCCAGCTCACGCGCTGCGCCAATTAGTAGCAGCACGAGGAGCAAGATAACACCCCCAAAGCCCAACCTTGTCCTCCAAACTGACTTGCGTCTTGTGTCCGTGGAAGATGATGCCAGTTGGCGCAGTTGACGTTGGCTCACTCGGCTGAACCCAGCCATGATCCGATCAAAGATCACCGCCAGGATCACAATGGCCAGCCCAGCTTCCAAGGCCTGTCCCACCCGCAAACGGCGTAATGCGTCGAGGACAGCCCAGCCGAGACCGCCAGCTCCGATCAAGGCAGCGATCACGACAATTCCCAATGCCATCATGATGGTCTGATTCACTGCCAACAGGAGTGAAGGCAGCGCCAGTGGGAGCTGCACCTTAAATAACTTTTGCCAACTGGTGGCGCCAAAGGCGTCGGCAGCTTCGAGGGCTTGAGGGTCAACCTGGCGGAGTCCCAATGTAGTCAACCGAATGGCGGGCGGTAGCGCATAGATCACGGTGGCGATAACGCTCGGAACGCGGGCTATGCCAAAAAAGAGCAGCACCGGGATCAAGTAGACAAAGGCAGGCATGGTCTGCATTGCGTCTAGCAAGGGGCGCAGGATGCGATCAAAGCGCGTAGAGCGTGCCGCCCCAATTCCCAGTGGAATGCCGATCAACAACGCGAGAAATACCGAAACGGAAAGAAGCGCCAGGGTTGCTATCCCTTCCCGCCACAAGCCAAAGAGGGCAATGGCCAGGAGACCGCAACTGGCGCCAACTGCCAACCGCACGCCACCGGCTCGATAGCCAATGGCGCAAAGCAGCAGCAGATGAGCAGGCCAGGGTAGCGCTAACAAAGCAGCTTCCAGCCAGCGCAGTGCGAAGTCGATCAGATCACTCAAGGGCTCAAAGAAATAGAGAAAGATCGGGTGCGAATTCCGGTTGCCGATCAACCACGTTTGTAGCTGATTGAGCGGTACGCGCAAGGGTGGGTCCCACGCGGACGGGACATTCTCGGTAAACAGATTCGCCGCGTGCAGCAGTGGGATCAATGCCAGCAACAACAAAGCCGCAACAGCCAGTCCCAGACGCGTATTCCAGTGGAATGGGGTTGAGGGGGCTGGCTTGGACAGAACCTGGTCGGGCAATTTGTGGGTACTCATGCAGGATCGGGTTGCTCAGCTAACGCACTTAGCACCGCGGTGCGGTCCACACAACCGACCAGGTGATCAGATTCATCAACTACGGGGAAAACAGCATCACTTACAGTCAGGATGGGAATCAATTCTTCGAGTTTAATGGTCACAGAGATCGCGTGTTCACTGGTCGGTGCAGTCTCGACTGGTCGCATCACAGCTCGTGCGGTCAAGACCTTGACGCGCGGCACATCTTTGGTGAAGGCCGCCACATACGCATCCGCCGGGTGGAGCACAAGCGCTTCGGGGGTTCCTACTTGGACAAACTGCCCATCTTTCATAATCGCGATCTGATCCCCGAGCTTGATCGCTTCGGCAAAATCGTGGGTAATGAAGATCAGCGTCTTCTGCATCTGCTCCTGCAAACGCAATAATTCATCTTGCATTTCGCGACGAATTAGCGGATCCAGTGCGCTAAATGGCTCATCAAAGAGGAGTATTTCGGGGTCAACAGCCAGGGCACGCGCCAAACCGACCCGCTGTTGCATCCCTCCACTCAACTGGCTGGGATAGGCATCGCCCCATTGTTGGAGGTTCACGAGCTCCAGCACAGCGCGGGCGCGCTGCTGGCGGATCTCCGGTTTGACACCTTGAATCTCCAAGCCAAAGGCCACATTTTCCAACACGCTACGGTGTGGAAATAACCCAAAGTGCTGAAAAACCATACTCAGCTTGTGGCGGCGGATCTGGCGCAACTGGGCTTCATCCAGCTGGGTAATCGACTGGCCATCGATGAGAATCTCGCCCCGCGTCGGCTCGATCAACCGTGGCAAGCAGCGCAAGAGCGTGGATTTGCCACTCCCGGACAACCCCATCACCACAAAGGTTTCCCCAGTGTGCACAGTAAACGAAACATCACGCACCGCCACCACTTGACCCGTGCGCGCCAAAATCTGTTCGCGGGAGGCATCCTCGGTAATCGAGGCAAGCAGCTGTTCGGGGTGGTTGCCAAAGACTTTCCACAAATTACGGCAGACAATTTTTGCTGACGGCTGAGTCGCTGAGTTCATAAACTGCGCTGTTCAATTGCGTTGAGTAGGCTGGACAGATTGTAGTGGTTTTTAAGAATGCTGCCCAAAATCAAGCCTTCTGGTATTACCTGGCCATAATCCAGCCAGTCCTCAAGCTTTTGAGCGAACTTCCCTGTAAGTATAAACGGAACGCGGATTTCAATCAATCTACTTTTGTCGCTGTACCCGTTCCGGTGGCAAAATAGGCCGGGAATGTTCAACACAAATTGACAGTGCCAATCAAGTTTGTCGGGCATGAGTTACGAATTGCACGTTGCAAGTGATAAGTTTAAAACGCGTTCGGCAACCTGCAATCGACGACTTTCAGCCCCAATTTCTCAATTTTTTCGCCACTCATTTCCAAAGGTGCAGCTACCTAATGACCATACAAACAAAACCGCCACAACGGTTGTTTATTCCGGGGCCAACCGATGTGCTGCCCGAAGTGTTACAAGCTCAAGCCGCCCCAATGATCGGTCATCGCAGCGATGAGTTTGAAAGTCTATTCGCCAAAATTGAACAGCAACTGAAGGAACTCTATTTCACCCAATCGCGGGTCTATATTTTGGCCGCGTCTGGCTCTGGCCTGCATGAAGCCGCGATCCGCAACGCGGTCAGCCGACGGGTGCTCTGTTTTGTCAATGGTGCCTTTAGCGAACGCTGGTATAACTGTGCTGTCGGCTGCGACAAAGAAGCCATCCGGGTCGATGTCGAATGGAACACTGCGGTCAAGCCGGAGCAGGTGGCTGCAGCCCTCGAAGATGCATTGCGCAACGGCCCCGTTGAGGCGATCACCGTCGTGCATAACGAAACCAGCACTGGGGTCACCAGCCCCGTTGGCGAAATCGCCACAGTGGTCCGCCAGCTCAGCCCCGATACCCTGATCATGGTTGATGCGGTCTCCTCGTTTGCGGGGACGCGTATTCCCGTGGACGAATGGGGGCTGGATATCTGCCTGACTTCGGCCCAAAAGTGCTTGGCTGCCCCTCCGGGTCTCGCCTTCTGCTCGGTGAGCGATCGCTTGCTCGAAAAGGCTAAGAGCGTCAAAGGCCGCGGCTGGTATTTTGATTTTCTCAATTTAGAGAAGTCACTGCAAAAGAGCACCACACCAGCCACGCCAGCCATCTCATTGATGCGGGCCTTGAGTGTGCAGTTGGATCATATCTTCGCCGAAGGGCTGGAAGCCCGCTTCGCCCGCCATCATCGCCTGGCCGCCCGCACGCAGCAATGGGCGGTCGCTCAAGGGTACGAATTGATGGCCGAGGAAGGCTATCGCTCGCCCACCGTGACCAATGTCGCCAACAACCGCCAAACGCCCATCGGCAAACTCAACGACTACTTAGCCACGTTGGGGATGGAAATTTCCGATGGCTATGGCAGTTACAAGGGCAAAGCCTTCCGGATTGCCCACATGGGCGAAATCAACGATGCGGATCTCGATCGCCTCTTTGCAGCCATTGAAGAATTTTTGGCTCGCTAAGGCAGACTCGGACTTGATACCATTCATCGCAAAGAAAATCACCCAGAACACGAGGTCATATGGTCAATCTTCGCTCGTTCACTGTTCCGACTGTTGTCAAGCATGCCCTCGGGGCGCTGGCTAATCTCGCCGAAGAGGCTAAAGCATTAGGCATCAAGCGGCCACTGGTAGTCACTGACCAGGGGTTGGTACGAGCGGGATTGCTCGATGAAGCCTGCAACATCTTACGCGCCGGGGGCGTGGACTTTGTAACCTTCGATCAAGTGATCGCGAACCCACCGATCGCCTTGGTCGATCAAGGAGCGGAGCTCTACCAACGCGAAAAGTGCGATGGCTTGATCGGTCTGGGCGGCGGCAGTTCACTCGATACGGCCAAAGCAATTGGCGTGGTTGTGCGCCAAGGTGGCTCCATTGCCGCTTATGAGTGGGCCGACCCCAACCCCATCACCGAGCGCATCCCCCCGATGATCGCCATTCCCACCACCGCAGGCACCGGCAGTGAAGTCACGCTCTGGGCGGTGATCACCGATCCAGCGCGCAAGATCAAATATAATGTCGGTGGCACACCCTTGATCGCCCCCCATGTCGCCTTAATCGACCCGCTGCTAACGCTGGGCTTGCCGGCACCGGTCACCGCGGGCACGGGCATGGACGCACTGGCGCACGCGATTGAATGTTACACTTGTGCCTATGCGCAAGCCTGGCCAGATGCAGTAGCACTGCAAGCCATGGAATATGTCAGCGATTACCTGCGCATCGCCTATGCGCAAGGGCATAACCAAACCGCTCGGTACAAGATGTGTATGGCGGCGATGCTGGGTGGTATGGCCTATGGCACTGAAAGTGCGGGCGCAGCCCATGCCATGAGCCAGACTGCCGGCGGCGTGCTCACCACGGCGCCCCATGGCCCGTTGACGGCCTGGCTGCTTGGCCCCGTGATGGAATACAACTATATGGGTGAACCTCAAAAATTCGCCCGCATTGCCCAAGCCCTCGGCGAAGATACTCGTGGGCTCTCAGTTTGGCAGGCTGCAGAAAAATCGGTCGAGGCTGTCTACCGGTTGATCAAAGATCTGCGCATTCCCTCGCTGCAAGAGCTGGGTTTTCGGGAAGAACAAATTCCCTATCTTGCGGAATTGGCCGCCAATGATCCACAGACCATCGGCAACCCGCGCGACATTGATTACAATGGCTATGTCCAAGTTTATCAACGCGCCTTTGACCTGGGGAAGTAATGGTCAAATAGTGGTAGTCCATCGTTCATAGAAACGCTTCACGCTGGGAGGATGGAGATGCCTCTTCATCCTCCCAGTCAACAATCACGTGGTCAAATAGCTTCCAAAGCATATCAACTCATCTTGACCACCACCCATATGTTTACTGGCATAAACCAAATTGAGGATGAGGAAGGAACTCCATGCGTGCAACACAGGTAGTGGCCCCTGGGCGGCTCGAAATCGTAGAATCGTCAAAACCAGAATTACAGCCGGGGCATGTGCTGGTACGAACCAAACAAGTTTCGCTCTGTGGTAGTGATTATCATTCGATCCATTTCTCTGCCCCCCATGCCTATCCGCTGCCAGTTGGCACCAGCGGCCACGAGATGGTCGGCGTGGTGGAAGCGGTCGGCTCCGAAAATTCCTCCATTCGCGTGGGCGACTTGGCACTAGCCTTGGCCCCCGATAACCGGGCCATGGCCGAATATTACCTTGCGAAAGAAGAGCATGTCTTGGTGTTGCCTAACGGCCAACCGCTTGATCATTTGCTGCAAGCCCAGCAACTTGGCACCATTATTTACGCTTGCAAACACTTGCCATCCCCCGTGCTGGACAAAGATGTGGTCGTGATCGGGCAAGGCTCCGCGGGTCTGTGGTGGGATTGGATGATGCGTCGCCTGGGCGCTCGCAGCGTGATCGCGGTTGATCTGCAAGCCCATCGTTTGGCCGCAGCAGGCCATTATGGGGCCACCCACACGGTCCATAATGCCCAGGCAGATGCGATTGAAGGCGTGCGCGAGATTCTGCGGGGCGAGCTGCCCGACGTGGTGATTGAAGCCGCAGGTGAAGCAGATTCGATCCGCTTAGCCGTCAACATGGTCAAGCGCCATGGCAGCATCCTCTTCTTTGGGGTGCCACGGCTGAGCGATATGGAATTTCCTTTCTCAACCTTTTTCCGCAAATGTGTTTTGAGCCGCACCATCGTCGGGGCCACCAGCGACCCCAATCAATCGTGCACGCGGCTGGCCATCGACCTGATCGCGCGTGGGGAGGCCAATGTCGCACCGATGATCACCCATCACTTCCCCTTCGAGCAAGTACTGGATGCCTACGAGCTTCAAGCGACCCGCGATGAAGGGGCCATCAAAATTGTTGTCGATATGCCAGCGTAAAACAGACCCAGAAACTGGCGCAGCATTTTCGGACAGAAATTAAGGAGAAGCAGGATGGCGAGTAACAGCCAAGTTATCGATCTGCGCAGTGACACGGTCACCAAGCCCACGGAGGCCATGCGCCGTGCCATGGCCGAGGCCGAGGTCGGCGATGACTTTTTTGGAGAAGATCCGACCGTCAACCGGCTTGAAGCGCTGGTTGCGGACATGTTGGGTAAGGAGGCCGCGCTCTTTGTCTCGAGCGGCACGATGGGCAATTTGATCTCAGTCCTCAGCCATTGTGGCCGCGGGGATGAGATGATCCTTGGCAACTATGCCCACATCTTTCGCTCTGAACAAGGGGGCACGGCTGCGCTTGGTGGCGTGCATTCGCACACGATCCCCAATCAGGCAGACGGCACGCTCGACTTGGCCGATATCGAAGCGGCCATCCGCGGAGATAACGAACATTACCCGGCCACTCGCTTGATCTGCGTAGAGAACACGCAAAATGTCTGCGGCGGCCGCGTCCTGCCCGTTGAATACATGGATGCCGTCGGCGACCTGGCTCATCGTCACGGATTGGCGCTGCATGTAGATGGCGCACGGTTGTGGAATGCAGCGGTGGCGTTGAATGTCTCGCCTGCTCGACTGGTGCAAAAAGCAGATAGTGTGTCGGTTTGCTTGAGCAAGGGGCTGGGTGCGCCGGTTGGCTCGCTGGTCGTGGGCAGCGCCGACTTTATTCGCAAAGCTCGCCGCAATCGCAAGGTTCTCGGCGGGGGGATGCGTCAAGCTGGGGTGATTGCGGCGGCGGGCATTGTTGCGGTCACGGAGATGGTCGAACGATTAGCGGATGATCATGCGAATGCGCAGGCGCTCGCCCAAGGATTGGCTGCGATCGAAGGGATTCGCATCGACCCGGCAACTGTTGAGACCAATTTGGTCTTTTTTGAGCTTGACCGGCCCGACATCAGCGCAACGCAACTTTCGCTCAGCTTAGCCGAGCAAGGGGTATTGATCAACGCGACAGGCGCCAAACGCTTGCGCGCGGTGCTGAATTACCACGTCAGTGCAGATGACGTTGCCCGCACGTTGGATGTGATCCGCTCGGTTTTGCAGACCGGCGCAGCAACGACCTCGACCAAGTCCGCCTTTGTCTATAATTAAATAAAAAAACGCCTCTGCTGAACGGGATTGCGGCAGCAAATTTTGCCCAGCCCGCTCAGCATGGCGTTGTGAATAGGTCTACAAGTAGGCTGCGCGATTAAGGCTTGGCAGCCGTGCCCTCGCCGCCAATGCGCAATTCGGTTGTCGCATCAAAGACAAAGAGTTGGTCGAGCGGAAGCCACAGCTCAACCTGCTCGCCCACGGCGATCGCCTGTTCCACGGGGGCGCTGCAGACAATGCGATCGCTGCCGACCTGACAATGCAGCCACTGGACTCGCCGCCCCAGATCCAACTCGGTAGCGTCTACCCGCGCCGACCAGCGCACCCCTGCTGATTGCTCCATGCCAGCCTGCCACAAGGTTGCTGCTTCCGGGCGAATCCCGACAATCACGGCTTGTTCACGATAGAGTAACGAACGTAGCCGGGGCAAAAGGGGAAGTTGTTGCCCAGCCACCGCAATCTGTCCATCCTCAACCACACCGCCACGCAGTAGATTCATCGGCGGCGTCCCGATAAAGCCAGCCACAAACGCATTGACCGGCTCATCCAGCAACGTGTGGATCGGCCCGATCTGCTCGATCCGCCCGGAGCGCATCACCGCGATCTGATCACCGAGCGCAATGGCTTCACTCTGATCGTGCGTGACATACAAGCTCGTGATCTGAAAATTGCCCAAGAGCCGCTTGATCTCAGTTCGCGTTTGGGTGCGCAGTTTTGCATCCAAGTTCGAGAGTGGTTCATCCAACAACAGCAATTGGGGATTGCGGACAATGGCCCGCCCAATGGCCAAACGCTGTTGTTGGCCGCCAGAGAGCACACCGGGCTTGCGTTTGAGCAACTCCTCGAAACCCAGCCCCATCAACTGCGAGGTAATGCGGATCCGTTCTTCAGTTTCGGCGTCGGTGATCTTGCGCAGCCGAAAGAAAAACGAGAGATTGCCGTGACCAGCAAAGTGGGGGTAGAGCGCATAGTTTTGGAAGACCATGCCGATGTGGCGTTCTTTCGGGGGCACCTCACTCATCTCGCGGTCGTCATAGAAAATCTGGCCACGATCAATGGTTTCGAGTCCAGCGACTACGCGCAACAGCGTGCTTTTGCCGCTCCCCGAAGGTCCAACTACTGCCACCGTCTCCCCGTGGGGAATGGTCAAAGTCAAGGCATTGAGCGCTGGTGCGCTTGCGCCGGGGAAAGTTTTGCTCACCTCATGCAGTCGGATTGTCGCCATGGCTTTTGATCATAAACTGAATTTGGCAAGCTTGCCAAATAGAAACGCCCGGAGTAGACCGGGCGTTAGATACAAAATGCTTCGGTTGAGTAGAGACTAGCTAGCTAATTGCAATAAGGGGATCAATCGTTGAGCGAGTCGTTCACCTTGATGACGCCGATAGAGGGCGACGACAGTGGCCAAGTCAATGAACTCGCTAACATCCTGAGCATAATGGTCAATAGCGGCATTCACTTCACGCAGATAGAGCCGCGCCGACCGTTCATGGCAGCGCAACGCCTGAGCAATCTGACCGACGGTAAATCCCTTACGCATGGATCACTCCTTGTTTAAA